>JBIOWO010000387.1:0-2435 GCA_044868555.1 Lacipirellulaceae bacterium | reverse complement strand
GCCTGGCGAACCGGGGCCGCCAGCGTAGGGAGCATCGGTCTCGACGGTCCCTTCACGATCGGTCCAGCCGAAATCGAGGACTGGCGGCGATGGGTTCGCGAAGTGGCTGGCCGGGATAAAGTCGACTTCCTCCGCCGTAATGAAACCGACGTCGCCTAAATAGAAATCGCCGGTCTGCCGGTCAAAGCCGGAACGATATGGGTTGCGCAGTCCGAGCGCAACGACGTCGATTCCGGCGTGAGTCGGGTCCGTGGCGGGCGTGGGAAAGCTCGCCGCGAGATTGATCTTCATCAGCTTGCCGTAGGGCGAATCGGGACTCTCGATCAGGGCCGGATCGTGATCGGGGTCGTTGGCCTGCGTGCCACCGTCACCGGTCGTGACAAACAGTTCGTTGTTGTTGCCGTTCGGGCGGAAGTGGACCTCGTTCATCGTGTGGAACACGTTGTCGAGGTTCTGGTACTGCAGCAGGCGGCGCTGGAACTGCGGCGTGCCGCCGATCGTCTTGTATTCGTCGAGTCGATTGCTGCCGTTGTCGTTCGAGACGACGTAGAACAGGCCGTTCGTTTGGTATTCCGGATGGAACCGCATCGAGAGCAGGCCGCCGTCGGCGTTGATCGTGCCGGTGAGGTCCAGGAAGGTGCTGAAGGTGCCGGATTGCGGGTTGTAATTGCGGATCTTGCCGAGCGTGTTGCCGCTGTCGGCTCGTTCGACGATGTAGATCGACGACGAATCGCCCGGCGCCTGCGTCATTGAAATCGGCTGGTTCAGTCCGCCCACCACTCGCTCCACCTTGTACTCCGCGCGCACGCCGGCGGCATACAGTAGCAGTCCGTCCGCGAGCGCGGCCGCGATCAAAGTGAATCTTCGGAGGCAAGTCATCGGAGGGTGCGTTCTTCGTTTGTTCCGTCTGTCGAACCAAATCGGTCGCCGGAGCCGGCTTCGCCCCCCGGAGAAGCCGGCTCCCGGTCGACCACAAATCTGTCAATTGCCATAACGACTGCGTCGGCGCGCGATCAACCCGCACGCAGCGAAACCCAACAATGCGAGGCTTGCCGGTTCGGGAACGACCGTATTCGGACCGGCGCGGAAATTCGCCGCTGCCTGGTCGGCGGTCAGTGCTCCGTTGTAAATCCGCACTTCGTCAAAGCTGCCCTCGAGCAGCGAGTCCGGCCATTGCGAGCGGCCGAGCCAAACGTTGACGTCACCGCCAGGAGCGTTGCCCGAGCGAAGGAACGTCTTGAGATCGAGATTGGCCGCGATCGTGGCCGTGCCCATGAGGCTGCCATTGCGATACACGGAGATCGATCCCGGGAGTCCGCCCGATTGGTCGAACACGGAGACCAGGTGCTCCTGCTGACCGACGGCCAGGTCGGTGCCGTTGCCGGCGCCCAGGTCGTCAACAAAGCCCTCGTCGCCACCGTACGAATTGCTGGTTACGCGCACGTCGTTCCCTTGTCCGCCATCGCCCGTGCGAGGAATGATTTGGATGTACGGCTGGTCGCCGTTGCAGCAATCAGACGTGTTTTCACCGTTGATGCTGATACCGGCGGTGAAGGCCGCGGCCCAGTTATGGTTTTCTTGCATGGTGATCCACATTTCGACTGTTACCGCGCCATTGGTGGCGGCGGCGCCGGTGATCAGCCCGTTGGGCAAATCCAAAAAGGCGCCCGTCGCGCCGGGGTTCTGCGAACCTTCGCCGTTGTTGGCCAAGACGAGCTGGCCACCGGCGATGCTGCCGTTGGTGCCAACCACCGTGCCGTGCGCGGTGCCCACCGAATCGTTCGCGGTGCCGTCGTTGAACGAATAGCGGTTCGTCAACGCTGCCTCTGCCGACCCGGCAAAGAGCATCGCCACACCGGCCAGCAGCCAAAGTTGTCGCTTCATCAGATCTACTCCCGTGAAAAAGGACTCAAATTTCCCGCGGGCCCACCTCAAGCCCGCGCCGGGCCTCATTTCCTCCGTGCCTGCTGCAAATCGCCTCAAATTTCCAAAGCATGCCAATTTTCCAACCAACCAGCTGCCGCGCGTCAGGCGGCCAATTCCACCTCGACCGCCGAGACACTTGCGGGCGGAAATCTCCAGCGGCCGTCCCGTGCGAGCTCTCGCTTGTTGACTTGCATCACGTCGCGGTCGTTTAGATCGGAGACTTCAACCATGGGTTGGTCCGCAATCTCAAAGCTGTTGGCGGCCACAACCTTCGCGTCGCCCAAATTCATAGCGACATCGACCGAATCCTGCTGCCGCGTGTTGACCACGTGCAGAAACAGCTTGCTGTCGGTGCGGCTGGCGACGACGTCCAAATCGGCGGGGCACGACTCCACAGCGATCGCTTGCTTGCCGATGTGGTGTCGATAGAGTTTCATCACCCGGGCCACCGGCATCAGGTACGATTTGCCGTGCGGCGTGGGGATCATCACCGCGTTGACTTGCCAGCG
>JBIOWO010000386.1:0-15119 GCA_044868555.1 Lacipirellulaceae bacterium | reverse complement strand
CCAGACCGATCCACCACTGGAAAGAAGCCCTCAACCACTTCGCCATCCTTTACGAAGGCCGCGTACCCGAACTAACCAACAATTGACATTCGTGCTGGCTTGACACAAAAAGATTTACAGGCCCCCTAGCAAGTATTTTTGTGGATAAGACGGTCGCATCCACAAAGCTTGTGTCGAATAATAAGTTAGGCGTTCGCGGGTACTATGACTTTTGCCCACGCAGGTTGGTGCGACGCGTGTGTAGCGCGTGACTTGTTGTTCGCCAGGGCTGTGCATACAGGAAAGCTTTTCTTCGTGTGCGCCGCGTGCGCCGCGGCCGGCGAGAACCCGCCTACGAGCGACCTTTCCGCCGTCGAACAGTCGATAGTGGATCGTCACGCCGTGCTTGCTCCCTTCGGGTGGACTTTGGCCTTGCGCGCCGAAGCCGAAGTTGCCGGATGCATTGTGGTTTCCGACGCTCCCAAAAATTACGAAGAACTGATTGATTGGTACCCAGGTTTCCAATACCGAACCGCCTGACACGCCGCTGCAGTTGACGCGCCAGCCGTCCGGGCGGATTGGCGTTTTCTCCGGCTTGGGATAGAATTGTTTTAGAGTTGTCGTGCGACGCAATTCATTCGCCAAATAGGACGGCGGTCAGTCAACATCGGGTTTCGTATATGAGCAAGCACTTGACGGCAATCATCCAAGCCGAGCCACCGGGGTACGTGGCGTTGTGTCCCGAGCTGGACGTAGCGAGCCAAGGCGACACGATTGAACAATCGCTTGCCAACCTTCGCGAAGCCGTTGAATTGTTTTACGAGTGCGCTTCGGCGGCGGAGATCGCTGCTCGTGAAGGCGGTGATGTCTATATCACCCAGTTAGAGGTTTCCGTTGGGTAAGTTTCGTGTGATGTCCGGCAAGGAAGTCTGCGCTATACTGGAGCGGCACGGCTTTATTGAGGTTCGCCGCCGCGGCAGCCATGTCGTGATGCAGCGAATTGGTGGTGACGGAGGCACGACGACCGTACCAGTGCCAGACCATAAAGAGGTGAAGAAGGGAACACTACGGTCAATCATCCGTCAGTCGGGTTTGCCGCGAAGCGAGTTTGAATCGTAGAGGTCGGCCTGGCAGGGCACTGCAGTTGACCCGCTAGTGCTGAACCGGAGTTTTCGGTGCCTTTACGGACTTCAAGCCGACCGATTCCTTCTGCGATTAGCCTATCGGCAGGGCCGAAACCTTGGCACACCACGCCGTTTGGCACACCACTCGGAGCGGATGCCGCGTACTGGTCGATTGATGTTACCGCTTGTGGAAGGCCCAGTAGAGCGGCGGCCCGATGATAATGAGGATCGCCGCGGCCGTGTACGCCCACGCCAGTGGATCGCCGTTCTGAAGACAGACAATGAGCTTGCGATCGGGGAAGGGCGTACCGTCCTTGTGCCACCGCGTGGCCAGCAGGATCCAATCGAACATCGTCGGAATACCCTCGCAGATCGTTGTCGCAGACCGACGGTCGCCACACAATTGCGGCTCAGCTTGCGGCGCGTCGGAGCCGTGCCTCTTCAAGCATACCTCGGCGCAAGGCGGAGAAGGAAAATTTGCTGTTAGGCGAAAGACTTGTACAGCCTGCGGCCCCTCTTGGCAAGTGTGGTTGCCGCGAGAAGGGCGATGACGGCGCTGGTCGGCTCAGGGACCAGTCGCACATAGGTGGCAAACGCGTGCGCCCGTCCGGGAAAGAACGTATCGGGCTGCCAGACGACGGTCCCGAACCGCTCGAATTTTTGTCCGGGATTCCCGGCGGAATGCGACAACCAGTAGGCGCCGCCTCCGTTGCTGGCGATTGTGATTGCTAGTAGATCGCCGGGCCTCACGCGAACGGGCTGGTTTGACAGATCGAGCGTGATTGGGTTTCGATCCCAATATTGTGGCAGCGAAGCGATCGGCATGGAGCCGCTCGCCAAACTTGTCGATTGCGCTGGCACGCCGTTTACCGTCGGCCGGATGTTCCAGAACATGTTTCCTTGCTGATTGGATTGCTTGTTGATGTAGAGTTCAACATGGTCCAAAAATCCGTCGAGCGTGACCGGAAATGTTTGGGCGATCTGCCGTGAAGGAAAGGCCTGCGACCACCCGCCGCTGCCGACATCGCTCGGCGCATACTGATCGCGGATAACGATCGTCGCGCCATAGACCGGCTGAAAGCCGGATAGGAAACTCGCTACGATTGCGAGCGCATGGGCCAGCAAGGAATAGACAATGTACCGTCGCGAGATAGCTTCATTCATTAGCGTACCACCTGTAGAGTTTGAGGAGCATGTGAAACGGTTGCTGACGGATCCAATATCCGTTCGGCGTCGGGCTAATGCAAGCAGCGGCGCAATGACTCGTGAGTGCCATTGGCAATTTCAGTGCATATGGTTCGCATTCTAGGCACCGGGATAGCCAGTGGCACGCCACGTCAGGCGCCGTACTTGACGCCAAACGAACGGCGCGCACGCTGGAGGAGCTTCGCGTGGACCGCTAGGGCCAGGAGAGCAAGAGAGAGCGGCTCAGGCACGACCGTGGCGCTGGTGCCATTTGCGGAGCCGGCGGTGCGGCCAAAATTGGCACGCCATTTGTCGTATTCCGGCTGCGTGCCGTCGGTGTTGCGCCACACGACGTAGTCGGCCGTGTCGACTTTGCCATCGCCGTTGAAATCGCCGTCGAGTGGATTCGCGGCGACGACGGTGAGGAAGTTCGTCACGTTGCCCGGATTGAGCTGCCATGTCAGTCCGGGAGCAAGGGCCGGCAGGGCGAAGTTGGCAAACATGCCGTCCGTGCCGAGTTGCGACGCGAGGAAGCCGAAGCTGTTGCCGAGCTGCGGCACGAAGACGCCGCCGCCGAGGTCGACGAGCTTCACCGAGAGCGTTCCGCCGAGATGCGTCACGCCCGTGACTTCCAATCGGTCGAACTGGCCGACCGCGGTGCCGCCGATTTCAATCTCCAACACGCCACTCGCCAGCGTCAGGTCGCCCGTGACCTTCGTAATGCCGGGACTGGCCTGCACTGAGCCTGTCGAAGTGCCGGGGGCCAGCTTGCCGCCGTTGTTGACGAGGCTGAAGCCAACTTCGTCGGCGTGCAGCGTGCCGCCGGTGAAGTTGAACGTGCCGCCGGCTCCCTTGTTCAACTTGGGCGTGTCGAGCGTGCCGCCGCTCAAGCTGAGCGTCGCCGTGGCCGCCGCATTCGCACCGATCACCACTTCTTCCGCGGCGATCAGCCAGCCGCCCGTGACGCTCAGCGTGCCGTTATCGGACGGATTCGTGCCGATCCTGACGATGCGGGCGTGCTGGCCGATCGCGTCGACGGTGGCCGTGCCGCTGTTGATCCGCACTTCGTCGAACCGCGACGGCTGCCACGTGTTCCAATTCTGGTTGAGCGCGTAGCGGCCGGTGCCGCCGGTCCAACTGATGGGCTGCGGCGCGGGCCAGGCACCGACTTCGTTGATGTACTCTTCGAGGTTCGTGTAGCCGTCGGTGTCGAAATCGGCGTTACGGTCGGGCGAGCTCGCAGGATTGAGGCCGTGGGCCGTTTCCCAGGCGTTGGGCATGCCGTCGTGGTCGGTGTCCCAACTGGCGTCGCGGAGGTCGCCGCCAACGAGCGTGGGCAGGCCGCCGACGTCGCTCTCATGGTCGATGATCGCGCCGGTTTGCGTTCGCACCTGAGTGACCGCGCGGGTGTCGGCCGAATCGCGGTTCCACCAGAAGCTGCCGCCGTATTTGAGAACCGATTCGTACGCGTCGGCGGCCGATTGAGTCGTTACGGGCACGCCCGAAAAAGCAAACGGACCATCGTCCTTGTGTGTCAAAGTGCCAGCCTCGACGTCGAACGCGCCCCAGCCGTTATCCACGCCGTCGCGATCCAGGTCGTTGTCCGAATCGATCAGGTTCCCGGACTGATACGCGGTCATCGACGCGTTTTGTTCCGTGTGGAAGACGAGGTTCTGGTGGTCGTATGTCGACGGACCGGAGATGACATAGTTGCCGACGTAATTCATGTGGACGGGCTCGGGCGTGGAGCCCTCGCTGCCGCCGCTGTAGCCCGCGCTGAGGCCCCAGTTGTAGACGACGTTGTTGCGGAAATCGAATTCGAGCAACCGGTTGTTGTAGGTTCCAGGCCGCGGATTGCGGCTCTGGTTGTCGCCGTACAAATTGTGGTGATACGTCACCTTGCTATCGATATCGGGCCGGATGAGCGAGCCGTAAGCATGATGCTGGTTGTTATCCAGCGCTTCGTAGATGAACGAGTTCTGGACGGTGACAAGGTTGCCGTCTTTGGCCACGGAGAGCAATTCGTCGTTGCTCCACGTGCTGGAAACGTGGTCGAAGACGATATTGGTTCCCCCTTCAACGCCCATCGAATCCTGGCCACCTGCTTTTCCCAGGCGGTTGCGAACATAGCGGATCACCAGGTTGTCTCCCGACTCCAATAGCCAGGGGCGGCCGGACGAAGTCAGGCCCATGCCGGGCGCGGTTTGACCGGCCACGGTCATTTTGCTGTTCTCAATCGTAATCTGGCTGGCGAGCGGTACTGTTCCGCCGATGTCGAAGACGATCGTCCGCGGCTGAGTGGAATTGTCGTACGTCAGGCACCAGCGGAGCGTGCCGTGGTTGTAACCGTCGAACCCCTGATACGTTCCCGTGCTGGTGCCGGCCAGGCTGTCGACGTGGAACACCTCGCCGCCGCGGCCGCCGGTGGAATTGGCGCCGAAACCTTCGGCGCCGGGGAAGGCGGGGATGGCGAGCGCATCACCGCTGAAAATTGAGATGGTGATGGACGCGACGAGGACCGACCAACAGCAATGCGCAATACGAATCAACATACGAACTCTCCGCCTCTCCCGGTCCATATCGTACTAACGAGATACTACGAGCGGACTCGCCGCCGAATCCGTTGCATTACAAAACTGACAAACACGAATAGCCCCGCCGAAACCGGCTCCGGAACGGCCGCGGCCACCGTCGCACCGGCCCCGCCCGGCGTCGTGGCCCCAAACCGCTCGCGCCAATACAGATAGTCCGCCGTGTCGACCGTCGTCGGGGAGACTTCCTCATTGGTGAGGCTGCTCATCCCGAACCGGTCGCGCCACACAACGTAATCCGCGGCGTCCACGATGCCATCGTCATTGTAATCACCGCCGACACCGCTGGCCCCGACATCGAATTGCAGATACGGTGCGAAGCTGCCGACCGGACCGGTAAGGACGTTTGTCTCCGTCGCCGTAGCTTCCCGCGAGGCAATTCGCCACTGCGCGGTGTTCGAATTCTGTTCTGAAATCAGGACGGTGAGCAAGTTATTCCCGCCCATGCCCTGAACAAGCGTCGTGAGCGACGCCGGATTAATGAGCGTTACATCTCCTTCATTGTTGACACCGGAAACTGGGAACGCTCCCAGGCTCTGCAGCGCGCCGCCCACATTCAGGACGTTCGTGGTCGAATTGGCGTCGAATGTAAACCCCGGCATCGAGCCGTAGGTGATCGTCGCCTCGGGCCAATTCTCGCCGCTCGTTCCCGGAGTCAAGGCATAGAGCTGCAAGGTCCTGGAATTGCTGGTGTGCGTGCGAAACATGGTGGTTCGCAAGGCCACGTTCGCCAGCCGCGCTTTGTCGCTGTACGCGCTGAGGTCGAATTTCAGCGCGATCCACTCGTTGCGATTCGGAGGAGACGCCGAAAAGCTCCACCGCGCGTTGAGGTTCGTACCATTCCCGGTGCCGGTGCTGGTGGCATCACCCATCCCCGTGGTGCCGTTCTCGTTCAGTTGAGCGTCCGCGATCACTTTCAGCGTGTCTGCCTTGGTCGTGTCGACAACACCGAGAAACGATACTGAGCAAACGGCGATGACGGCGAGGCGAACTCTGCGGCGGCGCATTGTGACTGCCAGGAATCCGATCGCAACGAGCGATAAGGCAGTTGGCTCTGGAACCGATTGACTTGCGGCGCCGGCCGCCCGCGTGAGCCACAGGTTATTGCCGATTTGCTGCACGGAATACCCGGGAGTCATGAAACTGAAAGCGCCGTCAAAACCTGTCGCGGTCAGAATCGACCAGGTTTGACCGGCCGACGGCGAAAATCCGCCGATCGGCACGACATTGAGACTGCCCCCGAGCTGCGCGGTGCCGCCGATGGTCACGGTGTCGGACACGAGCGCGGACGACAACTCGATCTGCAGCACGCCGCTGTTGAGCGTCAGTCCGCCGAGCACGTTCATCGTGCCAATCCCGCCCGCCGTTCCCATGCCGGGTGCGATCGTGCCGCCGTCGTTGACCAGATGGAAATCCGTCGAGTTTGCCTGTAGCACACCGCCGGTGAAAACGAACTGGCCGTTCGCTCCCTTGGTCAGTTCCGGTGTTCGCAACACGCCTCCCCGCAGTTGGTACTCGCCGTTGTTCACGTGGACACCACCCGCGAGCACACGTAGTTCGCCCCCATGGTGCTCGATGCGTCCGATCCCCGCGCCACCGACGTCTACGTCGTCGGTCACTTCGAGCCAGCCGCTCGTGATATACATCCGGCCGTTCGATCCAGCGGCGCCGGCAATCTGCAATGATCCTGCTTTCTGTCCAACCGCGTCGACGAACGCGGCGCCATTGGTCACGCGAACCTGATCGACGCGCGACGGCTCCCAGCGGTTCGTCCAGCGTTTCCAATCCGCATAGCGGCCAATGCCCGAAAACTCCAGCGGGCCCGTCGCCGGGAAGGCGGCCAGGTCGTTGAGGTATTCCTCCAGATCGGTGAAGCCGTCGTAGTCGAAGTCGCCGTTGTTGTTGGCGATCGACGGACTGGTGCCATGCTTCGTTTCCCAGGCGTTTGGAATTCCATCGCCGTCGGAATCGGTCGGCAGCGTACCGCCGCCGAGCGCGCCGAAACCGCTATTGGAAACGCCGCGAGCGACCAGCTCGTTTTCGTGGCTGATGATGCCGCCCTGGCGATTGACGACGTCGCCCTCGAGCAGCGAATCGATTTCATCGCGGTCCCAGGGCGTGGCCCCGAATTCAGTGAGCACACGTTGGTAAGCCGCCTGCGGCGACGCGTCTTTCCACAGCTCATCCGCGACCGGATAGGGCGTATCGCTCCAAGTGGTCAGCGCGCTCGAGACGTCCGAAAAGTTGGCCTGCCCGCGTACATAGTTCTGGCCATTGTGGACGCCGTCTTCGTCGCTGTCGTAGGCGTTGGTGCCCCACCACGTGCCGTAATCGTCGACCGAGCCGCCGCTGAGCGGTTTCGTGTTGTCTTGATTGGGGCCGGCAATGAAATAGTTGCCGTCGATGTTCGACGTCCAAAAGTAGCCGGTACTAGAGGTGCCCTCCATGTAGAAGGCCCGGTCGTTCCAGTTGTAGATAACGTTGTTGACCCAATCGAGTGTCTCGTGGACACGGTGTTTGGGATTGCGCGTGTCGTTGTGGGCGTAGAGATTGTGGTGCATGGAGAGGCGATGGGGATTCTCCAGCAGCGATCCGGCTGAATGGTCTTCCAAGCCAAAGGTGACGTTGCTGAACTGCAGCGTCAGGTCGGTGGCCTGCACGGAAAAATTTTCGTCGTAGCTAAAGCCGGCGGAGACATGGTCGTAGATCACCCGCTGGGCATCGACGTTCGCCCCGGCCGAATCGACCCGTCCGGCGCCTTTTCCCGGTCGGAATCGCATATGGCGGACAACGATGTCGTCGCCGCCCACGGAAAACTGATTGCCCCGCACGCCGATGCCGCCTGGCGCCGTCTGCCCGGCAATCGTGATTTTCTTCTTATCGCTGTTGATCCCCAGCTTGCTCGCGATTGTGATCCAGCCGCCGACGTCGAATACGATCGTCCGGCCGCTCGTCGGTGCGTTATCGATGCCGAAGCGCAAGCTGCCGGCGCCCGAGTCGTTCAGATTGATGACGTGATAGACGTCGCCACCGCGCCCGCCGACCGCCGCGGCCCCGAATCCCTCGGCCTGCGGGAAGGCCTTGATCTGCGCGTAGCCGGTCGCCGCTGTCATCAGCCAACTGATCGCGAGCACAGCACGAACCGCAATTACCCGCCTTTGCCGCATGTCGCTCGCCTCTGCGCTGTTCGTTACCACAGCGCTCCATTCTACACCGGCCTTCACTTGCAACCAGCGAGTCTTCTTGCAAAATGGGCCCTGAAAACACGCACAGTCGAAAGGAGGCCGGATGTTAGATGCTGGATGCTCGAAGCCGGATCATCGCGAGTACGATGGCCAACGCGATGAGCGCGATCGTCGTTGGCTCCGGGACGTTCGCAAGGTTGCCCAGGCCGCTGGTCGAAGTCGCGCCGAAGTTCTCTCGCCAGACTTGATAGTCGTCCTGGTCGACGTTGCCCGGGCTGGCCGTCTCGTTTGCAAGCGGCAGGTGCGTTCCCAACGCGTTGCGCCAAACGACGTAGTCGGCCGCATCGACGGAGCCGTCGTTGTTGAAATCGCCGGCCTGCCCGATGGCGATGACCTTCAAGTAAACGGTCAAGTCGCCGGGACCGATTCGCCACGCCAGACCGGGCGGCAGAACGGGCAGATCGAATGCGTCGAAGTAGTCCCCCGCGCCCTGGAAGGCGACAAGAACGCTAAATGAATTACCAGCTTGCGGGGCGAACACTCCGTCGCCCAGGTCGATGAGCTTGACTCGAAGGGTTCCACCCAAGTCGGCAGTTCCGTCGACCAACAGCCGATCGTACTGCGTAGGTTGCGTGCCGCCGATCTCAATTTCGAGCACGCCGCTATCGAGCACCAGGTCGCCTATGATATGAGTGACCCCGGGGCTCGCCTGCACTGAGCTTGCCGAAGTGTGTCCGGGGGCGATTGTGCCGCCGTTGTTCGTGAGATTGAAGTCGACCACATCGGCCTGCAGTGTGCCTCCGGTGAAGTTGAACGTGCTGTTTGCACCTTTCGACAAGAGCGGCGTCGAGAGTTTTCCGCCGCTCAAATTGAGCGTGCCCGCGGCCGTCGGCGTGCCGCCAATCACGACTGTGTCGTTGGCGGCCAGCCAGCCGCCCGTGATGTTCACCGTGGCCGTGTCGCCGTTTGTGGGAGCGATCTTGAGTGTGCCCGCGTGCTGGCCCACAGCATCGACCGCGACCGTCCCGCTACGTACGACGGCCGTGTCCAGCTTGGACGGCTGGAAGGTGATGTCCCAGTTTTCGATGAGCGCGTACCGTCCGTTGCTGCCGTCCCAGACAACATCCGGCACCGCTTTGAACGCGCCGACATCGTTGAGATACTCTTCGAGGTTGGTGAAACCATCGCTATCGAAGTCGTCGTTGCGGTCGGCGCCATTATCCGGCGCCAGCCCGTGGTCCCACTCCCACGTGTCGGGCATGCCGTCCTGGTCGGTGTCCCAGTTGGCGTCCCGCGTGACCATGGCAATGTTGGGATAGCCGCCAACGTCGTTGGGATGGTTGATGATCCCGTCGCCGCGCGGGCCGGCCGTGGCGATTCCCGTCAGCACCGAATTGGTGATCCGCGTATCGACCGCGTCGCGCGCAGGCAATCGGGCGCCGGCTCCAGCGAGCACCGCCTGGTAGGCGTCCTGGGCCGATTGCGTCGCGATCACCGGCAAGTCGGGAATGGGGATCGGCGGGCCGGCGGGACCGTCGAACGGATCGTCCGGGTCGTTCGGCCGTTCGACGTGCGTAATCGGGCTGATGACGCGGGCCCACTCGATGGGATACGGATTCTCGAACTGCACTCCGGTGGCAAACACGCCCGGGGCGACCTGCGACAGGCCTTCCCAATTGTCGGCCGACACTTCGGGATAACCTTCCACAAAGTTTCCGTCGACATACCAGTCGCCGATGGTCGCGGGGGTGTAGGGCGGACCGTCGCGCAGCTCGGGTTCGACGATGGTGACTTTCAGCTGGGGCGTCGGCTGCGGTGTCACGTCGTTGGAAAAGCCGGTGGCCGGGCCGGGCTTGTAGTAGTTGTTGATCATGTTGACGTGGGCTTCGGGACCGGCCCCGTCGACGCTGCGGTGCATCCAATTGAACAGCACGTTGTTGCGGAAATCCATGAAATCGGAGAAGGAGATGCTCGGGTTACGGCCTGTGTTGCTGGCCCACAGATTGTGATGGTGGTTGACACCCGCCCCGCCGAGCGTGCTGCCGAACGCATGGCGGTTCGGATTGAGCGCCTCGGAGCTGATCGACCATTGGATCGTGACGTTGCGCGTCGGCAGCACGGTCGAGCCGCCCGGGACAAGCGGCGCGTCGAGCTTGCTGCGATAGATGGACATATTTTCGTCCAAGCCCCAGCTGGCCGAGACGTGGTCGACGATGATGTTGCCCGTCTTCGGGTTCTGCAAGTTGTTGCTGTTGGTGCGATCGCTGCCGAGCGAATCGTCAGCCCGAGTGGTATTGCCGCGGCGGAATCGCACGTAGCGGACAATCACGTCGTGCGTATCGATACTGGTCGTCTCACCCGCGATCGTGACACCGGCGCCTGGTGCAGTTTGTCCCGCAATCGTCACGTACGGGTTCAGGATGTTCACTTCGCTTGTGAGATTAATCTGTCCGGCAACGTCGAACACGACGGTGCGCGGTCCGCTCGCTTCCATCGCCGCGCGGAAGCTCCCTAGGCCGGAGTCGTTCAGGTTGGTGACGTGGATCACTTGCCCGCCGCGGCCGCCACCAGTGATGGCGCCAAAGCCCTCCGCGCCGGAAAAAGCCGGCACGGCCGCCGTCTGACCGGACCCAAGGCCGATTGCCGCGAGCACCAGACCGATCATTCGTGTCGTCGAGTGCATGTCTAAATCTCTGGTTGCGATCAGGTCGACTTATGATTTTTTACCTGCCGGATCTCCGTCGCTGCCGGAAGAGCGCGCCGGTTATTAAGATTGCGAGCAGACAAACTGTGGCAGGTTCCGGAATGCCGCGAGACGCTAAGTGAGAACTGCCGCTGGCGGATGTTGCGCCGAAGTTGGCGCGCCATTCGTCGTAGTCGGCGCTGTCAACAACGTTGGGGCTGGCCGTTTCGTTCGGAAGCGGCGCTTGGGTTTCCAGGCCCTTTCGCCAGACGATGTAGTCGACCGTGTCGACGACGCCGTCGTCGTTGTAATCGCCGGCCAGGATTGAGGGCGCGGCGACGACCGTTAGAAAGTAGGCGACGTCGCCCGGTGCCACGGCCCAGGCGAGTCCCGGCGCGAGTTGTGGAACGTCGAGCCCGTCGAACTGGCCGTCGCCGCCGCCAAATGCGGCGAGGAAGGCGAAGGTGTCGCCCAGTTGCGGCACGTAGGGGCCGGTGTTCAGCTCGATGAGTCTTACTTTGAGCGTGCCGCCGAGCGTGGTCTCGCCGTGGACTTCGAGCCGGTCGAACTGGCCGGGCTGCGTGCCGCCGATTTCGATTTCCAACACGCCGCTGTTGAGCGTGAGGTCGCCGTTGACGACGGTGAGGCCGGGGCTTTGACCGGGTGCGATCGTGCCGCCGCTATTGACCAGGTCGAAGTCCACCACGTCGGCGTGAAGCGTGCCGCCGGTGAAGTTGAATGCGCCGGCCGCGCCTTTGCTCAATAGTGGCGTGCTGAGCGTTCCGCCGCTGAGATTGAGCGTGCCGGCCGCGGTGGGCGTGCCGCCGATCACGACCGAATTATTGGCCTTCAGCCAGCCGCTTGATACGTTGAGTTGGGCCGAATTTCCGTTGTTGGCGGCAATCTTGAGCGTGCCGGCGTGCTGGCCGACCGCGTCGACCACCACCGTGCCGGCGTTGATCTGAGCCTCATCATACTTCGACGGCTGCCACTTGATGTCCCAGTTGGTGATCTGGGCATAGCGGTTGTTCGTGGCGGCGTTAAACACAAGCGGCTTCGGCGCGGGCCACGCGGCCAGCTCGTTGATGTACTCTTCGAGATTGGTGTAGCCGTCGGCGTCAAAGTCGCCGTTGTTGTCGGGCGTGTTCGAATCGAGGCCATGGAGCGCCTCAAAGTCATTCGGCATGCCGTCCTGATCAGTATCCCTATCGGCAGGCCAGTTGAACGGCGCCGCACCCGTGGTAGTATCGGCCCGCATCGACAGCAGGCTGCGCCATTCGCCGCCCTCGCTCGAATCGCTATTGAACGGGTCGTCGGCCCAGGCCTTGATCTTGCCGGCGCCGGTGCGGACCTCGTTGATGATCCGCTCGTCGGGCGTGTCGATCGTGGCGTTGCGCGTCCACCAGTTGGCGCCCATGTAATCGAGAACGCGGTTGTAGGCGGTCGTGGCCGAATCGGTCACGCCGGTGTAGGTGGCGGTTCCCAGGTACCACTGCGGACTGGCCTGGAAACTGGACGAGCCGAAATCGCTGTTTGCCAGCGCGACGCCGTCGTTGGCGTCGCCGTCTTTGTTCGTGTCCTTCAAGTTACCTGTGTGGTAAACGCGGGTGCCCGAGGAGTTGCTGCCGCTGAAAATAGCCGTACCGCCGCTCGATTGCACGACGACGCCGACGTCGTCGAGCGTGCCGTTCTCGCCGTCCGGTCCGGCAGTCTGGCTGACATTATCGCCTCCGGGGCCAGCGCGCCAGAAGTTTCCTACGAAGTTATTGAAGCTGGGCTGGCCGCTCGAGCCGCTGCCGCCGGTGCCCAGCCAGTTGTAAAACACATTGTTGCGGAAATCGTTGTACGCGCCGGTGCCGACTTCGCTGCCTACACGCGGCAGGCGGCCCTTCTGATGGGCGTACAAGTTGTGGTGCACGCTGATCTTGGCGTTCGACCCGGCCTGCAGCAGCGAACCCAGAGCGTGGCCGGTGTACGTGACGCTATTCGCTTCGGCGTCTGCCTGCGGGTAGTTCTGGCCCTGCGAAATGTTGCTGTACTGGATGGTGATGTTGGCCGCCAGCTCGTTCGCGGAAATCGTTTCATCCGTGGAGTAGAACGTCGAAACGTGGTCGATCATCAGGTTCTGGCCGGTAATGTCGATCGCGTCGTAGACGTAAGCGTCGGGGAAATCGCCGGGCGTCGGCGGCACGGGCGGGGTTGCGTCGGGCTGCTCGAAGGTGCGCATGCCGTAGCCGGGGGCGATGGAAATGTTGCGGACGATCGCATTGTTGCTGCCCGCTTTCAGCAGTCCGCCCATGATGTACACCGGCCCGGGCGCGGTCTGGCCGGCGATCGTCACATTGCTGCCGAGATTGAGCCGGGATTGAGTGTCCCAGCCGTTGTTGTGATTCTTTTCTGCGCCGTACCGGCCCAGCCAGAACGTGCCAGCCACGTCGAACACGATGGTGCGCGGCTGGCCGCCAAAGTTGGCGTCGTTCAAGCCGTAGCGGAGGGTGCCCTGTTCGTTGTGACTGAAGTTCTTGTCGAGCTTGGTGACGTGGTAGACGAGGCCGCCGCGGCCGCCGGTGACGTTGGCCGCCGCGCCGTCGGCGCCCGGGAACGCGGGGATCTGCGCCGTCGCCGCCAATGGCACGGTCGCCAATCCGCCGACCAATAGAAACAGAATCGCCCTGCCTGCCACTTCAACGCCCTTCCGCCCGATGGACCGCGGCTCGCCCCGAGTTGACGCTCGCGATCGATCCAAGTCTCACTGTAAACGTGATACTTCCGCGATTCTAGCGTGATTCCTAGTCGCCGTGCCACAAATAAGTGTGAGTTGTTTGCTGCGCGGATTGAGCGCATCCGATGCCGAAGCTGGCCCTTGAATTGAGACATGCAACTCGTCGATCTTACGCAGCCGCCGTCGTTAATGGGAGCGGCTACAATGAATGGCGAATCGCTTCGCCCGCGTTCGCGACAAGACCATGCGACAAAGCCCCGGATCCGCATTCATGAAACAGGCGGCTACCCACCCGAACGGCATTCCACTCCTTCGTGCCCTCCAGATCTTTGGCACAGTACTCGTCATTGGCACAGCACTCTTTGTCCCGGCCACTGAAGCGGCCTCGCCGGGGCGATTGCGGTGTGAATTGGAAGTCGATCCGCTGGGAGTCGATGTGCAGCAACCGCGACTGTATTGGGTTGTCAACGGCGATGCGCGGGGCGAACGGCAGACCGCGTACCAGGTGCTTGTGGCCTCGTCGGCGGAGCGGCTCGCCGGCGATCAGGGCGACCTGTGGGACAGCGGCCGAGTGGAATCGGACGAGACGATTCATATTCCCTACGCCGGCCAGCCATTGCGGTCGTCGCAGCAGGTGTTTTGGAAAGTTCGTGTGTGGGACAAGGATGGGAAGCCCTCGGATTGGAGTGAGCCGGCCACGTGGACGATGGGCGTGCTGCGCGACGCCGATTGGAAGGCGAAATGGATCGTCGCGCCGTGGCAGACGGAATCGCTTTTACTGCGACGTGATTTCAATGTGAAGCCTGGGCTCAAGCGGGCGATTGTGCACGTGTGCGGCCTGGGCCAGTTCGAGATGAATCTAAACGGGCAAAAAGTGGGCGACCATCTGCTCGCTCCGGGTTGGACCAAGTACAACAAGACGGCACTCTACGAAACGCACGACATCACGCCGCTCGTGCGTGACGGCGCGAATGCGGCCGGCCTGGCGCTGGGCGACGGTATGTATCACACGGAGCGGCGAAACCGGTTCAGCAAATTTCAAGGCTCGTTTGGACCACAGCGGACGATCGCTCAAATTGAGCTGGAATACGACGACGGCTCGCGCGAGCTCGTCGTGACCGATGAGAAATGGCGAGTGAACGCAGGGCCGGTGACCTACAACGACATCTTTGGCGGTGAAGATTACGATGCCCGCCGTGCGCCGACCAGTTGGGATCGCCCAGGTTTTGATGATGCAGCGTGGGAGCACGCCGTCGAACTGGTGCGGCCGAGCGCTAAGCTCCGCGGACAGAGCACGAGCGCGCCGCCGCTGGGGGCCATCGAAACGATCGGGCCCGTTTCGGTGAATCGGTTGAGCGACACGCGGGACGTGATCGATCTCGGCCAGAACGCCTCGTTCATGCCGCGGATCACGGTGAGCGGCCCGGCGGGCAGCACGGTGCGGCTCACCCATGCCGAGGTAGTGCGTGACGACGGCACGATCAATCGCGGCACGGTTGGCGGCAACCGCGGCGGGGCGTGGTGGCAGTACACGAAGGCGACGGACGAGCCCGAGACGTGGTTCCCGCAATTCTTCTATGCCGGCTGCCGTTACCTGCAGGTCGACAAGCTGCCGGCCGGGAAGGGGTCAGGCACCTTTTTGTCGGGCAG
>JBIOWO010000385.1:0-7968 GCA_044868555.1 Lacipirellulaceae bacterium | reverse complement strand
GGCCCGGGAATAGCATCGAGCATATGTTTTCGGTCTGGCAGCGCGTGGTGCCGGAGCCGACCACCGTGATGCTCGGAGCACTGAGCTACGAGCAATCGCGGCGGCCGAAGGTTAGTGATCGGCGCAGCATGTACGGAATTGTCGTGACGCCGCTGCGAGGGCAACCGGCGACCAATTAATGCAGCGTCAATCGCCGTGCCTGTCCATCACTCGTGGATGGGGCAGGCAGGCACGGTGTTTGAGGTTGGGGGCTGATGTTTGCGAGTGGTGGAGACTTTTGAAGCAGGGGCGCGATCACTGGGTTGGCTGACGACGATCGCGAATAGGGCGCGAATACTTTTCCGGGACGGTCTTTTCCAATATCGGCGGGCTATTGGTGCGCGTGCGCAGGACGGAGTTCATGCAATGGTACGCACGGAATTGGAACGGACAAATCGATCGATCATGAGTGGCAAGCACAGCGGATTTACGTTGGTCGAGTTATTGGTCGTGATCGCGATCATCGGCATCCTGGTGGCCCTGCTGTTGCCGGCCATCCAGGCCGCCCGGGAAGCGGCCCGCAAAGCCGACTGCGTCAACCGAATGCGGCAACTGGTGCTGGCCGCGCACAATTACGAGGCGACAAAAAAGAAGCTTCCGTCACACGGCGACGTGAAGTACGTCGGCAACACGCCAACTGGCGGATTGAGCAGTCAGGCCCGCCTGTTGCCCTATATGGAAGAGCAAAACGTCCAAAATCTGGTCGATCAGAATCAACACTGGCGGCATGCCAATAATGCGAAAGCATTTCGTACGCCGCTGACGTTCCTGCGCTGCCCAAGCGGCAGGAACTTGGAGCTCACCTATCGGAACGAAAGGGACAATCCTGGTACCGCACAGCAGAACAATCTCAAATGCCACTACGTGGGCAACATGGGCGCGCGGCCGGGACCCTTCAAGAACGGAACGTCGGGTACTGGCTGTCAGAAGCCCGGCGGTGGCACTTGGACCTGGCCGGAGAGCACCTATATTCAATATGCATGTGGCACACGATCGGAGGGTTCCGGAGGCACGGCGATCAATGGCGTGATCTTTCCAATTAGTAAGATCGACTTCGGCGACATCACCGATGGCAGCAGCCATACGATCATGTACGGCGAAATGTCCTGGGATATTGGTCCCCAAGAGCCGTGGATCGTCGGCAGCACGAGCAACAACGGGGCCGGCGAGGACGTCTCCAGCTCGAATGGCGTCGTTTATAATACGAAGACCGTTCGCTGGGGACTCAACGTCGAACGATACCTCGAAGAGGACGGGACCTCGCTTCCCGGAAAAGTCTATGTGCCGTTGACGGAAACGAGCTTTGGCAGTTTCCATCCCGGCGGGGCTCATGTGGGAATGAGCGACGGTTCGGCGGGGTTTCTCGGCAGTGACGTCGATGTGACTGTTTTGCGCCGCATGGCCAGCCGTGCTTCGGAGGATATTTACGAATCACTGTTGTAACAACAACGAAGTTTAGTTTGGGTCGATAATTTAGAGGGCAAGTAGTTTCGGAATTTAGAAAGGACATCGGGCGATGTGTTCACTGATTTCAATTTCACGCGGGATGGGCGGCCGTCTACTGACGGCTTTGGTAATCGTTTTGGTTTGCCAGGGGTGGGCTATGGCACAGGCCAGCGGTACCTGGACACAAACCGTCGGCGGCGCGTATGACTACAACGATCCGCTGAACTGGAGCGGCGGCACGGTCGCCACGGGCGCCAGCCAAACGGCCGACTTCAGCACCGTCGACATTGTCGGCGACATGACGGTTACCGAGGACCTGTCGCTCACGATCGGCAACATGCTGTTCGGCGATACCAATACGGCCACCGGCGGCAGTTGGCTGTTGGGAACGAACAACGCATCAACCATCACGCTCGACAACGGTGTCGTGAAACCCAACATCACGGTCAATCCACTCGTCGCGGCCGTGACGAATGACGACGCGGCGATTTTCCACGGCCTGGTGGGCACGATGGGATTCAACAAGCTCGGCAATGGCATTCTCACGCTCGGCGCTGGGGCAGTTAATACGATCACTGGCGGCATCAATATCAATGCCGGGACGCTGCGGCAGCGGGCCGTACTTTCCGGCCAGGTGATCACGCTCGCCAACGGTACGACATTGGATACGGACCAGTCGCTCCGCAATGTGGCCGTGAACGGCGCTGTTCATTCGATTGTCGTGGCCTCGGGAAACACGGCCACGATCCGGTCCAACAACAGCGTGGGAAATATCTCCGCGATGGGCGCGACCCTCAATCTCCAAGTGCCCGAGATGTCCACGCTCTCGGCCGATGATAGCTGGATGGTCAATGGCGCCCCGGCTGCTGTGAACATCACCGGATCGGCCACTGGCTCGCCCACGAACAGTGTCTTCCGCATGCGCATTCAGGCCGGGGCCTTTAATGGCGCCAATTTTCTAAGTGTTCCCGTCACGTTCGACAACGTGATGACATTCGTGCGTACGAACTCCGGCGGCAATACCGTCAGCTTCGGCTCCCTCTCAGGCACCTCGACGGCAATTCTATCCGGCGGCGGCGAGAGCGGCGGCACTGCCGTGACCTATTCCATCGGCTCATTGAACACCAATACTGAGTTTGCCGGCACCATTGACACCGCGAGTGCGCCCGTCAGCGGAACCAATAATGGCGGGTTGAATATCCTGAAAGTTGGCGCCGGAACGCTCACTTTATCCGGTACGCTCGCGTATCAGCCAACCTTGAACACCACGTCGAATCGGCGCGGTGGCGTAACGACTGTTTCCACCGGCACTTTGAAGCTGACCAACATGGCTGCGATTCCCGCTGGTGTGACCGGTCAGAATAGTATCGTGAACGTTCTCAGCACGGGAATACTCGACGTTTCCGGTTCGACGATTCCGGGCGGCTATTCCACGTCGGCAATGCAAACCGTACTCGGCGCCGGCCAGATCGCCGGCAACTATGTCCACGATGAAGGCAATTTGGCTCCGGCCGATACAATTCCGGGCGCCACCGGAACTAACCCAAATCCTGCCGTACCGACATCAGTCGGCGGTACGATCACGTTTGCGAACAACCTAAGTTTTGCCGGTACGGGTAACATCAAGTTCGATATTACGTCGTCAACCGCCACAGGCAATGACCTGATCCAGGTGAACGGCGTTACAGATCTGACTGGCACGCCGACGCTCAGTCCGTTTTTTCTAGGAGGTTTCACTACTGGCACGTATAACATCATCAACTCGACCGGCGGATTTGGCGGTTCCAATCCGGCAGGCTGGACGGTGAACTGGCCCGGTCGTGGTACCGCGCCGACATTGGCCGTGTCGGGCAATCAATTGCAGATGACGGTTGGCTCCGCCAGCGCCGGCGTCAGCATCAATTGGACAGGTGCCGCCGACAGTATTTGGGTAGCCGGCGCCGCCGGTCCGCTCAATTGGCACAACAATGGCGCCAACACGGCGGACAGATATTTTGATGGGGATACTGTTACGTTTGCAGATACGTTTGGTCCGGGCAGCACGCCGGTCACGAATTCGACTGTAACGCTGAATGCCACCGTGCTGCCGTTGGCTGTCACCGTAAACAATACGGCGTTGAATTACTCGATCACAGGGACGGGCGGCATTTCGGGTTCAAGTACCTTCACAAAACAAGGGGCGGGGAGCCTAATCCTGCAAACCACCAACAGTTTCACCGGCGCTGCGTCGATTCAGAGTGGCACCGTCGATATCGGCGGTGCATTGGGAGCACTCGGCACAAACATGCTCACAATTTCGGGTAACAGCAAGTTAATTACCAGCAGCACTGTGAACGGCGCTGGGCTGACAAACTCGGGATTGGTCATGACTGCCGGCAGCACCAATACGATCGAAGTTAATGGCACCGCCGGCCAGTCGACCGTTTTTCCGGCCCTATCGAGCAGTGGCAACGTTGATTTCATTACTACCGTCGCCGGAAAGATTGCCAGTATCACAGGGAACAACTTGAGTTATACCGGCAACTTGAGCGTAAGCTCCAACAGCATCGGCATGTTGTTGCGCACCCAGGGTGCCAACACGGGATTGCCTGGTTCGACGGTCACGCTGGGCGTGGGCGGCGAGCTTCGCGATTTCGCGAGTAGTGCGCAGACGATTCGCCTCGGCGGTTTGCAGGGTGACGCCGGTTCCATCTTGGGTGGAAATACCGGCGGCTCCGGGGCTCAACAGAAAACTTGGCAGATCGGCGAGCTTAATACGTCTACGACTTTCAACGGGACGATTACTAACGGGACTGGCAGCGGAGGGTCAACTGCCGTCACCCACATTACCAAAGTCGGGGTCGGAACGTTGACACTCACGGGCACCAACGACTACGCCGGTACGACGACGGTGAACGGCGGCACGCTACTGGTGAACGGTACGCACACGCCCAATGCGGTCATCACGGGCGCCGCCCCCGCCTACGTTGTCAATTCGACTGGCACGCTCGGCGGCACAGGCACGATCGGCGATGGCGTCACGCCTGTGCCGATCACCGTCAACCCCGGCGGAACGCTGTCGCCTGGAGCCAGCATCGGCACGCTTTCGGTCCTGGGTGATGTTGTGCTGAATTCCAACGCCATATTCAAGGCCGAGGTCGACGGCACGTCCAGCATGAGCGACCTGCTCGCCGTCACAGGCAACCTGACGCTGAATGGCTCGCCGCTCGTGGCGTCGCTGCTGGCCGGCACATTACCCACGGGGCCACACATCATCGCCACGTACACGGGCGCGTTGACCGGCACCTTTGCGGTGCCCACCGGGGTCGTGGTCGACTACAGCACGTTGGGCCAGATCTCGATGACAGTTAATTCGCTGCCCGTCGTCCTAGCCGGCGACTACAACAACAACGGCGTCGTGGACACGGCCGACTACGTGGTGTGGCGCGAAAACGAGGGCACGAATAACCTCCTGTCGAACAATCCCATCGCCGGCACGATTGGACAGGCGCATTACAACCAGTGGCGCTCGAACTTCGGCGACACGACCCCGGGCGCCGGAGCCGGCGTGGGGGCCGGGGCCGTGCCGGAGCCGGGGACGTTGTTGTTGGCCGCGATGGTGCTCGCGCTGGGCTGCGGCTGGCGGCGGCGGGGGTGAGCCGACGCAATAACTGGGAATCGGTCCATTTTTTCCTGCCGTCTCGGTACCTGCCAACGAAGGCAGGCACAATTGGCCGGAGGTTCGTCGTCAGCGCGGCCAAGAATACTTGCTGACGACGCGCCTTCGTTTCAGTACAATGCCACGCGGTCGAACGGAAGTTTTTCCGACCCCTCACCGAGCGACTCAACCGTTTCGGAAGCGCTCCCGGTGCGCAAGCACGTCGCAAAATTGCCTCCTTCCGAGGCAGCGACACCCAAAAACGACCTGTCCCCTTCGAAGGGGTCACGCCCCAGCCAAAAAACTCTCTTTGGCCTGCGTGGAGGGTATGTAACCATTACCAGCAACGAGCTCAAATTGAAATCAATTCAGCCAATAGATTTGCTGCATCGACCTTGGCTGACCGTCGCGATCGCCGCCGCCCTCGTTGCGCCATGTGGGCACGCACTGGCTCAGCGCCAGATGGAGCGGCTCGGCCGCGGTCTTGTCGCCCTGCGCAACGACGACGGCGTATTCGTTCAGTGGCGGCTCCTGGGCACCGAACCACCGAACACCGCTTTCAACGTGTACCGCGTGACCGATGACGGCGAGCCGATTCGCTTGAATCCGGCGCCGCTCGCCGGCGCCACGCACTTCGTCGATCGCGACGCCGATCCCGCCAGGCAAAACGCCTGGTTCGTTCGAGCCGTCATCGACGGTCGCGAAGCCGACGCGTCGCAACGCTTCGTCATGCCGGCCGGCGCCGAGGCTCGGCCCTATCTGTCGATCCCGGTCTCGCTGCCCGACCGTTATCATTTGAACGATGCCTCGGTTGGCGATCTGGACGGCGACGGCGAGTATGAAATCGTCGTCCATCTGGTCGGGCGTGGCCGCGACAACTCGCAGGACGGCTCGACCACCGAGCCGATGTTCGACGCCTACCGCCTCGACGGCAAGCATCTGTGGCGGATCAACCTTGGGAAAAACATTCGCGAGGGAGCCCATTACACGCAGTTCATGGTCTATGACCTGGACGGCGATGGCCGGGCCGAGTTGGCCTGCAAAACAGCGGACGGCACCGTGGATGGCACGGGCAAAACGATTGGCGACGCGGACGCCGACTATCGCAATGACGCGGGCCGAATCCTCGAAGGACCGGAGTTTCTCACTGTCTTCGATGGATTGACCGGCGCCGCGCTGGCCACGGTCGATTACATTCCGCCCCGCGGAGAACTCGCCGCCTGGGGCGATGATCGTGGCAACCGCGGCGACCGCTTTCTGGCATGCGTTGCTTATCTTGACGGCAATCGACCCAGCTTGGTGATGTGCCGCGGTTACTACACGCGGTGCGTCCTGGCGGCATGGAATTGGCGTGACGGCCAGCTCAAGCACGTATGGACGTTCGACAGCGACGACGGCACGCCCGGCAACAAAGCCTATCGCGGACAGGGCAATCACGGGATCAGCGTGGGCGACGTCGATGCCGACGGTCGCGACGAAATCATCTACGGCTCCTGCGTGATCGACGACAACGGCCAGGGCCTGTATTCCACCGGCTTCGGCCACGGCGATGCGATGCACTTCACCGATATCGATCCGGACCATCCGGGCCTGGAGGTGTTCAAGGCCAACGGCGACGTGCGTAACCCGGCCGGTATGCAGCTCCGCGACGCGCGCACCGGCGAGCAGCTATTTGGCATACCGTCCACGCAGTCGGGCGGAATCGCCAGGGCCGTGGCACTGGACGTCGATCCGCGACATCGAGGATTGGAAATGTGGGGTATCGACACGCCCGGCCGCTCCGGACGGGGGCGCCGCTTCGGACGCCGCCGGCGGCCGGACGCCGATCGGCCGGCCGAATCGCTGCCGGACGAAGGTGCGCGGCGGCCCGAATCGCCGCAGCTTCCGGCCGATTCCCAGGCCGAGTCGCAACCGCAACCGCAAACGCAATCCCCAGCTCCCGCCCCGGCGACCGGTTTCTACGACATTCATGGAAAACGAATTTCGCAAGCCATGCCGCGGATCTGCAACATGGGCATTTGGTGGGACGGCGACGAACTGCGCGAACTCTTGAACGGCGTCCGCGTCAGGAAGTGGGACTATGAGAACGAGCGGGAAGTCGACGTGCTGGACGGCGCCGATTACGACTGCGTTGCCAACAACGGTTCCAAATCGAACCCCTGCCTATGCGCCGATATTCTGGGAGACTGGCGGGAGGAAATTGTGGCTCGCACGCGAGATAACCGCGAGCTCCGCATTTTTGTCACGACCATTCCGACCGAGCGTCGCCTGGTCACGTTGATGCACGATCCAGTTTATCGGCTGGGCGTAGCGTGGCAAAACGTATCGTACAATCAGCCCGCACATCCGGGCTTCTTCTTGGGGCACGACATGGCCGAGCCGCCCCGGCCGAACATCGCCACCATCGTCCCGGCCGCCGCGGGCGCTTCGAATTAGGTTGCGTTCGGCCAGTTGACGCGTGCTATGTTCTCGCCACGTACCGTTAGGGAAACCTCTGCTCTGCCAGGGATTGTCTGACATTCGCAGGCAACGATCAAAGAAGGATTCAGATGCTCAAAGAACAGTATCCGTATTACCTGGCCAACCGTCCCCAACGACCCAACGCCGACCTTGCCGTCACCGATAAGTACAGCGGCAAGATTGCCACGCACGTCGCGCTGGCGAATCCCACCGTGCTCTTTCAGGCAATTGCCGCAGCGGCAGAGGCCGCCGCACCGATGCGGCGGATGCCGGCCTGGCAGCGCAAACGCGTATTGCAACATGCCGCGGCCCGCTGCCGCGAACGCGCCGAAGAGCTCGCCCAAGGGCTGACGATCGAAGCAGGCAAGCCGATCAAATTTGCCCGC
>JBIOWO010000384.1:0-4648 GCA_044868555.1 Lacipirellulaceae bacterium | reverse complement strand
CGTTAATGCAAGAAATTCGGCGTGGCCGCCGACGCTAATGTCAATTGCTATTTGTGCGCCAGCGCTTTGTCCGAAATATCTTTCCGGCACCACGCGCCGCTAAAGCGGATGCACTTGACCGCCGTGTAGGCCTGCAGCTTGGCCGCGGAAATGCTCGTGCCCAGCGCGGTCACACCCAGCACGCGGCCGCCGTCGGTCGCGATTTGTCCGTCTTTCGTCGCCGTACCGGCGTGAAACACCTTCACGTCCGGCAGCTTGGCGGCTTCGTCGAGGCCGCGGATCGGCACGCCGCGCTCGTACTTGCCCGGATAGCCCTCGCTGGCCATCACGACACATACCGCGGGCCGCGGGTCCCACTCGGGCGGGGCTACCTCGTCCAGGCGACCATCGACTGTTGCTTCCAATAGATCGACCAAGTCGCTTTTCAATCGCACGAGCAGCGGCTGGCACTCGGGATCGCCGAACCGCACATTGTATTCCAGCACCTCGATGCCCTGGTGGGTGATCATCAGCCCGGCATAGAGCACGCCACGAAACGGCCGGCGCGACCGCTTCATCTGATGGATCGTCGGCACCAGTACTTTCTCCTCGACCTTGGTCAGCAACTCGTCGGTGATAAGCGGTGCGGGGCAATAGGCGCCCATGCCGCCGGTGTTCGGGCCCCTGTCGCCGTCGTAGGCTGGTTTGTGATCCTGGCACGGCGGCATGGTGATCAGCGTCTGGCCGTCGGTGATCGCCAGCACGCTCGCTTCCTGGCCATGCAGTCGCTCTTCGATCACCAGTTGATCGCCCGATTCGCCGAATTCCTTTTGCACGGCGATACGGTCGACCGCGGCCAGCGCCTGCTCGCGATTGTCGCACACGATGACGCCCTTGCCGGCCGCCAGGCCGTCGGCCTTTACGACCACGGACACGTCATCGCGGTCCTTCAAATAGGTCACCGCCGCCTTGGCATTTTGAAACACGCGGTAGTCGGCGGTGGCCACGTCGGCATGGCGGAGCAGGTTTTTGCAGAACACTTTGCTGCTTTCGAGCTCGGCGGCGGCCTGCGTCGGTCCGAAAGCCCGCCTCCCGGCATCCTGCAATGCATCGACCAAGCCGGCGGCGAGGGCCGCCTCGGGCCCGACGACGGTGAGGCCAATCTCGTTCTGCTTTACAAATTCGACGAGCTTCGGCACATCGGTCGCCGCGATGGCGACGTTTTCCGCATCCAGGGCCGTGCCGGCATTGCCCGGCGCGACGAACACTCGATCCACGCGCGGACTCTGGCCGATCTTCCACGCCAGGGCGTGTTCGCGACCACCGTTGCCGACGACGAGGACTTTCATCAATCAACTCACCGCAAGTAATCAACAATTGAGCATGACCGGAATGCAATTCGACGCACCGGCCAGCCTTAGTTTCCGCATCCGCATTGGGAACGTCAATCGCCGCGAGCGGGCCTGCAGAGGTAGTCGAACAATTGTGTCACGCCACTTAACTTACGCGGCAGCAAACATTTTGATCTTTACCGATCTATGTTTCGCGCGGACAATCTACGTTTCGCGCTGTTGTGGCGAAGTTGGCAAACGGCGGTTGACAAAAATGCACATGAACCCTAAACAGGTAGTAGGAACATTGTGAAAAAAGTCACAATCCCCTGACCGGCTGCCGGTCGGCTTCCTATAACCTGTTCGGGCGCAACGGATTGCCCGTCAGCGGCCGCGGCCTTCCAGACTCGCGAAAGTGGTTGAGTTGGCACTCCCCCAGGCCAACCCTTCTGCCACATTGCTGTCTGCCGATGGTGACGATCAGAGTGCAAACAAACAGCGACGACATACCGCAAGCGAATCAAACGGCAAGCGAACCGAGATGGCCGACAACAAAAAGATGACGGTGGCCGAGATGCTGGCCGCCGCGCGAAAAGCGGACGCAAAAGACGGTGGTGGTGCGAGTGCCGCGAAGCCCGCGCCGGCTGAGGAAAAAGCAGCCGCACCCAAAGCAGCGCAACAAGCGCTCGCCGAGTCCGCGGCGTCAGCAGCCAAGAAGCCCGCACCGGGCGCTAAGCTGAGTGTCGCCGAAATGCTGGCCGCCGCCCGCACTGTGGACAAGGGGGGTGCGGCGCCGACCCCCTCAGCTCCCAAAGAAAAGTCGTCCGCCAAGCCGGCCGCTGCGTCCGCCGCCAAAGCGGCGCCCGCCAAGAAGGAAGCGCCCGCCGCCAAGGCCGAGCCGGTCGACACACAGAGTATTCTTGCCGCGCACAAGGTCACGAAGCCCGGCCCCATGACCAAAGCCGAAGCGGCCGCCAAAGCGCCGCCCGCCGCCGTCGCCGATGCCAAAAAGGCCAAGGCCAAAGAGGCAATCGTCGTCCCGCCGATGCCGGTGAAACCGGATTACGCGAAATCGGTGGCTGATCGCAGCAAGAAAGAGCAAGTCGAGGAGCGGCGTGCGTTCATCATGGGCTTTTCGGCGCTGGCGGTCGGCTTCACCGCACTCTCGGCCACTATCGCCGCCTGGACGCTGGGCAGCGTGCGATTCATGTTCCCGAATATATTGCGGGAGCCGCCCAGCCGATTCACGGTCGGCCGGCCCGACCAGTTCGCTCCCGGTCAGGTCGAGGAGAAGTACAAGGCCCAATTCGGCGTGTGGATTGTGAACACCGAATACAAGGGCGAGCAGCAGATTTTCGCCTTGAAAAGTGTGTGCACGCACCTTGGCTGCACGCCCAACTGGCTGGAAGCGGAGCAGAAATTCAAGTGCCCGTGCCACGGCAGCGGTTTTTACAAGGACGGCATCAATTTCGAAGGCCCGGCCCCGCGGCCGCTCGAGCGGTACGCGGTCTCCATGGCCCCGAACGGCGAGATCCAGGTCGACAAGAGCCGCACGTTCCAGGAAGAAATGGGCCAGTGGAAGGACGCCGCCAGTTTCGTGACAGTGTAATACATTTAGCCGCGTCGCTCGCGACGCGCGTTGTTCATTGCAGTAAGTCGGAAGCCATTATTCGCTAGTTCATCTCACGGACCACGATCATCATGCCCGGCCTTGGCGAAATCATTTACGAATCACAGATTTGGAAGAGCATCTTTCGGCATCCGATGCCCGTCGACCGGCGCAACCGCATCGTCGTGATGCTCACCAACTTCTTTCTGCATCTCCACCCCGTCTCAATCAAGAAACAAGGCATCGCGCTCTCCTACACCTGGTGCATGGGGGGCGTGACGTTCTTTCTGTTCCTGGTTGAAACGGTGACCGGAGTCTTGTTGATGTTCTACTACCGTCCCACGCTGGAGTGGGCGTACAACGATATCCTGGCGCTGCGCGACGTCTATTCGCTCGGCATCATGCGCGAAATCCATCGCTGGGGCGCCCACGCGATGGTGATCACCGTCTGGCTCCACATGTACCGCGTGTTCCTCACCGGGAGCTACAAGCCGCCGCGCGAGTTCAACTGGGTGATCGGCGTGATCCTATTGCTGCTCACGCTCCTGCTCTCCTTCACCGGCTACCTGCTGCCATGGGACCAGTTGGCCGTGTGGGCTATTACGGTCGGCTCGAATATGGCTCGGGCGACCCCGATCCTCGGGCACGAAGGGCCGGGCCACCAGTTGCTCACCCTCGGCTATCCCATGATTACTAACGCCACCGATGCGCGCTTCGCCTTGCTCGGCGCGCGGAACGTCGGCGAGGAAACGCTCAACCGGTTTTACATTTTGCACTGCATCGCGATTCCGCTGGCGGTCGCCCTGCTTTTGGCGATCCACTTTTGGCGCGTCCGCAAGGACGGCGGCATCAGCGGCCCGTTGTAATCGGCGACTGACACCCGACACCCGCTACCCGACACCTTCTGCATGCACGGCAATCTGCAACAGTTCGCCGAAACGGTCTCCACCTTCCTGGTGCCGTACTATCTCATGCTCGCCGTCATGAACGGCGTGGCCGCCTACTATCTCTGGCAAAAGACCGAGTTGGTGACGTATTTCCGCATCGGGCCGGCGCGTTTCACTAACGCGATCCTGTGGTGCCTGCTGGCCGTTTTTTATGTGTTCCTCGCGTCGTTCGCGGCCGGGGCGAATATTGATTCCATGCCGCGGATGCCCGAGGCCTTCCGCACGTTTGTCAACGAGCACACCGGCCCGGTGATTTACAGCGTCGGCACGACGGCCGTGCTCGCCGTGCTGTACTTTCTGCGCACGTGGTTCGTGAAGCCGGCCATCGCCTGGACGGTTTGGAACTTGATGCTGCTATTTCTCGGCCTGTCGATGCCCGACCCCGATTTCTTCGCCATCGTCGCCAAGCCGGACAACGTGCCGATCGTGGCCCTGGTGTTTCTGCTCGCGTTTTTCACCTGGATGGCCACCCACCGCGCGGTCGAAAACGATCGCCGGAAGGCCCAGGGCCTGCCGCCGCTCGAAAAGTTGGACGATGAAAAAGTCCTGGTATGGCCCGACCTGGTCTACACCGAGATGATCTGCATGATCGCCTTGTCGGCCCTATTGATCTTCTGGGCGATCTGGTTGCAGGCGCCGCTCGAAGAGCCGGCCAGCAGCGTCAAGACACCCAATCCGTCGAAGGCTCCCTGGTATTTCCTCGGGTTACAGGAAATGCTGGTGTACTATGATCCCTGGATGGCGGGCGTTGTGCTGCCCAGCCTGATCATCGTCGGCCTGAT
>JBIOWO010000383.1:0-28078 GCA_044868555.1 Lacipirellulaceae bacterium | reverse complement strand
CAGCCACCCAGTACATAAAAAGGAAATTTGCTCTAATGTGCATCCGGCGACAGATTGCGCGTGGCCGAGAACCTAACGATAAACGAGCTACGAGTTGGAATCCTGCACGCCAGGATCAGCGACCGGATCATGCGGCGCACAGGCGTGTTGATTGCGTGCTTTGCGGCTTTCGTTGTCACGCAGTCGGCGCACGGTGCCTTCGGGCCAAGTTTCTGGGACAACAGCGAGCGCGCGAATCTGGTCGTTAATCTCACGAATTGCGAGAGGTACGTATTCAACTACCCTGAAATCTCTGCAGGAGAGTCGCAGTGAAACAAGTACTTACCCTCGTCCTAACTTGCTTGGTATTTAGTTTAGCGGCTGCCCCCCACGCAGCAGCCACGCTAATCACGTTCGAGGAGATGCCGAGCGGCCTTGTCGCGATGCCGAACGCGGCCATCGTGGTTCCGGCGCAAAGCCGATTGACAAATCAGTACTTAGCATCACACGGCGTCTCGTTCACGTCGCTGGCGGGGTTCGCTGCGCTAGTGGATCACGGATTCGGCTTTCCAACGGCAAGCGTCCCCAACATTATTGGCGGAACGTATGCCAACGAGGTTCTAAACTACACCGCTCCCATCACGATCTCATTCTTCGACGTTGCCAATACGTCGGTAAAGGCGGTGACCGATGCCTTCAAGATCCAAGGCGATTGGTATCCCTTCGGGCCCGGATTTGGCAGTATATTCGCCACGGCCTACGGCCCTTCAGGCAACGTACTCGGCTCGACCAGCGACACGGACGACAAGCCATTTGGCGTTTCCGGACCGGTGCTGCAATTCAATTTCCCTGGTATCCACTCTGTAGTGATCAGCGGCGACCAAGGCAGCGTTGGCTTCGATCAATTGGAGTTTGGCACTCTAACGTCGGTACCGGAACCCGGAGCGTGGTTGCTGTTAGGCGTGGTGGCCGTTGGAGCGGTCGCCGTGAAATGGTTCAGCCTGCGTTGACCCGGGACTGGGGGACCGGGGACACCCAGCTTTCCCGTCCATCAGCATACGCGGAATCCGACCATTCACGAACGTTTTTCCTCCGCATGCCCAGGTCATGCGTCACAGAGTACCGTTCTTAGCGCACTGCGCCCGGTAGGCACGTAAGGTGGGCCACTGCCCGCCAACAATACCGACGAGCGTGTCACAAAACGGCCGAGTACTGCCTTGTTCGATCCCGCCGATCGACCGAAATCGGCGCCCACGCGCGGCCGCCGCTCGTGCCGCTTTCGAAACTCGTTGCGTGACAACGAGTTTCTGTCACAAGTTGCCGCGCCGAATTTTGGACTGCCCAATTGCCGCGGTTGAAAAAGTGTGAGCGGGCGGAATTTCTTCCTGGAAATTGGGCCACGGCCTGTGCTAGGGTGACTCCCATCGCCGTAGCTGGATTCGCAAGAATTCAGCCACATCGCCGTAGCTGAATTCGCAAGAATTCAGCCGCATCGCATCGCCGTAGCTGAATTCGCAAGAATTCAGCCGCATCGCCGTAGCTGGATTCGCAAGTTTCAGTCACATCGCCGTAGCTGGATTCGCAAGAATTCAGCCGCATCGCCGTAGCTGGATTCGCAAGAATTCAGCCACGCATCTGAAGTCTTGCGACTTCAGCTACACCAACCACCAACGACCAACAACTGACAACTGACAACTGACGAATACCGCCTCACCCCGCAAGGATACTGTCCCACCCCCGAGGCGTTATTCAGCGAATATCGCCTCACCGCCGCTCTCGAACTGCGGGCCGGCGAGCGACTTGCGGACACGAGGTGAGGCGAAATTCACCGAATAACGCCCCACCGAAAAAAAGAAAAAAATCCAATGCGACAGAACCCCTCGCCAGCGAATCCGCAATCCGCAATCCCGAATCGTTCTTCGGCGTCACGGATTCGTCACTTTTGCCCAAAACGGGTGTTGCCGATCGGCACGCGTCCGCGCGTCTTCCAGCAGCACGGTCAAATCCGGGGCGATGAAGCGGTCCCGGGGCCCGATCGAGCGGCCGTTGAGCTCCACGCTGATCCGCTCGTTGAAATCCACCAGGTCGGGCGACAGCCACACGGTCGTCGTGTTGGCCTGCAGTCGGACCGTGATCTTGTTGCCGGCCAGCCGCTTGCTCTCCAATCGAGTGGGACGCGCACCGCTCGGCGCGGGCCAGTTGCCGGGCGAAACCATCGACTTTGGCGCCAGGCCTTCCGCCTCCAGCCACCAGCAGAAATTGTCCCATGGCCGCATCGTGACGTACTCGATGTCCTTCGGCATCGTGCGGCGGCGGCGGCCCATCCAATCGAACAACCGCTGGATCTCGTCGCCGAACGGCTCGTAGCCTCGGCCGAGGAATTCAACTACTGTCGTGTCGCAATCGGGCTTGATCATGCGGTCGAGCACCACGCCGTTGTGGAGCATTTTGTCGCCGTCCAACTCGCCGCCGACAAAGTACCAAGACGTGTACTTGGCGTTTGGCCAGTAGCGGATAATGTACTTGTCGTTTTCGGCAACGACTGGGATCACGCCCGCCCACAAATCGGGATGGGCGAGGCCGATGTCCCAGGCCGCGTTGCCGCCAATGCCGTGGCCGGTGAGAAACACTCGATCGGTATCCACGGCGAACCGCCGGCACGCATCGCGCAGTGCCCGAAGCACGGCGAAATGCTCGCGGGATGTGTAGTCGTACGTAAACTGGTGGGCCGACTGCCAATCGACGGCGATCGTGATGTACCCGTAGCGGCTGGCCTGGCCTTGCCGCTGGCCGTCCTGCTCAGCGCTCGCCGGCCCGGCCCAGTAATCGAGCATTTGTTGCGGGTCGACGCCCGCGTCGGCCAGCGTCACGATCGTCGGATAGTGGCGCAGGGGATCGTAATCCGGCGGGAGCTGGATGAAATACCGGCTGTCGCCCTCGCCTTCCAGCCCGGGCACCGCGAATTCGTACTGCCCCGGCCCGCGACGGGCGCTTTCGAGCACGTCGGTCGGCGGCTTCATCAACTTCAGGATTTGTGCGACCCGCTCGACCGATGCGCTCTCGATGTCGTGCAGCTCCCGAGCGATCTGCGGGCGGTTGGCAGCCAGCGGCTCGCGCAGATATTGGCGGATCTTGTCCCGCACCTGGGCCAGCGTCACCGCGACGTGAAAGTTGTCGGTCGCCTGGTTGGAGCCGACGAGCCAGCCGCTGATCGCCAGGGCCACCTTTTGCTCGGGCGACAGGGCCTTGTCGTCGGCCAGCCGCTCGAACGAGGTCAGCCGGCCAATCGCGTCTTCGTTTACTTCGTCCGTGATCTCTTTGGCAAAACTCTCGGCCAGTCGACGGCTGTTTTCATCGGGGATCGCCGCGACCTGGGCGGTCAACTCCTTGACCACCGCGGCCCGTCGCTGCTCCTCGGCCGTGTACTTGGCCAGCAGCTCGCGGACTTCTTCCAGCGTTTCGCCCGCCACGCCTTCCGTGGGAAGCTGGGCCAAGCGGGCCAAGAGCTCGCGGGCGCGCTGGTGCTGCCCGGCCGCGCCACTGAGCCGAATCTCCTTCAGCACCATACGGGCACCGAGCTGGTGGAGTTGCTGGCTCTGCTCGGCCAGGTCCTTGCGTTCGGGGAATTGCTGGATGACCTGGTCGAGTTCGGCGCGGGCATCGTGATAACGTTCGCTTTGCAGATAGAGTCGCACCACTTGCAGCCGGCCCTCCAGATCGTCGCGTGCGACGGAGGTCGAGAGGATACGGCTGAGCGATTCGCGTGGGATGCTGCTGGTGGCGATTCGCATGTCCCAAACGATCGGCCGATTGGCGCCCATCAGGCCTTCGACCTTGGTAAAGACGGGCGTCACCTGCGTAATGCCCTGCACGATGGAAAGCTGGCCCTCGGTGCTCTGCATTTCATAGATACGGCGGCCGAATTCGTCGAACGGCTCGACGCGGGTGGCCTTGCCGATGCGGCCCACGCCGCCGCCGCTGTTGGCCACCTGTTGCCACAAGTTGATTCGAACGCCCTTCGGGGAATCCTGCTCGAGCACCTGCCGAACCTGGACGTTGTGGATGAACGTCCGCCGAAGGCCGTCGTCGATGATGAGCAGCGGCGTTACCGGCACTTCTCCCTTGGCCGCCCGTGGCGCCAGCGGGCTCTCGGCCACGCTGCCGATTTGCGCGTAGTCGCCCTCGAGCGTGCGGCCGTCCTTAAGCAGCAGCGAGGCCGCTCGAACCGGCAGCGGGACGGCGCAAACGAGCGCGAGCGCCAGCGCGATAGCGCAGCGCCGCCCACTTCGATGCGGATAGCGAAAATCCAGCACGAACTTGCCTCGACCGTCCGGTGTCTGATGGTGGGGTGCGACGGGTGGCATGTCTTCGCCGCGCAGAGGCGTAGACATGACCATGGATACGCTCGGAACATGCTTACCCGCCGCGGCGGGAAAGCATGCCACGCAGCACCCCATTCCATTGTCCTCCGCCGACGAAATCGGTCAATCAGCCGGCGGGCAGCGGCAATCGCCACCATCCATTCGTATGCCGTTTATTCGGGTATTCCGTCCTGTATTGCGCGGCCGACGCCAATCGGCGGACTATGACGCAGTCCGGACGGTCGGTCGCATTGACACCACTGCCCCACTGGGCGAAAACGGTGGCGGTAAAGTACGGGGTCGGGACTGTTTTGCGACGATATATCCCGGCCATCCTGGCCAGAGTTTTCAATCGACCCAAGATGGGTCGGCGATATTTCTGCAAAAGAGTCCCGACCCCGTCGGCCCGCACTGTGAGACGCCATCGATGACCCTCCGCTCTGCCGCCAAGACATTGCTCGTGCTGGCCCTGGCACTACCGGTGGTGCAGGCCACCCTGTCATGGGTCGCCGGACTGCTGACGAGCATGGATGATGCGGCCGGCGCGGTAATCGTCCGCCACGTCGCCACCGCCTGCCAGGTGGTGTGGGCCGTTGGCCTGGTGGGGTTGGTAATTGTGCTGGCTCTCGTGGTGCTGGGCCAGCGGCCAACCGACGCGGAAGAATAGGACTCCATGCCGCACGACGTTTACGATAACCCACTTGTCAGCCGCTACGCCTCGCGCGAAATGGCAATGCTGTGGGGCGACCAGCGGAAGTTCAGCACGTGGCGGCGGCTGTGGGTCGCGCTGGCCGAGGCCGAGGCCGAATTGGGGCTGCCGATCACCAAAGAGCAGATCGCCGAGTTGCGCTCCGCAGTCGACGACATCGATTTCGACGCCGCCAATCAGTACGAACGCAAGCTGCGGCACGACGTAATGGCCCACGTCCATGCCTACGGCGACCAATGCCCCACCGCCCGCGCCATCATTCACCTGGGGGCCACAAGTTGCTACGTCACGGACAACGCCGACCTCATCATCATGCGCGAAGCACTCCAGATGGTGGCCGGCCGGTTGGCGGCAGTGATCGGGTCGCTCGCCGACTTTGCGAAGCAATATCGCGAGCTGCCGACGCTGAGCTTCACGCACCTGCAGCCGGCCCAGCCCACCACGGTCGGCCGGCGGGCGTGCCTGTGGGCGTACGACCTGGTTCTCGACCTGGACGAAGTAGAACATCACATCGCATCGCTAAAGGCTCGCAGCGTCAAAGGCACCACCGGCACGCAGGCCAGCTTTTTGGAACTGTTTGGCGGTGACCACGACAACGTGCGGAAGCTCGAAAAACTGGTCGCCAAGAAGATCGGCTTCGACGCAACTTACGCCATCACCGGCCAAACGTACTCGCGGAAAATCGACGCCCAAGTGCTCGACGTGCTCGCCGGCATTGCCGCCAGCAGCCACAAGGCGGCGACCGACCTGCGAATCCTGGCCCACCGTAAAGAGATCGAGGAACCGTTCGAGAAAGATCAAATCGGCTCCTCGGCAATGGCCTATAAGCGCAATCCCATGCGGGCCGAGCGGATTTGCTCGCTGGCCCGCTTCGCGATGAACCTGGCCCCCAATGCGGCTCAGACTCACGCCACGCAGTGGATGGAACGCACGCTCGACGACAGCGCCAACCGCCGCCTCGTCATCCCGCAGGCGTTCCTGGCGATCGACGCCATTTTGCTGCTCTACCAAAACATCGCTTGCGGCTTAGCGGTGTATCCGCAAGTCATCGCCAAGCATCTTCGCGAAGAGCTGCCCTTCATGGCGACCGAAAACATCCTCATGGCCGCCGTCGCGGCCGGCGGCGACAGGCAAGACCTTCACGAACGCATCCGCCAACACAGCCACGCCGCGGCAGCCGTCGTGAAAGAACGAGGCGGCGAGAACGACCTGTTAACGCGATTGAAGAAAGACAAGGCGTTCGCCAACGTCGACATCGATGCCGTTGTCGATCCGGCCAAGCTCACCGGCCGCAGCGCGGAGCAGGTCGACGAGTTTCTAGCTGAATTGGTGGCACCAATTCGCAAGAGGTACGGGAATACGACCGTGTCTGCCGCCGAGTTGTGTGTTTGAGCGTAGCTGACTTCGCAAGAATTCAGTTGATTTGCTGGCTCATGACCGATCGACCTGAACTCTTGCGAGTTCAGATACGTCAAATCAGGTCCAGCGGCGACTGGCGCCGATGCCGTTTGCGGCTGCATTCGTTGCACACGCCGGTGATGATCAGGCGGTGACCGGTGACGCGGAAGTTGTGCTCGCGGGCCACGGCGTCGCGGATTTCCTGCAGCTCTTCGCTCGAGAATTCGATCAGCTTGTCGCACATCTGGCAGTAGAGATGGTCGTGCTGCGGGTAGCCGTAGTCGTGCTCGTACACGGCCCGGCCAGCGAGCGTCATTTTTCGCAGCAGGCCCGCGTCGACTAGCTCGTTGAGCGTGCGGTAGACGGTCGGCCGGCTGATTCGCTCGGCCTCATGCCGGCCGCTCAGGCTGTCGATCAGTTCGTCGGCGTCGAAATGGTCGTGCCGTGCAAAGACGAACTGCACCAAGGCCTTCCGCTGCTGGGTGATCCGCTTACCGCGGCTCTGCAAATACTCCTCGAACCGCTCCTGCGGCGAGAGGGACACCTGAACTTCGCCAAGTGAAAAGTCGTTGGACATGGGGACACGGCGTCGGGAGTCTTTTGCGACGATATAGTCCGGCCATCCTGGCCGGAGTTCTCCACCGACCCAAGATGGGTCGGCTATGTTTTCGCAAAAAGTGTCCCGACCCCCTGGGCTTCGATGCCTATTAGGGACGCTTATTGAGACTGAAGAACCCACCAACCGATCGCCAGAACTCTCGCGGCAATTTTGCTTTACGACCGAAATGGCTGATGCTTATTGATTCTAAGCCTGGCCGAAGTTGCGAGCAAGCGGGCAGCAAGAAAGGGCGGCACGAGGGGGTCGGGACTCTTTTGCAAAAACATAGCCCGGCCATCCTGGCCGCTCAAAGTCGCGAATGGCGCCAGCAGTCTATGGCGAGACTCGCCGAACCGACCCAAGATGGGTCGGCTATATTGGTCGCAAAAGGCTCCCGCCCCCGGTGGGCCTACCCGATTTCGTCGAGCAGCCGGTCGAGCGCGATGTCCAGCTTATCGGGCGTTTCGTAGGTGCCGGCGGCGATCTGGTCGCGGATCTGGTTCACCAGCTCATGACGGACTTCGCCGCTCTCGGCCGCACGGGCCGCAGCTTCGGCAGCGGGCGAAATATCGACCCGATCGGTCCCACGGGCCGCGGGCGCTTGTCCGGCCGCCTGACCGCGAAACGGTGCGTGTGGCGGGTTGATGCCGTGCGGACCGTGGACGTGATTTGTGCCGTGGATGTGCATGGTGACGGTCTCCGAAGAGAAGCGGGGATAAGTCGGGAGTCGAGGGTCAACCGTAAGGCCAGAAGTACCAATCAAAGTCAATTCAGAAATCGAATATGTACTCGTACTTAGCGACTGTCGTTCGACTCCCCGCTATCAGCATCGACCCAGTTCGTGGGCCGCTTGCAGCAAAACTTTTCTGGGGCCAATCAGCCCTGACACACGCCCTGTATCATCTATGGCGATGTTGCGTCGGTCGCTTGCTCCAGCCGAACCAATCGTGCCGGCTGTCCGCTCGTACGCACCTGGCAGCGTCGCATTTGATCAACATCGTCGGCCGGTCGTTCGCATTATTCAGCCGGGGCGATGGTGCCACCTTCGCACAATACGCCGGCTGCGCCAACGGGGTTCGGCCACGTAGGGCAGTCTCGCCGAGACGGCCGCGATCGAACTTTGGCGAAACTCGACTACGAGGGCCGGCGGGAGCATAGGAAAGCCGCAATTTGGCGTCAAGCCGACCGGCGACCGGCTGATAGCAGCCGGAAAACAGGGGCGGAAATGCAAGCGTAATCCCGGAACTTCAAGCCGCCGGGAAGGTTGATACAATGAGAGAGCACCTCCGGGGCCCATGCCATGAAATCCTTCGCGTATCGTTCGATTGTGCTCGCCGCGGCTTCGTTTTTGACCTCCGGCCTCACAGCGGCGGCCGATCCACCTTCGGCCGCGGATGCCGCGCTGTTCGAGCGGCTCGACTCGGACCACAACGGCCAGGTCGCAGCCGGCGAGGTGTCGGCAGAGCACAAACGGCTGTTCGCGCGGCTGCTGCGGCATGGCGACGCCGACGGCAATCAATCGCTCTCCCGCGACGAGTTCATCGCCGGCCTCGTGCCCACGCGGCCGGAAAAGCCGCTCGAGGAAAAACAGTCGGCGTTGAATCCACAGTCCGAAGCCGTGCGGTGGCTGCTCTTGACCATGGACACCAGCGGCAACAGTTCGATCGAAGAGGATGAGGTGCCGGAACGATTGCAGCGCGTGTTCGGCTCGATGGTCCGACGAATCGACGGCGACAAGGACGGCGCGATCAGTCGCCGGGAACTGAACCAAGGCAATCGGCAACTCGCTCAAATTGCCGGCCGTTACGTGGAGACAGAGGGGATCGACACCACGGCCGAGCTCAAGAAGCTGGAAAAGAAGCTGGGTGCCGCCGCCGGACGGTTCGACGCCCCGCCCCCACGGTTGGAAAACCTGGGCGATCCCGAGCAGGCCCGCCAGGTCTTTGCGCAGCTCGACGGCAACGGCAGCGGCCAGATTGAAAGGGCCGAGATTCCGGAGCAGCTTCAGCGTCCGCTGGAGCGCCTGATGCGGCAGGCCGACCGCAACAACGACGGCCAGCTTTCCGAGAGCGAATTCCTGGCCGGCGCACGGCAGATTGCGCGGCGGCAACAGCGCCAGGACGGCCGAACGATGCCGGCGCCCGAATCGATGCCCGCCGAGAAGGCCATGCCGGCGGAAGAATCCATGCCGGCCGACGGGAAGTAAGTGCTTCCGCGTGGCAAGCCACGCCGCCAGGTGGGGAGTGCGCAGCAACTCTTGCGGCGCGATGCCGTTCGGTGCGAACCGCGAACCGCGCCAGCATGTCTTGCGTAATAGAAACAACCCGTCACTTCGAGGCAATCCGCCGAGGCGGATAAGTGATGGCGGGCCGGCTGGCCGAGTAGCCCCAAGCATGGGCAACACGCGGCCTGCCCCGGCATCCCGATCTGGGTCACAGAGAGGAGGCCCAAGGTGCCCACACTCCCACCGGCTGCCAATCCGTTACTCCCCACCACGGCCAGTCCGTGGCTCGCGCCGATTCGCTTCGGCGTGAAACCTTATCTCGCGTACTGTCGCTCGATCGACGAGTCGCTGGCCGAGCTGGAGGCCCGCTATCCGTCGCACACGCGGATGCTGACGATCGAAGGTCGCCAGAAGAAGCTAAGCCGCAAGCGGAAGCGGAAGTAGCTTTCGGGCTCGGGACTCTCTTGCGACAACATAGCCCGGCCATCTTGGCCGCCTTGCGGCGAAATAAGCGCGACTGCGTTTTTGAGACTACAATCGTTGCGACCCAGGATGGGTCGGCTATGTGGCGCGTCTGTCACGATCGCAGGCTGGCGGCTATCATGGAACCATGAAGGTCCTCCTGGCCAGTCCGCGCGGTTTTTGTGCCGGCGTCAACATGGCGATCGAGTCGCTCGATCTGGCCCTGGAATCGCTCGCGCCGCCGATCTACGTCTATCACGAGATCGTCCACAACAAGTACGTGGTCGAACACTTTCGCGGCCGGGGCGTGACGTTTGTCGACCACCTCGCCGACGTCCCCCACGGGGCGACGCTGCTGTTCTCCGCCCACGGCGTTTCGCCGGAGGTCCGCCGCCTCGCCCGCGAGCGGAACCTGCGGGCGATCGACGCCACCTGCCCGCTGGTCACCAAGGTCCACCTGGAGGCGATTAAGTACGCCCAGGCTGGATATACGATCCTGCTCATCGGTCACGAAGGGCACGATGAAGTGATCGGTACCATGGGCGAGGCGCCGGAGGCGATCGTCCTGGTCGAGTCGCCCGAAGAGGTGGCGACGCTCCAGGTGGCCGACGAGAACAGGGTCGCCTATCTCACGCAAACGACGCTCAGCGTCGACGACGCGAACCGGATCATCACACGGCTGAAAGAGCGGTTCCCGCGGATAGCCGCCCCGCCCAAGGACGACATTTGCTATGCCACGCAAAACCGGCAGGAGGCCGTGTCGATTCTCGCCAAGGACGCCGACCTGGCCGTTGTGCTCGGCAGTCAGAACAGCTCGAACAGTCAGCGGCTGGCCGAGCTGGCCCGCGAGCGTGGCATCCGGGCGTATCTCGTGGATGGTCCCGGCGATCTCGATCCGGCATGGTTTTCCGGCGCGAAGACCGTTCTCGTCACGGCTGGTGCGAGCGCTCCCGAGCAAGTGGTCGACGAGTGCCTCGACTGGCTCCGCGAGCATTTCAACGCCACGGTCGAGCCGCGCTCGATCCGCGAAGAGAGCGTATCCTTCCCACTGCCGCGTGAGCTGCGGTCCTTCACAGCGGCGAGATAGGTCCGCTTTGCATACGCAAGGCAGCGTGGATTCCCAAGTTTTCCGGTGGGCCGCTAACGTGATATACTTGCAGGGAGCGAGGCCTCACTCCCGTTTCGAGGAGACTGTGACGTGACAATCGAACGAATAAGAGAGGTTTACGACGCTCAGCCGTTTCAACCGTTTATTATCCATTTGGCGGATGGTCGCGAGATAACCGTGCATCATCGCGACTTTATCATGGCTGTCCCAAGCGGGCGTACGCTTGTGGTTACCCAACCCGACGATACGCTCAATATCGTTGATTTGTTGCTGGTAACCGATATCGAGCTACGGGCAGGACGTAACGGTGCAAGAAGGCCGCGTCGGCGGCGAACGGGTTGAACGTCGAGGAACTGGCACCGGCTTACGTCCGCGACGGGACCAACGGAACGCGCCGCTTCGGCAGGTGCGGCATGGGAACGGGCACGGTGGGAATCTTCGGGCGTGGAATGGGGAACGCCTTGCCCAATGGCCCGGCCAGGATCGCCGGCATCATCACCAGCTCAGCGATCACGCCGCAAATGAGAATGGTCATCATCAGCCAGCCCAGCCGCTGCGTGGGCGTGAACGTGCTGAAGGCGAAGACGGCCAGCGACAGGCCGCTGATGAGAGCTGCCTGCAGCGTCGGCGGGCCGCACCGGCCGTAGGCCGCCACGATCGCCGCGTTCCGGTTGCCCAGCTTCTTCAAGTCTTCGCGGTACCAGGTCAGGAAATGGATCGTATCGTCCACGGCCACGCCCAGGGCAATGCTGGCCGCCATCATCGAGCCGATGTCCACGGCGATGCCCAGCCAACCCATGCCGCCGAAAACGACCAGCACGGGCAGCACGTTGGGCAGCATCACCACCGATCCGCCGTAAATGCTGCGGCATACCAGCCACAATATCGGCGTGATCGTGACGAACGACCAGAACGAGCTTTGGATCAGGCTATCGAGCAAGGCGCGTTGCGCCTTGTACACGATCGGCACCACACCCGTGTATATCGCATGGACTTCCTTGTCGCTTGGCGGCTTCGGTTCTCCGCTGAGCCGCTGAACCATGCGGCGCGAATCGACCACCCGCACGCCGGCGTCGGCCAGTGTGCTGATGTCGCGGTCCAACAGGTCGCCTACCGCCACGACGCAATCAAACGTCTTAAACTGATCGATGGCGGCCTTGCGCTCGGCCGCGTTCATGGAGCCGATATTGACGTTTGCCGCGGCCAGTTTCAAGCGGGCCTTCTTCAACAATTGCTGGGCGGCCGTCGAGAAAATCTGCTGCTGTCGTGCGGGTGACTGTATGTCGGCTTCGCCCGCCGCCGGCTGCGTTGGCTGGTTGCGTTCCCACAGACAAACCGACGCGCCGGCAATCGAATGATCCTCGCGAAGTGTGATGACTTGTTGCAGCACGTGCTCCCGCAATCGTTGAGCGGCGAGAACCGGCTCGATCGCGGAACGCACGCTGTTGATAAACTGGCCGTAGTCCAAATCCTCGAAGGCAGCCGCGCGCAAGCTGATCCGCCACAATTCGGTGCCGTCGTCGTCATCGGTCGTCAGATAACCGCTGCGAGAGAGCGCGGAGTGGCTATCCTCTAATTCGACGTTCGTGACGCTGCGCCGGGCCAGCGACCACGAATCGTTTCCGGTTGGCAGCGGCGGCGCAAAGGTGACGGCCGACAACGACGGCCCGACCAGGTTGCGGCCGCTGGGACCTAATTCCTGGTCGATCGTTTGTTGCACAAGCCAGACGAATTCCAGTCGCTCCAGGTACGAGTATTTGAGCGTCGCTTCCTGGGTGTCAACCGCGTCGTCCGCCGCCCGCAGCCGATCTTCCGGAAAGCGGACCACCACCTCCAGCGGAACGAGCCGGCCGACGTTGTTTTCCAGCCAGGCGTAGTCGCGGCGAACTCGCACGCTTTCGTCGAACAGTTTTAGCAAGTCGATATTGGTGGTGATCCGCGTCAGGCCCAAGCCCATGATCGCGATGACGGCGAAGCACCCGGTGGATACGCCAACGTGATGACGAATGATCCAATTGCTGGCCCGGCTCCAATACTCCTCGTACCAGATCGTTCCCTCACCCAGGGCCTTGAGGCCGTCGGGATGATCGCTTGGCCGGTTCTTGTGCCGGGTGGCCCGAATCGGCCACATTTGCAGCGCCGCGGGCAGCAACAGAAACAGGAACACCAGCATGGCCGCCACGCCTGCCGCCGCGTATATGCCGAATTTGCGAATCGGCTCCAACTCGGCGGTGGCCAGCGAGGCCATGCCGACACCTGTCGTCACGTTGCACAACAAGGCCGGCTTCCAGCCGTGGCCCAGTGCTCGCTCCGGCGCGCCATCCAGGCCATCTTCATGCACGGCGTCGCGGTAGTAGTTCACCAGGTGGACGGCGCCGGAAATCGCCAGCACGTAGACCATCGACGGCATGCACATCATCACAGCGTCCGTCGTCTGGCCGCACCAATAGACGATGGCCAGCCCGGTGGCCGCACTCATGACGCCGCAAGCGAAGACGATCAGCGTCAGCCGAATGCTCCGCAACGACCACCATGCCAACCCCAGTCCAAGGATCCCGGACAGCGAGGCGAGCCGCGCCAGCGTCCGCTCGCCCTCCTCATCGATGGCGACGTTTTCGACAGGCGGCCCGCCCACGCGTGCGGTTTCCGGATCGATGCCGCAGGCTTCGAGCGATTCGAACAAGACTCCCAGCTTGCGTTGCCACGGCAGGTTGCCGGCAAATGCCCGCCGGCCGACGACGGAGCGGAAATCCTTGATCGCCGCATCCGAAAGCATGACCACCACGCAAGTCTGCTTGCCGTCCGGCCCGATCAACGTGCCTTGCAGACGCTTCACCGCCAAGTTGTACGGCACTTCGGAAGGCTTCGACGTGAGATCGTCCAACGTGCGCCGAGCGGTCGTGACCACCTGAAAATACTTTGTGTGCTCGCCGTTCGTTGCAACCGGCTGGCCCTTGCGCGATTTGGGGGTAGGCACCAGATACTTGGCCAGTCGTTCGATCCGTGGGTCGTCGGGCCGCGCATTGGGTTGCGATGGATCGTCCCCCAGCTCGCACCCGGGCCAACTAATCACCACAAACTGGTCCGCCACAAAGTGCTGGCGGAACCAGCGCAACTGAATCGTTTCGCTAAATGTCTTGGGCAGCCAGTCGGTCACCTTGTTGGTGTTGCTGCGAATGGCTCGGTCGGCAGCCTGGAAAAGAAATGGCGTGACGAACAGAAACGCCATCAAAATCGGCAGCGAAAACCTGGCAAAAAAGGTCTTGCGCATGATCGGTGGGTCGTCCGTTCGTGGCCGATTATGTTGCAAAGCTGAAGCGGCGGGGTTTTCCGACAGGGCCGCCTGCGGAAGCGAATGAATGGCGGCGCCTGGTCCGGGAAAAATCCTTCAGCGGCAGAAAATCGTGGGTTCCAATCGCCAGGCGACGAATATCGGCTCGTTTGCCGACGATGTCCGGTGACGCGGCAGCATCCATTGCTCAAGGGCTCGATTCAGCCACCGTGTCCCCAAAATACTGACCAAAATGCCGATTAAAGTCAACCGCTATCGGCCGCCAGCGACCTGGCGGAAGACGCCGATTTGGCGGCCCCCGGCTGACCGTAAGTGCTGACTATACGCGAAGATAGCGACTGCGATCCGGCCCAAGGCGGCAACTGTCCGACGACTTCGGAATCTGATGACAACGGTGCCGAAAACTACTCCGCTGGCACGTCCATTCCCAGCGACTTGACCAGGAACGCCCAGCGGTCGGCGGCCGACTCGATGATCTTCGACACCGGCGTGCCGGCACCGTGGCCGGCCCGGCTTTCGATCCGCAGCAGGATCGGTGCATCGCCGGCCTGGGCCCGCTGCAGAGCTGCCGCGAATTTGAAACTGTGCATCGGCACCACGCGGTCGTCCGTGTCGGCCGACATAATCAGCGTCGGAGGATACTTCGTGCCGTCTTTGATGTTGTGCAGCGGCGAATAGGCGAAGAGGGCCTTGAACTCTTCTTCGTTTTCCACGTGGCCGTATTCGTCGCGCCAAAACTGGCCGGCCGTAAACTGGTGGAAGCGGAGCATGTCGAGCACGCCGACTTGCGGGATGCACGCGCCGAACAATTCGGGCCGCTGGACCATCACCGCCCCCACCAAGAGACCGCCGTTGCTGCCGCCGTTGATCGCCAGCTTTTCTGTGGAGGTGCGCTTCTCGGCGATCAGCCATTCGGCCGCGGCGATGAAGTCGTCGAACACGTTTTGCTTCTTGACCGTCTTGCCGGCCTGGTGCCATGCTTCGCCGTACTCGCCGCCGCCACGCAAATTGGCCACGGCCAACAGACCGCCTAATTCCATCCACGCGATGTATTCCGGCTTGAACGCCGGCACGACCGGGATGTTGTAGCCGCCGTATCCGTACAGCAGCGTCGGCTGCGGATTGACCTTCGACAAGTCCTTGCGGTACGCCAGCATCATCGGTACTCGCGTGCCGTCCTTGCTGTTGTAAAACACTTGTTCGACCGTGAAATCGTCGGGATCGAATTTCACGCTCGGCTGGCGGATCAACTCGGTCGCGTTGGCCAGCACATCGTAGCGATACACGCTGGTCGGCCGGTTGTAACTGGTGAAGACGAAAAAGGTTTCCTTGTCGTCCTCGTCGCCACCAAACCCTTGGGCCGTTCCTTTGCCGGGCAATTCCACTTTGCCGAGCGATTTGCCGGCCAGATCGAACACATCGACTTCGGTCAGTACATCGACCATGTACTGGCCAAGAATCCGCCCGCTCAGGATACTCGCTTCATCGAGCGTGGCCGTCCGCGCGGCAACGATTTCAGTCACATGCTCGCGGCCCGGCCGGTTGATGTCCATCGCCACGATGCGCTTGGTGGGTGCATCGAAGTCGGTAAGGAAGTAAAACTTCGTCCCCTCATTGCCGATGAACCAGAACTGGTTGTCGAAGTCGCCGATCAGCTCGGTGAACGGGGCGTCCGCGGCGGCTGAAGCCTCGCGCACCCAGACCTGGTTTTGCGGATCCGTGCTGCGGTCGATCGAGAGCACAAGGTACTTGCCGTCGTCGGTCGGAGAGACGTCGAAGGTCCAGTCGGGATGATCCGGGCGCCGGTACACGAGTTGGTCGTCATTCTGGTTCGTGCCCAGCTTGTGGAAATAGGTCATCCGATTGAGTGCCGACGATTGGTGCTGCTCTCCTTCCGCGGGCTCGGGATAGCGATTGTAGTAGAAACCGCTGCCGTCCTTCGCCCAGGCCATCCCCGTAAACCGGGCCCAATTGAGGTGGTCCTCCATGTCCTTGCCGGTTTCGACGTCCAGCACGTGAATCTGCTGCCAGTCGCTGCCGGCCTCCGAGCGTGCGTAGGCCAGGTAGCGGCCGTCATCCCGCGGGCTGAATGTCGACAGGGCGATCGTGCCATCCTCCGACCATTTGTTCGGGTCGATGAGTTCACGGCCCTCGCCCTTGAACGAGTCGGCCACGTACAGCACCGACTGATTCTGCAGGCCGTTGTTCTTGAGATAGAAATACTTGCCACCTTCCTCGCTGGGCGGGGAATAGCGCTCGTAGTCGATCAACTCGGTCAGTCGCCGCTCGATCGCCGGCCGCTGGGGGATCGCGTCTAGGTACGCCCGGGCGATTTCATTCTGCTTCTTCACCCATTCGGCGACCTCGGGTGACTCACGGACGTCGGTCTCCAACCAGCGGTACGGATCGGCCACCTGGACGCCGTGAAACTCGTCCACCTGGTCGCCGCGGCGTGTTTCGGGGTATTTCATTGTTGTTGCCGCACTTAGCGAATTGCTCGTGGTCGCGCTCGCCGTCCGCACTTCTGCCCTGCAACCGCTCACCATCCACAAACCGACGAACCCGATAGCCGCCCACGCCGCGATCCGCAAGTTTCCCATGACACATGCTCCGTCTGAGTGATGTTGCTTGTTGCCGAAACCCTGCTCGTCCCACACGCTACCAATTGGCGCCGCTCGCGGCAACCCACAGTGTACTCATCTCGCTCCGCGAGATGTTTTTTCGTGCGTGGAGCGGAACTAACTGCATCTCGCGGAGCGAGATGCGTACACTTACTCCCCCGCGATCCGCGCCGGCACGGGCAATTCGATGGTGATCTGCGTGCCGCGGCCCACTTCGCTTTGCACGTGGATGCGGCCGCCGTGGCCGTCGATGATCTTTTGCGTCGTCGGCAGGCCGAGTCCTGAGCCGCCCGGCTTGGTCGAGAAGAACGCCTCGAACATTTTCGACGCCGTGCGGTCGTCCATGCCGCAACCCGTGTCAATCAAGACAATCGCGACGGTGTCGCCCTGGGCGGCAGTGCGGACCATCAGTTGCCCGCCTTCCGGCATGGCTTGCTTGGCGTTGATGATGAGGTTCAAGAGGGCCTGCCGGAACGCCTCGCGGTCGAGCATCACGCGCGGCAAATCCGGGTCGAGATATCGCACGATTTCGATGCTCGCGTCCCGCGCTTCGGGCGCAAAAAACTCCAGGGCGTCCTCGATCTGATGGTTGAGATCGGATGGTTCCAGGTGCAGCCGCCGCACCTTGGCGAAGTTGAGAAAATCGTCCAGCAGCGATTGCAGACGCTGGCATTCGCGGCGGACCACCTCGACCCGCTTCAGCGCCCGCCGCTGCTGCGGAGTTTCCGGCTCGCCCAAATCCTCGGCCAGCAGCTCCATGTTGAGCCGAATCGTGGAGAGCGGGTTCCTGATCTCATGCGCAAGCGCGCCGGCCAGCCGCGCGATCTCCGCGTACTGATCCATCAGCCGCTGGACCGTAGCGGACGAGTCGTCAGACATTGTGGCGGGAGTTCGCGCAATCGCCATGGCAAAGAACTAGACAAGGAGAGGGGGAGACAATGAGACAAGGAGAGATCGCCCGACGTCCTTTTTCTCCGTGTCTCCCCCTCTCCTTGTCTCCTTGTCTGTTTCCTTACGGCGCGCCGTTGCCATCGCCGGCCCCGGTCCCGGCCGAGGCCATCTCCCGCATCGCCGCCTTGCGGCTGAGCTTCACGCGGTCCTGCTCGTCGACGAGGATCACCTTGACCATCATCGTGTCGCCCACGCGGCACACGTCGCCCACGCTCGACACGTACTCATCGGCCAGCTCGCTGATGTGGCACAGCCCGTCCTTGCCCGGCAGGATTTCGACGAATGCACCAAAGTCCTTCACGCTGGTCACCGTGCCCTCGTAGATACGGCCGACCTGCACCGAGGCCGTCATCGCCTCGACCTTGCCCAGGGCCCGCTTGACCGATTCCTCGTCCGCGCCGGCGATGGTCACGGTGCCGTCCTCTTCGACGTCGATCGTCACGCCGCAATCCTCCTGCAGGCCGCGGATGTTCTTGCCGCCCGGGCCGATCAACAGGCCGATCTTTTCCGGATCGATCTTGGTGCGGGCCAGCCGCGGCGCGGTCGGCGACGTATTGGGCCGCGGTCGGGCAATTGCCGAGAGCATCGACCGCAAAATCTCCATCCGCGCTTCGCGCGATTGGGCCAGCGTCGCCTTCACGATCTCCTCGCTGATGCCGTTGGTCTTCAGGTCGAGCTGGATGCCGGTGATGCCGTTCTGCGTGCCGGCGATCTTGAAGTCCATGTCGCCGAAGTGGTCCTCGTCGCCGATGATATCGGTCAACAGCACCCACTTCTCGCCGTCCTTGACCAGGCCGATCGAGATGCCGGCCACCGGATTGGTGATCGGCACGCCGGCCGCCATCAGGCCCAGCGTCGCGCCGCACACGCTGGCCATCGAGCTCGAGCCATTCGACTCCAGAATGTCCGAAATCACGCGGATCGTGTAGGGGAACTCGTCGTGATCGGGCAGGACCGGGTTGACGCTCCGCTCCGCCAACATGCCGTGGCCGATCTCGCGCCGGCCCGGGCCGCGCATCGGCTTCACCTCGCCCACCGAGAACGGCGGGAAGTTGTAGTCGAGCATGAACCGCTTCGAGTACTCCTCGAACAGTCCGTCGACCCGCTGCTCGTCGCGCCCGGTGCCCAGCGTGATGGTCACCAGCGCCTGGGTCTCGCCGCGTTGAAAAACCGCCGAGCCGTGCACGCGCGGCAAAATATCCACCGCGCACTCGATGTTTCGCAGCGTCTTGTAGTCGCGGCCATCAGACCGCCGGCCGGACAGGATCAGGTCGCGAACAACCTTCTCTTCCAGGGCGTGAAACGCGACGCTGAACGCTTCCGCCCTGGGGGCGCCCTCGGCCTTGGGATCGGGGATCAGCTCGGCCAGGGCTTGAGCCTTCACTTGCGAGACGGCTTCGGCGCGGGCCAGCTTGCCTTCGGTTTGCTTCGCCGACTTGAGCCGATCGTAGTAACTCCCGCGCAGCCGTTCGAGCAGGCCGTCGCTGGGCGGCGCGACAAACTCGATTTTCTTCGTGCCGACTTTGGCTACCAGCTCCTGCTGCAAATCGCACAGTTCGCGGACGATCCGCTGACCTTCTGACAGCGCGGCCAGCATCTGATCCTCCGGCATTTCGCGGGCGAAACCCTCGATCATCAGGATCGCGTCCCGGGTGCCGGAGATGATGAGGTCCAGCTCGCTGACTTCCAAGTCGTCGTGCGTGGGGAACGGCACGAACTCGCCGTCGATCAATCCCAGCCGCACCGAACCGAGCGGGCCTTGGAAGGGCAGCGGCGAAATGCACAGCGCCGCGCTGGCCCCGTTCATCGCCAATACGTCGCCGTCCGTCTGACGGTCGCTGGCCAGCACGAAATTCAGGATCTGAATCTCGTCGTTGTAGCCGGCGGGAAACATCGGTCGGATCGGCCGGTCGATGAGCCGTGCCGTGAGCGTCTCCTTGGTCGTGGGTCGGCCTTCACGCTTGAGAAAGCCGCCGGGAAACTTGCCCGCCGCCGCGTGACGCTCGCGATAGTCGCACGACAGCGGGAAGAAATCGATGCCCGGCCGGGGCGGGCCCACTGCCGCCGCACTGAGCGTTACCGTCTCACCATACTGCACCGTAACACACCCGGCCGATTGCTTGCCCAACAGGCCCGTCTCGATCTTGAATACACCTTTTCCAATACGCCGTTCAACACTGATTCGTTTCAACTTCTTTTCCCTTCACTTTGGATGAGCCGCGCGGTCGGGAAGAATCGGTGGCTGCGCCGGCGAAGCGCCAAGCAAGATGCAAACGCGAAGAGCGCGAGAGCGGCTGGAGAGAGCAAGGAGCGGGGAGCAAGGAGCGTGGAGCAACAATCTGGCTCCCCGCTCCTTGCTCCAAGCTCCCCGCTACTTCCTGATTTCCAGTCGCCGCAACAGATCGAGACACTTCTCGGGATTGATCCGCTTCACGTAATCCAACAGGCGGCGCCGACGGCTGACCATCCCCAACAGGCCACGCCGGCTGGCGTAATCCTTGGAGTGCAACTTGAGGTGCTCGGTCATCTCGGCAATACGATTGGTGAGCAGCGCAATTTGGATTTCGGGAGAGCCCGTGTCGGACTTTCCACGCCCAAAATCACCAGCCAGTTGTTGTTTCCGCTCTTTCGTTAGTGGCATTGCGGTTCCCGCGTTCTCTCATCTGGTGCGCTGCGCACCCCCGTGCCGTTCTCGCGCCGGGGTCATTTCGCCAACGTTTCACCAACTCCTAAAACCGACTGCGGCAGCTCGAACTACCGACAACCTACTCCAACACTTCTTAACACAACAATCCGCTGCTTAAACTCCTCAGTTTACGGATTGCGGCCGCGAATGCAACCGCAAATCGACCGGCGAGCCCGCTTCCCCTGGACTGAGCCCGCCGAAGTCAGCGGGAGGGAGCATTGGTGTGCGGAGCGCAGAGCCGAAAAAGCGGCCTGTTTTTTACGCTGCTCCCCCGCTCGCTGCTCCCCGCCCCTTTGCAGCGCGGTATCCTGACGGCCATGGACGGCGTCACGCAAATCCTGGCGGCGATTGAGCGGGGCGATCCGCGGGCGGCCGACGAGCTGCTCCCGCTGGTCTACGACGAACTGCGCAAACTGGCCGCCCAAAGGCTTGCCCACGAAAAGCCCGGCCAGACGCTGCAAGCGACCGCCTTGGTGCACGATGCCTACGTCCGGCTAGTCGACAACGACGCGGCCCAACATTGGAACAGTCGAGGCCATTTCTTCGCCGCCGCCGCCGAAGCGATGCGACGCATTTTGGTGGAAAACGCCCGCCGCAAGGGCAGTCTCAAACACGGCGGCCAGCGGCAGCGGGTCGAACTCGACTCCGCCTGTTCGGCCACCGAGCCGCCGTCGCTCGATTTGCTCGCCCTGGACGAGGCGTTATCAAGGCTCGCCAGCACCGAGCCCGCCAAGGCGGAACTGGTGAAACTCCGCTTCTTCGCCGGTCTGACGATGCCCGAGGCCGCCGCGGCAATGGGCATCTCACTGGCCACGGCCGAACGCCATTGGACGTTCGCACGATCATGGCTGTATGCCGAGCTGGTCGATCGAACTGGTAGCTAAATTCGCAAGAATTTAGCCGCCTGGAACACGAACCTGAACTATTGCAAGTTCAGCTACTCCGAGCCCCATGAGGGGTTCGCGGGCCGCTTTTCGCACTGCCAAATAGAGAGCCTGCCATGAACAACCTCTCATCCCTTGAATCGATCTTTTTCGCCGCGTTGGAAAAACAGTCGCCGGCCGAGCGTAGTGCGTTTCTGGACGAGGCTTGTGCGACGGATGCCGAGCTGCGCCGCAGCGTCGAACGGATGCTGGCCGCACAAGTCGAAGCGGGTAGTTTCCTGGAACAACCCGCCATGGCAATTTCCCCTCCTCGGTACTCCGGGGATGGGCCAGGGGAGGGGTCAGCTGGGACGATCGATTCCGTGCCCATCACCGAACAGCCCGGCATGGTGATCGGGCGGTACAAACTCATGGAGCAGATCGGCGAGGGCGGCTTCGGGCTGGTGTTCGTTGCCGAGCAGCATCAGCCGGTCCGCCGCAAGGTCGCGCTGAAAGTGATCAAGCCGGGGATGGACACCCGCGACGTGATCGCCCGGTTTGAGGCCGAGCGGCAGGCCCTGGCGATGATGGACCATCCGAACATCGCGCACGTGTTCGACGCCGGCGCGACGGTAAGCGGTAGACCGTACTTCGTCATGGAGCTGGTCCGCGGGATTCCGATCACGGACTATTGCGACGAACAGCAGCTCACGCCGCGCGAGCGACTGGACCTGTTCGTCTCCCTTTGCCATGCCATCCAGCATGCTCACCAAAAGGGGATCATCCACCGCGACGTAAAACCGACCAACGTGCTGGTGACGCTGCACGACGGGCGGCCCGTGGTGAAAGTGATTGACTTCGGCGTGGCCAAGGCGCTCAGCCAGCAGCTTACGGACCGCACGATCTACACGCAGTTCGCGCAGATGATCGGTACGCCACTGTACATGAGTCCCGAGCAGGCGGCCATGAGCGGCCTGGACATCGATACCCGCAGCGACATTTACTCGCTGGGCGTGCTGCTGTACGAGCTGCTCACGGGCACGACGCCCTTCGATCGTGAGCGACTCCATCATGTGGCGGCGGACGAAATCCGGCGGATCATCCGCGAAGAAGATCCGCCCAAGCCGAGCACCCGCGTCAGCACGCTGCAAGGCCGTCTGTTGTCGACCGTCGCCGCGGGGCGCAAGAGCGAACCCAGCAAGCTATGCCACTCGTTGCGCGGCGATCTCGACTGGATCGTGATGAAGTGCTTGGAGAAGGACCGCACGCGGCGCTACGAGTCGGCCAGCGGCCTGGCGATGGACATCGAGCGCCATCTGAACGACGAAGCCATCACGGCCCGCCCGCCGACCAATCTCTACCGCCTTCAGAAGCTCGTGCGTCGAAACAAGCTCGCCGTTGTCGCTGCGAGCTCGGTCGTCGCGGCGCTGGTCATCGGCCTGGGCATCTCGACGTGGATGTTCGTCCAAGAAAGAGCGGCCCGCCAGCGGGCTGTCGCTGCCGAACAGGAGCAAGTCCGTTTGCGCGAAGAGGCCCAAGCGGATGAACAAAAGGCGTATGTTGAGGCCGCCCGAAGCGAACAATTGGCAGCCTACATGTCCAACGTGGCGCTGGCGGTCAGCGAAGGCGACCTGGCCGTGGCCCAGCGGTTGGTCGATGCCATGCCGAAGCGGGTTTCGGAGGATGACCCGCAGAACGCCGATTGGTTGCGATATCGCGGCGACCTGCGAGCGGTCGCCGGTCGCTGGAAAGACGCGGCGGCGGACTTTTCGAAGGTCGTCGAGTTCGAGCCGGAAGATCACCTGGATTATCACATGCTCGCCCCCCTGCTGGTAGCCAGCGGGGATCTGGACGGCTATCGCCGCCTTCGGACGCAAATCATCGCGCGGTTCGGCAAAACCAAAGACCCGGCGATCGCGGAGCGGATGGCCAAAGATTGTCTGATTTTGCCCGCGTCTTCGCCAGCCGAATTGTGGGCCCTCGCCGATATGGCGGACACCGCCGTAGCCGCCGGGCCGAATCACGCTTCGGCAGCGTTTTTCCAACTCGCCAAAGGAATGTGTGAATACCGCCAGGGGAATTTCACAAGCGCCGCCCAATCGATGGAGAAGGTTCTGACCAGGTCGGGAGAGTTCGACTTTCGCGACGCCCAGGCCTACCTGGTGCTGGCCATGTGCCGCCATCAATTAGGCCAAACCGCAGAAGCCCGCGCAGCGCTCGCCAAGGGCAACGAGATCGCCAACGTGAATCTCCCCAGATTCGAACGCGGAAACATTGGAGTCTATTGGTTCGACTGGATCACGGCTCACGCGCTGCAGCGCGAAGCAATGGCGCTCATCAGCGAACAAACACCTACTTCAGAACGATTGCCGTAACAGGAGAGCCCAAAATGAAGCGACCGAGTCCGAGCACCGCGTTTGGCGCGCTATGGCCGAATTTCGGAAGTCTTCTCGTAGCTCTCGTATTGAGCACAGGACTAGATGTACCTGCCCACGCCACGATTGTTTTTGATGGCTTCGCCAACGCTCTGGATGGGGGCGGCGGTAACGTCGGCGCGGATTGGTCGAGTGATTGGGGCCCGGATTATCGGGCCTTCCCCAGTGGCAACGGTAACTATGGCGGCACCACGACGCCGACCACCTGGCCCGACGGGTCGTTCCACAGCAATGAATCGCTCACGATCGAAGTCCAAAAACTTCCCTCCCCCGGCGACGCGACGTATCTGCGTGCCACCGCGGTCTACGACATTGGACCGAGCGGACCAGTCTCGCCCGATGTCGTTCATCGCTACCGAATTGAGAACATTGTCTACAACCCCCTTTGCTGCTTTGGGCTCTCGGTTGGCGGCACGCTAGACGGAAGCTTTGCCTTTTCAGGCGTCTCGGCCGCCAGCCCGCTGTATTGGGCGGCCACGTGGCAAATCGAATTTGTCAATCCGGGAAGCACCACCAATAACATCAACTCCAACGAAATCGCCATCCTGGGGCGAAATTCCGATCTGCTTCGACTGTCCGCCGGTCCGTTGCCGCCGAGCCAGACCATGTTCGGAGCGGCCACCGGCTCGACGACGAGTTCGCGAATTGTTTTTATGGCAGTTTCCGGACTAGGCGGCACCGGCATACTCGCAGAATCGCGGATTACATTGAGCCTGCAAATCAAATTCGCCGAACTATCTTTCCCACTGCCGGGTGATTACAACCAAAACGGCACCGTCGACGCCGCCGACTACATCGTGTGGCGCAAGTCGGAGGGCCAGACAGGGGCAGGGCTGGCCGCTGACGGCGACGGAAACGGCGTCATTAATGACGACGACTACGGCGTGTGGCGCGCGCACTTTGGCCAGACACCCGGCTCGGGTGCCAATGTTGGCTTGCCCGGCAATGCTGCAGTGCCGGAACCAGCAAGCTTTTTGTTGGCAGTTATAGCGTTGGCGGCTGCTCGTGTGATCTGCTCGGGTCGAGAAGCGTCCCGAGCGCGTCCGCAACATCCTTTCGTACTGAGTCGCTACCTATTTCTTATTGCGACGGCAATCTTCGTCGTCTGCCTCGCGCCGCCGGCCCACGCGGTCCTCAAATTGTGGAACACGACGTCGACCGACTATTGGCACGTGGGACCGTGGGTTCCCGCCGGACCGCCGACGGCGTCGGATTCGGCTCTGTTCGATCTCACCGCCACGTGGGCGACGAAGTTCAACGCCGTCACGGGCGATCCGACGATTAACGACTTGCTCATTGGCAGTGGCAACGTCACGTTTCAAAGTGAAGGCGGCACCCGAACGCTACACGTGACCGGCACGGGAGGGTCGAGAAGCGCAAGCGTGAGCCCGGGCACGCTGACGCTGGGCGTCTTTGGCGGTCCGATGGTGCTGGACATCGGCGGCAACGTCAACGTCAACGGCGGTGGAACACTGAATGTCCTCGCCGACTCCGACGTGACCGCCGCCGGAAATCTCAATGTGGGGACGACGGGTAGCGGCACAGTAACTGTCAGCGGCACCGGTTCGACAATGACACAGTCTCCCACTTTCGGCACGCTAACGGTCGGCGCTGCGACGGGCGGCGCTGGAACGCTGAATGTGCAGAGTGGCGGCACTTTTACCACGAATGGCTCGACGATCGTAAATCCCACCGGCACGATTGCTGTTACCGGCAGCTTCTTCTCGTTCTCCGATTTCCACGCCAATGGCAACGTTTCGCTAAGCGGCGGGCTCAATTTGCTGAGTGGCGGGACTTTTTCCGCGAACGGCACGACGTTCGTAACTCCCACCGGCACGATTGCGATCAGCGGCGACATCCTCTCGTCCTCTATTTTCAACGCCAATGGCGATGTTGTGCTCAACGGCGGGCAGTTGACGGAAAATGATCATGGCGGCATCAACCTTGCCTCCGGCAAAACGTTGACGGTCCAGAATGGAGGGGACGCGATCTTTCAAGGAGGTTACTATTTGAACGCGCCTGCGACCGTTAATGTCGCCGGTGCGGGGTCCACATTCTCGGCGAGCGACACGTTCTCTGCGAGCGGCGCGCACATTTTCGGTTCGGGCGCCCAGGTGAACGTGACAAATGGCGGTGCCCTGTCGGCCACCGGATCAATCTCGATCGGTAACAGCAGTTCGACGACTTCACTTGTCGTCGACGGTGCCGGGTCAGTTGTCAGCTCGAGTGTCTTCTATGTCGGCACCTTTGGGGGAATGGGCACCGCAACTTTCCGCAATGGGAGCACTGGCAATTTGGGCTCCACGATCGTGGCATCGACTTCCACCTCTTCTGCCGATGGCACGCTCAATGTTGAAAGCGGCGCGGTTCTCAGCACGACCGACCTTAATATTGGTGCCCAGGGGAGCGCGGCCACAGGAACCGTCACAGTGACTGGCCCTGGCTCAATTCTCGCCCAAGGCGGTTCCAGCGCGCTCACCATCGGTAGCGGCAGCACAAGCGTCGGGACGCTCACGGTGGCGGACGGTGGCGCTTTCACTTCGGGCACGGGCAACGTGACGCTCAACGCGACCGGATCGCTTAACATCAACGGCGGCAGCGTGGCGCTCAACGGGCCGATCGTGCGCAACGGCGGCACGATTAACTTTAACTCCGGTTCGTTGAGCTTTATCGGCCACCTGACGGTGGGCGCAGGCGGCCTGCTGGGAAGCGATTTGACATTGAATAGCAACCGAACGTTAGCCCTCGTCGGCATTACGACCATCGATCCCTTCCACACGCTGACTCTCGACGGCGGCACGCTTTACACCGACGCCCTCGTCGTCAATGGCACCTTCGATTTCCAACGCGGCGTCCTCGGCATCACCAGCGCCTTTGGCTTCGTGATCGGCGCCGGCGGATCCCTGGGCAGCAACATCACGCTCCACGAAGGCCAGACACTGAACGTGACTTACCAAACGGCAATCGACGTGGGCGCACTGCTCGTCGTCGAAAGCGGCGCCAAATTTACCAGCGGCTCAATCGCTAACAGCGGCGATTTGGTTCTCGATGGCCTGGCCGCCACGGCGACTGCGCCCACGGTCTCCAACGCCGGCCTGATCCGCGGCGAGGGCCGGATTGTTGGCAGCCTCATCAACACCACGGCAGGCGAAATCCGCGCCGAAGCGGGCAAGCGGATCAAGCTACAAGGCGCCAACAGCGCGAATGCGGGCATAATCAATCTCCAAGGCGGCACGGCCGAGTTCACTCAGGCCCTGACCAATGGCCCAACCGGCCAGATTACCGGCCGCGGCACGCTCAGCGTCGGCGGCGCGGGGCTCACCAACCAGGGCCACGTCGCGCTCTCGAGCGGTATCACCGACGTCTTTGGCGACGTGGTGAATAACACCGGCGATGCGGCGCGCGGTATTACGGTTTCCGGCAACGCCGACGTCACCTTCTGGGACGATGTCAACAACGATGCCGGGTCGCTGTTTCGCGTTTCGGCCGGCTCGTCTGCGACCTTCTTCGGCACGTACAGCGGCGCGGGCGCGAGTGGCACGGGCAGCGTCTATCTCGAGGCCGACGTCACGCCGGGCGCCAGCCCCGCGACGGCCAGCTTCGGCGGCGACGCCAGCCTCGGTGACCAGGCCAATCTGGTCATCGAGCTGGGCGGCCCCACGCCGGGCAGCCAGTTCGATCAGTTGCAAGCGGCCGGGCTGTTGTCGCTGGGTGGCGAACTCGACGTACTCCTAATCAACGGTTTCACGCCATCCGCCGGCCAATCGTTCGACATCCTCGGCTGGGGCAGCCTCAGTGGTACGTTTGAAACGCTCAACCTGCCTGCCCTCAGCGCCGACCTGATGTGGAACGCAGCGCGACTGTACACGTCGGGCGTGCTGAGCGTCGGACTAGCTGGCGACTACAACCTCAACGGCATCGTCGACACGGCCGACTACGTCGTATGGCGCAACTCGGTCGGCCACACAGGGGCAGGTCTGGCCGCCGACGGCGATGCGAGCGGCACGATTGACGCCGGCGACTACAGCGTGTGGCGCTCCCACTTCGGCCAAACCGCGGGTAGCGGCTCGGGTGCCACTGGTTCGGCGGGCACCGCCGCACAGCGGTGGTCGGCTCCGACGATCCCTGAGCCGGCATCGCTTGTGTTCCTTCTGCTTGCTGCGGTCGGTTTACTCTTCATTTCTCGCAGCCGCACGGCGGCCAAAAATCGTTGCTGAAATCGAGTGCTCGATCGGCTAACGTCGACAATGCTTCGTGCCCTCGATCTTTGACGTGCGCCGTGAAAGGTGTTTGATTCTCAGTGGGAGTCAGTCCCACCTGGCAATGTCGCTCCAGCCAGTAGCAATCGGAGCGGTGGAGGAGGTAACGAATCCGCCGAAGCCTTCGATGGA
>JBIOWO010000382.1:0-9905 GCA_044868555.1 Lacipirellulaceae bacterium | reverse complement strand
TTGTCCGTTGTCCGTTGTCCGTTGTCCGTTGCGAGATTGTATCTTACAACAGTCAACGGACAACTGACAACGGACCACGGACACTACTACTATATGACACCTCACGTGATTGAAATTACCGACTCCGCCAGCGGTTCCACCGCGCGGGTTCTCGTCAGCTTGGGATTCAATTGCTTCAGTTGGCGGCCGGTGCTGGCGGATGGGCCGCGGGAAATGGTGTGGGCGGAGGCGGAGTTCGAGCGCGGCGACAAGCGGCCGTCGGGCAGCGGCGTGCCGCTGTTGTTTCCCTTTCCGGGCCGGATCGGCGGGGCCGCGTTCACGTTTCAGGAGAGGAGCTATCAGCTTGAGCCGGGCGACGCGTTCGGCAATGCGATTCATGGATTCGTATTCAACCGGCCGTGGCGGGTGGTGGAGCAGACGGACAGTCGCGTGGTCGGCGAGTTTCACGCTGCGGTGGACGATCGGTCGATTCTCGAGCGCTGGCCGGCCGATTTTCGGATTCGCGTGTCGTACGAAGTTCGCGGACGCGAGCTCGTAAGCGACATCCGCTACGCGAACACGGGCGACGGTTCGCTGCCGTGCGGATTTGGCACGCACGCCTATTTTCGGTTGCCGCTGGCGGACGGGAGTGATGCAGAACAGACGCTGGTTCGCGCTCCCGTGACGCAGGTGTGGGGAGCGGAGAAGATGTTGCCGACAGGCCGCAAGGCGCCGGCGAACGGCGAACTCGACCTGGCCGCCGGCGGACCGCTGGCGGGGCGGAAGTTCGACACATATTTCACCGGCCTGCAACCCGATGCAGACGGGCTGATCCGCACGCAGCTCACCGATCCGGCCAGCCGCCGCGCCGTGACGCAGACCTTTGACGACGCGTTCACGCAGTGCGTTGTTTACACGCCGCCCCATCGACAAGCGATTTGCCTGGAGCCGTACACGTGCTTGCCGGACCCGTTTCGGATGTCGGCCGCCGGGCACGAGACGGGCTGGCGAATCCTGGCGCCGGGCGAGGCGCTCGAGACGACGCTGCGGATCGATGCGAGTTGAAAAATCTAATCGCCACAAAAAGCACGAAGAGACACAAAAAAAGAATTAGGCTGCGCTCTTTGTGGCTTTTCGTGCTTTTTTGCGGCCATCGCCCGGCCGAGCGAATTACTCACCTGGCCGGTTGTGATGTCTCTTCTTTTTTTTCCGGCTCCCGCTTCAGCGCTTCCAACTCGCCGCCCGGCCATTTGCTGGCTTTGATGCGATCCATGTAGGTCTCGCTTTTATCGTCCTTGGGATCGACGTGCATGGCGACGACCTTCTTGATTGCGGCGGAAATTTTTTCTTTGTCTTTCACGTCCTTCTTCGAGTCCAATAGCTCGACGAGATGCTTGCCGAACGCATTGTGGTTCTTGCGGTTCTTGCCCTGGTGGCACACAAAGCAGCGGTTTGCTGCCTTGTTGACCGTCTCCGCATACTCCTTGTCCGCATGATTGTCGAGATAGTCCTTCTTGTACTGGATGTAGAACTGCGTGACCGCGGAGGTCGGGCGGGCGATGCCGATCGCCACGAGCAGGGCGAATGCAATCCGGAGACCAACGTAACGCATCGGAGACCTTTCAACGCAAGAACTGGGAAGTCGCTGTCGTGCCCAGCGGGCAAAGGCGGGACCGGGCCGGCGGCCGGCCACGGCGGTGAAGCCGCTAATCGCAGAACATTCACCTGTTCCAGATTAAGCCGGGTCAGCCGTGGCTGTCAACCGAACGCCATTCGCGAGAACTTGCCGACAAGCGCCGCTACCAATCCGCGTCGACGGGCGATTATTCTTCGCCCTGGATAAACGTCGCACCACGATAAATCTGCGACCAGACGACGAATATCACCGCCGTGGCCAGCATCAGCCCGGTAAAAAACCAATAGTAGGCAGCGCCCTGCAGAAGTGCTACGCCCTGCTGTTTCTGCGTCTCAATGTAGCCGTTGACCATTGCCGTGACGATGTTGCCGAGCGCGATGGCCACCAGGAGATACACGCCCATGATGAACGATTTCATTTTTCGCGGCGCTTGCGTATAGGAAAACTCGAGGGCGGTGATCGAGACCATCACTTCGGCCGCAGTGAGGACGACGTAGGCGATGAGTTGCCAGGTAATTCGCGGCGTTTGGCCGGCATCGATCTGGTGTTGGGCAAGAGCAATGATCGCAAACGACACTGCGGTAAGAAACAGGCCGATGCCGATCTTTCGAAGTGGAGTGACGTTGAACCACTTGCCGAGCGCGGGGTAGACGAGATACGAGAATACTGGGATGAAGACCAGGATCAAAATCGGATTCACGGCCTGAATTTGTGACGGCAGCAACTCGTAGCCGAACACCGTGCAGTCCATCTCCTTCGCCTGGTCGACCCACGCTGAATGAGTCTGATCAAAGAGTGTAAAGAACGGAAGGATCAGCAGATACAGCGGGATCAGGTTGACCACGGCGCGAATCCCATCGGGACTGAACGTTTCGCGGAAAAAATTTGCGCCGCCAGGCGGGATATGAACGAATTTGTACCTGCCAAGCCAGAACACAAACGTGGCCACAGCCATCAACACGCCCGGGACTCCAAACGCCCAACCGGGCCCCCAGTGCTTCAAGAGCCACGGAGTCAATAGCATGGACACGGTCGATCCGAAGTTGATGGAAAAGTAGAACCAGCCAAAAACTTTGCTGATCAAACGCTCGTTTTGCGTTCCGAATTGGTCACCGACATTGGCCGATACGCACGGTTTGATGCCTCCGGCCCCGACGGCGATGAACGTCAATCCGACTGCGAGCATCCATTTGGGATCAATCCGCGTGATATCCGGGTAGTCCATCAACGCGAGCACGCCATGGCCGACGCAGTACAACAGCGATACCCACAGAATCGTCCGGTACTTACCGAACAGCCAATCGCTGAGGACGGCCCCCACGATCGGAAATGCGTAGACGGCGGCAATGAAGTAGTGAGTCCATTCTTTGGCCTGCTCCGGCGACATCGGAGCCGCGCTACCCGCGACATCTCGCAGATGCTCCGTAAGAAATGCAAACAGAATGCCCGACATCCCGTAGTAGCTGAACCGCTCGGCCGCTTCGTTTCCAATAATATACGGAATCCCAGGGGGCATTTCCGAAATGAGAAGCGGCGTCGTGCGGTAATTGGATGTCATAATCGATGATCCCTTTCAGTGCACTTCCATGCTGTTCCGCAGAGACTTGTGTGGCACGTCTCGTCACAATTCTTGACGATGGTTCAGCGTTCTCGACCAACGGCACTCTTTTTCGCACTTTGTTCCAGGTTGTCGTCATCCACCGTGGCCGGCGGCGCCGGAATCTGCAGCTCGGAAAACGCGGGCGGCGTTGCTTCGTGGTTCCACCACAGGGCCAGCCCGAGCACGCCAACGAGAAGCATGGCCGACGGCACCAGCCACGGCGCGTGGCGCCCGAGCCGCGGCGGCCGCGGCGCCCAGTTCGACCAATAGGCCGGCAGGGCGACTTGCATCGGGGCGAGCCCGAGCTGATCCGTGCAGCCGGCCAGTGCGGCCGACAGCTCGGCCGGCGTTTGGAATCGATCCTCCGGGCGCTTGGCCAACATCATGGCCAGCACTGCGGCGAGCGAGTCCGGCACGTCGGGCCGATACTGCCGCACATCGGGCGCGGGCTCGCCTTGATGCTGAAGCAGTTTTTGCAGCACGGTTCCGTCCCGAAACGGCGGCTGGCCCGCGAGCATGTAGAACAGCGTGCAGCCGAGCGAATAGATGTCGCTGCGCGTGTCCGCATCGCGCGGGTTGCGGGCCTGCTCCGGCGAAATGTAGTCGAACGTGCCGAGCGTCACGCCCGTGGCCGTTTCCTCGTTGACCGTGCCGTCGAGGTGCTCCAGCCGCGCCAGGCCCATGTCCACCAGCTTCGCCAGGCCATCCTGCGTGATGAGGATGTTCGACGGTTTGATGTCGCGGTGCACCACCTCGCGCTCCCAGGCGTGCGCGAGCGCGTTGGCAATTTGCAGCGTGTAGTTGAGCGTGTCGGCGAGCGGCAGTGGGCCGTTGGCGTACACAATGTCGCGGACGTTCGCGCCGTCGATGTACTCGAACACGATGTAGCGGATGCCGCGATCCTCGCCGACGTAGTGGACGCGGGCGATGTTGGGGTGATCGAGCCGCGCGGCCGAGCGGGCTTCCGTCTGAAACCGCCGCTGCGATTCCTCGTCGCCCGCCTGCATCGTCGAAAGCACTTTCACCGCCACCACGCGATGCAGGTCGGTGTCCCACGCGCGGAACACGGCTCCCATGCCGCCGCCGCCGACAAACTGCTCGAGCAGCACGTGATCGAGCTGCTGCCCCTCCAGCGCCCGCCCCAACTCGCGCGGGTGCCAACCCTTGCCGACCGGCTGAACGCCCATCGGCGGCGAAGTCGAGACGACGGTCTGATCGGCCGCGGCGACTTCGTCGGGTATCGTCGATGCCGAGGCACTCGAACGTCCGGATGCCGAGGAACCAGTCGACGTTGCGACGTGTCGTTGGTTGATGATGTCACTGTCTGCCATGAAGACTTTGTCGAGCAGGGAAAGAAGGTAGCTCGCGTCCGCACGAAATGCGGGCGGATGCCGCTTCCTTCCATTCTAGGCCGGAATCAATGGGAAGCGAAATAGCGGCTAGTGGTGTGTCGGCGATGAAATGATGGTAGCTGAATTTCGCAAGAATTCAGATTGCTCAAACGCCCTGAACTCTTGCGAGTTCAGCTACGCATCAAATCAAGACTGACAGTCCACTAGGCCATGTGCTTCACCACTGCTTCGCCGAATTCGCTGCATTTCACTTCGCGCGCTCCGGGCATCATGCGGGCGAAGTCGTAGGTGACGGTCTTGGCCGCGATCGCGCCTTCCACGCCGCGGGTGATGAGGTCGGCCGCTTCGGGCCAGCCCAGGTGGCGGAGCATCATTTCGCCCGACAGGATCACCGAGCCCGGGTTCACCTTGTCCTGGCCGGCGTACTTGGGCGCGGTGCCGTGCGTGGCTTCGAAGATGGCGTGGCCGGTGACGTAATTGATGTTCGCGCCGGGCGCGATGCCGATGCCGCCGACGCACGCGGCCAGCGCGTCGCTGATGTAATCGCCGTTGAGGTTCGGCGTGGCGACGACGTCGTATTCGGCCGGCCGGGTGAGAATCTGCTGCAGGAACGCGTCGGCGATGACGTCCTTGATCACCAGGCCGCCGCCCGGCTTGCCCTCGGGGATGCGGCACCACGGGCCGCCGTCGATCTCCTCCGCGCCGTAGAACTGTTTCGCCACCTTGTAGCCCCAATCGCGGAACCCGCCCTCGGTGAACTTCATGATGTTGCCCTTGTGCACCAGCGTCACGCTCTTGCGCTTGTTCTGGAGCGCGTAGCCGATCGCGCTGTGCACGAGCCGCTCGGTGCCCAGGTAGCTGATGGGTTTGAAGCCGATGCCGACCTCGACCGGCATATCGCGGTGGGGCGCGCCGATCGATTCGAGCTCGCGCTGCCAGGCGTCGACTCGTTCTTTGGTGCCGAAGCGAACCTTGGCGGCCTCCTTCGGAAACTCGCGGTTCAAAAAGTCGAGCACCTTTTGCGACTCGGCCGTCCCGCCCGCGTATTCGATGCCCGCGTAGATATCCTCGGTGTTCTCGCGGAAGATCACCATGTCGACGAGCTGGGGCTCTCGCACCGGGCTGGGCACCCCTTGGAAGTAACGGACCGGCCGCAGGCACACAAACAGATCCAAGAGCTGCCGCAGCGCGACGTTGAGCGAGCGGATACCGCCGCCGACGGGTGTGGTGAGCGGGCCCTTGATCCCCACGCGCAGCTCGCGGAACGCGTCGAGCGTTTCATCGGGCAACCAACTGCCACTCTTGTCGAACGACTTCTGACCGGCTAGAACCTCGCGCCACGCGAGCTGCCGTTTGCCGCCGTACGCCTTTTCAACGGCCGCATCGAACACCCGCTGGCTGGCTCGCCAGATATCCGGCCCGGTGCCGTCGCCTTCGATGAACGGAACAATCGGCCGGTCGGGCACGGCGAGTCTGCCGTTTTGCATTTGGATGGGTTGGCCGTCGACTGTGGCGGGCATGTTCGATACTCCCCTCAAGGATTTGCTTCGAGTGGGCCAACCCCTGGGGCGGCTGCTGGCACCATGAAATGGTTGATTTACGGTGGTAGACGCCGATTTTCGACGCTGGGTCCAACAAGGTCAATGGCTGGAGGATGAAGGTTGGACGTTGCTTCGAGCCGATCGGTCTCTCATAATATCCGCTTGTCGATTGGAAATCGGTTACGATTCTTTGGCACTTGCCTGGGCGGAGGTTTGCACCATGATTGGCTCTTTGGATCGACGCATGTTTTTGAAGTCGGCGGCCGTGGCCGGCGCGGCGGTTGGCCTGAATACGGCGACGGGTCCCGCGCTCATGGCAGCGGAAGAGGTAAAGCAACCGTTGTACAAGATTTCTCTGGCCGAGTGGTCGTTTCATCGCACACTGGGCGAAAAGAACGCGAAGATGACCAATCTTGATTTCCCCGTCGTCGCCAAGCGCGATTTCGGCATCGAGGGCGTCGAGTACGTCAATCGGTTCTTCATGGACAAAGCTCGCGACACGGCCTATTTGACCGAGCTCAAGAAGCGATGCGACGACAACGGCGTGCGGAGCGTGCTGATCATGTGTGACGACGAGGGCGATCTGGGCGCCCCGGATAGCGCGAATCGGGCCAAGGCCGTCGAGAATCATCACAAGTGGGTCGAGGCCGCCAAGTTTTTGGGTTGCCATTCGATTCGCGTCAACGCGCGCTCGGCCGGCTCGTACGAGGAGCAAATGAAGCTGGCGGCTGACGGCCTGAGCCGGCTGAACGAATACGGTCTGCAGCATGGCATCGGTGTGATCGTCGAAAACCACGGCGGGCTGTCGTCCAACGGCGAGTGGCTCGTCGGCGTGATGAAAATGGTCGACAACAAGAACTGCGGCACGCTGCCCGACTTCGGCAACTTCCGGGTCAGCGACAACGAGGAATACGACCGCTACAAGGGCGTCGCCGAGCTGATGCCGTACGCCAAGGGCGTCAGCGCCAAGAGCCACGTCTTTAACGCCGCTGGCGATGAGGTTCAGACCGACTATTTCAAGATGATGAAGATCGTCCTCGACGCCGGCTACCACGGATTCGTCGGCATCGAATGGGAGGGTGCCAAACCCGACGAGATGGAGGGGGTCCGGTTGACGCAGCGGCTCCTGGAGCGGGTGCGGGACAAGTTGTCCCAGGGCTGAGCAGTTGACGACCAAATCCTATCGGCGGGCTCGCGTTATTTCGGGGCCCGCCTTTCTTTTTGCCCTGTTTAACTTTTCTCACGCCAAAGCTGCCATCGGACGGGACACATCGACCGACGGGAACAAAGCGCCTGCCTAAGAAGTAGGCACTGACCGGTCGCCCGATCCTTGTGCATGCACTGCCCGGAAATAGGCAAGCACTGCTAGCGCTCGCAAGTGCATGCACTGCAAGGACATGCATGATTGCACTTGCCACGTTCCGAAAATGCCACTAAATAGCGAGGCCGACCGTGGGCCATTCGCCCGCTTCCCGTATTCGCACGACCTGGAAGGAGACAATTGCCGTGCTTACCCAATCGACGGAAAAATACCAACAAATCGTACAGTCCGCCCGCCAGCTCTACGAATCCGAGCCGGACTGGGTGACTTTCTTCCGCGAAGTCCTCGGCGTGGACGGGATCGTCCGCCGCCAGTTCACGCGGCTGGAAGACCTGACTGCGTTTGAGAAAAGCCCCGAGTTCGAACAAATCCAGAAGTGGCTGGTCAAGCTCCGCGAGCAGAAGAACGCCACGGACACCGAAAGCGAGCCGACCCGGGTCATCACCGTTCGGCTCCCCAAGAGCATGCACGAGTATTTGCGGACCGAGGCGCACGACCTGCGGACCAGCATGAACAAGCTGTGCATCTCGAAGCTGCTGCAAGTCATCGAGCAGGACTTGATCCCAACCGAGCGGAGCGGCGGCACGCCGAGCCGCACCAAGCCGATTCAACAACAGCAGCCGGTCACCGCCGGCAGCTCGTCGTCGATCGGCAGCGGCCAACCGCTGTTCAAGAGCGCCTCGGGCTTCTAAGCCCGCTGCGCAAGCAAGGATGCAAACGTGTGAATACGAACGCCCCGGCGCCTTTGCGCCGGGGCGTTTTTCATGCGATGCGCGAATTGGAGCGGCGAATGCGGAGGCCGTGCCAGGCGTGCGTGACTAGCCCCAGGACGCACACGAAGGCGATGGCGATGCTGGCGGGCTCGGGGATGGCGGTGAGGGTGACTTGGCCGGTGGTGTAAAGGTTCGACAGGTCCCAGGCGTAGGGGCTGGAGACGTGGATGGTGCCGGTGGGTGTGACGCCGGTCCAATCGAAGAGGTCGAATGTGCGGCCGACCTGACTGGCGGGATTAACGTCATCGGCAAACGTGAGTTCGAGCGTGCCGCCGAGCGCTACCGGGATGCCGGGCGCGAAGGAGATGGTTGAATCCCAGGCGTTCGCCTCGAACAGCATCCGCAGCGTGCCGTGGGGATAGATTGCCAGAAACTGGTCGACTGTGATCGAAATGGGCAAGAACGGCACCGGGTTGCCAAGTTCGCTAACTCGCCTGGGGTCGCCGTCGTAATCGCGGACGACTAGCAATTCGCCGTCGTTCAAGTCGAGGCGATCGATGTGCCCGTCAGGCATGATGATCCCAGTTGTCGCCGCAGCCGAAAGTTCGACGCCCGAGACGCCCCTAATGTCAGACTCCTGATAGCTGGCGGTGGAGTAGAGTTGGTCGAGCGTGATCCCTGTTCCGCGATAGGAGAAGTGGAAATCACTAAACCTCGCTCCGCGCACTTCCGCTCCGGTGAAGTCGGCGCCAGTCAAAGTGGTCGCGACGAACGAGGCGTTCGTAAGATTCAGCCCAACGAAGTTGCCGCCTGTGAGGTCGCTGAGCGCCAAACTGACGCCGCTCAAATCTTTTTCCTGGTAACTTGCCGTCGAATAGAGCTGCGCGAGTGTGATCCCGGATCCGAAGAAGAAACTCGTGCCTCTCTCGTCATCGCGAAAACGCTGCCGGCCCAGCCTCGCGGATCGCACGTCAGCGCCGGTAAATTCGGCAGCGGTCAGATTGGCTCCGCCAAAGTTCGCATTAGTGAGATCTTGCCCTCGAAAATCCCAGCCGGTCACGTCGTGAAAGGGCAGCGCGATCCCGGTTAGATCATGAGCCTTGTAGCTGGCGGTGGAATAGAGCTGAGACTTCGTCACACCGGAGAACTCGATGAAATCACTACTATAACGGGGAAAAAAATCGGTGCCGCGGACTTCTGCCTGCGTCAGGTCTGCGCTTCTGAGAAGCGCCCCACGCAGGGATGCATTGGCCAGATTTGCCTGGCTGAGGTTTGCTGCTTCCAGAAGGGCAAAACTGAGGTTCTGATCGGCGAGATTCCAGGCGGTCAAGTTGTTGCTGGTCAGATTGATTCCTGTCAAATCATGGGCTTGGTAGCTGGCCGTAGTGTAGAGTTGGGCCGCAGTGAAGCCTCTTGAGGTTGTATCTTCAAAGCTCGCCCCTTGAACCGCCGCCCCCGACAAGTCCGCAGCGGCGAGTGTGGCCTGTCGAAAATTGACACTGGTGAGATTCTGTCCCGCGAAGCTCCACCCGGTCATGTCGTTGCCAATAAGGAAGGTTTCCGTCAAATCGCGGGCCTTGTAGCTAGCCGTGGAGTACAGCTGAGCCGCCGTAAGAATTGTGCGGAAAAAGAGGGTTCCATTGATCTTCGCGGCGGTGAAATTGGCGCCGGTCAGATTGGAGTCGCCAAAATTCGTGTAGGTGAGGTCTGCTTCGCGGAAACTGGCGTGGGTGAGGTTGGATTTTGCGAACTGGGCGTTGGTG
>JBIOWO010000381.1:0-17257 GCA_044868555.1 Lacipirellulaceae bacterium | reverse complement strand
GACTGCTGGGTGATGAGCCAGGTCAGCGCGCGATCGACTGAGTCGTCGACGCGCTTCCACTGGGCGTCGCTCAACACTTCGAGACGCGGCGGACGACAACCTGTTCGCTCACTTTCGATCGGCAACGCCCCGCCGGGCGGCGACGGGCCGTCCTGCGCCCATCCACGGGCAGTCGCCGCACCCAAGACGCCGAGTCCCAAAAGAACGACAACGACGCGCGGCACCATCACGCTACCCTCACTTAGTTGGGAGCGCCCTGCTGCACGCCATTGGATCGAGTTCCCGCTGCGCGTCAAGCCGTTCTCGCGACAGCGGACTGGCGCAGCACGCCGACAAGTAATGAAAAACCGGGGCGCTGCCCCAGCCACACGGCGCAAAAAAGAGGGGTGCCGGACAGTCGCCGCGGCACCCCCAAATGGACTGCTCAACCAATACTTGATTCGTTAAATGCTGCTCCACCAACTGGCTTCGTCTTCCAGGACGGCGGCCAGCGCCAGGTCGGAAACGCTCTCATCCTTGTCGTCCGTGCGGATGTAGCCGACCAACGAATCGTCGCCGGCATCGTCCGTGTCGTCGTTGAAATCGGCCAGGGCCTGATCCACGAGCAGCAGGCTATTGTCCGAAGCGGCGACAACCGCGACAGATGCGGACACGAATCGTCCAGACTCCGGTCGATAACTCGGTCTGGTGCTAACGATCACAACATTTGCCGGGCTGGCAGCGGCGCCAGGTTCGCTGGTCGTCGCGCTGTTGTCGACGGCCGGCGGCGCGACGACTGGGCCAACGGTCGGCCCATGGAGGACGACGCCACTGGAGCCCGTAGAGCCGAGCGAACCGCCTTGAGCAACTTGCGGTGCAACGCCGAAGGATCGCGGGATATAACCCAAGGCCTGAATCTGCGACCACAATTTCGAGCTTTGGACCCACGCCAGCAATTCCGGCGGCGCACTGTCCAGTGCCCAGCCAAGAACCGGCGTCGGCACTTGGGATGGCGCTGACGACGTGCTTGGCTGCGATGCGCTGACGGCGGTGGATGTGGAGCCGGAGCCGCTGCCGCTGGCCACCGAGCTGCCGCCCGCCGCCTGGGCATCCATGTACGCTTTCCGCCAAAGGACATAGTCGGCGATGTCGACTTCGCCGTTCTTACTTCCGTCGGCCCGTAGGTCGGTCGTCGAGCCGAACGTCGCGTTCCAAACCAGGAGGTCGTCAATGTCCACAACGCCGTTCGAGTCGTAGTCGCCGACCAAATCGGCCGGGACAGAGCTGGCCAGGATATAGTCTTCGACTTCGCCGAACTGCGCAGGGCCGGTGGGGCCAAGTCCTGCCTCGCCCCAGCGGAAGCGCGCGGCGAGCGGCCCGCCCGCCAAGTCGGACGGGGCCGTGATGGTGAGCTGGTGCGTGCCGGGATTCAAGTCGGCCTGCGTCGAGGTCCCCAGCGCGTATTGGAATTCAAGGTGCTCGCTGGCGTCGAATTGGCCGTTGTCGTTCCAATCGATCCAGCCGTTCAATATGCCGCCGATGCCGGCCACCGTCACCTGCAAAGTGTTCGACCCCGGCTGGAGTTCGCCGCCGTTGGTAAGGATCACGACGCCGTCGTCGTCCTGGCCCAAGGCGTCGTCGCCGGTCGCATCGGCGGTCGGCTGTCCGTCGACCTCGCCATCAATTCTCGAACCGAGATAGAAACCTGGTGCGCCGTTGGCACCGATCACGACAAAATGACTTGGCCCGCCGGTGACGCTGAGCGTGTTGTACGAGACGGGCAAATCGCCCCAGTCGCTGTCGGCGAGATTCCTGAGCGCAAATTGAACACCCGTGACGACGCCAGCCGGACCTAGTTGAACCTCGCGGAAGCCCGTCGCGGGAGAATTGATACCCCAGGCGCTTCCTTCCACGATATCGATCCGAACCAATCCGGGCGGCACCTCGGCAAAGAAAAACGTCCCGTTACTTGAAGTGATCGACTCGGCTTCGCCGTCGTCGAGAATCCCGTTCTCGTTCTCGTCAATGAATACGTGGAAGCCGGCGATTCCCTCATCGCCTGCGTTGCGCTGGCCGTTGTTGTTTCGATCGTTGAAAACGACGCCCAGGATACTGCCGGGCTCCGTGGTTCCTCCGGGCGGAAACGCGCTGTCTGGCGGATCGAGGAAGAAGTTGTTGCCATCGATCACGTCGCCGGGGCCGGCGAAAATCTCCAGCGTGCCATCGGCCGGATTAGTAAACGTCCATTCCGTCGTTGGCCTCTCGACCCCAATGGAATAGGTGCTAGCCATTGCGGCGGGAATCGTAATCGAGTACTCGCCGCGGTTCGCCATCTCTTCGCTTGAGACAATTGGTTCCTCGCCCGGATCACGCGCGCCGTTGCGATTGGCATCGAAATAGACGACCACTCCACCAGCCGGCGTATCGTCGCCGTCGAAAAGGCCGTTTCCATTGAGGTCGGCGAACACAGTGCCGTTGACGACAATCTCTTGCGGTGGGGCGTCCTGTTTGATCAAGAAATTAATGTTCTTAATGGCACTCGCAATGGGCAAGCCAAGGCCATCCAAAAACGCCTGTGGCGCTTCTGTCGCGACGTTATCGCCGTCATTGTCGAATGTCCCGAAAAAGATCTCGCCAGGTTCGCCAGGAAGCGGCGGATTCTCCCGATCCGGAGCAAAAAACCAATCCTTCGTAATGTGCCATTCCTGTTTGAAATGCGATTGGAACTGCGCAGGCGTGTTGAAGTCCTCAAGAAATTGCCGACCGAGCGGGTCCGAAACGCGAATGATGTACTCGTCCGGAACGAGGTCGAAATAATAGTTCCCGTCCGCTCCCGTCAAAAAGCGCGCCGTGGCAGTATCTTCTGCGACTCCATTGACCACGCGAAAAGCTTGGACGACCTGACTGTCGGCAAATGGCTCTTGATTTAGATCGAGAGTTCGCACGACGTCCGACGTGCGGATCGTAAGCGGATCAAAGTCCGAATCGCCGACTGTCTGGATGCTGCGCTGATAATTAAACTCCTCGTCGCTATTGGTATCGATCCCGACGAAACCCTGTACGCGCTGGGCGTCGGCGGCGATCGGCTTGCCGTGCCAGACGATTTCCACGGCGTCGATGGTGTAATCGCTGGTCGACCAGTTCTCCAGGTGCAATTCCCAATTGCGCTCGTAAGGCGTGCCCAATACATCAAGCACGGGCTCGCCCGTCACCGCGTCGATGATCGGCGCACCCTTGGTGCTCTCACCCCAGTTGCGGTTGGTGGTGAAAGTCCAAACAAACTGGCCGCCCGTGCCAATATCACCGGCCGGGTCGAGATGCCCGGCAGGTATGGAAACCGGTTGGAATGAGTACACTCCCGCCACGATGCCGGGGTCTGCATAGTAATGGTTCAATTCCGACACGGTTCCGTCAGGCGACGTCATGTTGACCCGGATGTAGTCCAGGTCGTTCGCCGGGCCGCCGAGAGATACTTTCACCTCGACCCACTCGACTTCCATCGACTGGTTGTCGGGCACGGAAAATTGCCAATAGGACAACCCGCGTGAGTTTACCGGTGGATCATCGCCCGAGAACGGACCGGAATCCGGATCGGGTAAACCCGTCGTGTCATCAAAATCGATTTCTTCAAAGTACTCGTCCCAGAAATCGATGAAACCACCAAGGCCGCCGATGCCGCCGGGGACAATCATGGCCCCGTTCTCGTCGTCCATCTTTTCGGCGGACGGAAAAGTGTATCCCGTTTGCGGTCCCGGTTGGACGACGAACGTCGAAAAAGTCCGTTCGGGTGGCGCGTCCTGGTCCAACGTATGCCACTGCTCGGCCAACTTTACCGCCAGGCCGGCGTCGACCACGCCGTGGCCCCAACCAAGCAACTCCGAGTACACGCCGTATCCTTGGCTCACCGTGAAGCCCGCGCCATTGGTGAACAAGCCGGGTTGAGGCTCATAGTGGCTGGTGATGGAGCGCGTTGGAAATTCACTCGTGCCGATAAACGGCTCGATATTCGGATCGGCGATGGGGTCGAAAATTTGCAGGAACGGATTATTTGCCAACAAATCGAGCCGATCATAGGGGTCCGGATCGCGGAACGGGCCGATTTGATTCGTTTGCCAGGGGCTCACGAGCGGACGTTCGACCAATTCACCTGGAATGCCGCCAGAGGCCGGAATCTCAAACTGCGCGTTCTGCCGCGCACTGCGAACGAGGATCTCTTGCACGTCGCGATAGCTCAGGTTCGGATTGGCGTCCAATATCAACGCGATGACGCCCGAAACCTGCGGTGCTGCGCCCGAAGTGCCGTTGAAGCGCGATGTCGCATCTGGATCGGCGAGGAAGTCGCGATCGGGATCGAAGCCGCTCGGCAATGCCTCCGCATTATAACCAAAATCGCCAACCAGGTCGGTCGTCCAAAGACCGCTTCCCAGCCCGGTATCGTCGGCGATATTCAGCGCCGCGTTCGAACCCGTTGGAGCAGCCACGAGAACGCTCGGACCTGCTTCCGGGTACGACGTGAACGTGCCGTCCGCGTTGGCGTACATCCCGTCATGATCGACGCCGCCGACGGCAATCACGTACCGCGAACTCACATAACCGTCATATGCGGAGCTGTCCCAATTCCCAATCGATTGAAATCCCGCATTGAATGCCGGGCCGCCGCCGTTTCCCGAGGCAAACACATGAATCGTGCCGAGGCCGCCACGTCCGAATACGATGCTATCGCGGATCGCCTGCTGTTCCACCGGCGTCATTGCCACCGCTGTGCGCAGGTCGGCGGGCCCCCAGCTATTGTTCGTGATGTCGATGCCGTTCTGGGTGGAAAAATTGAATGCCTGAGCAATCGCCTGGGCGGTTGTCCCGGTGCCGATCAAGCGTACCGGCACGAGTGAAACACCGGGAGCCACGCCAACACCGCCAGTGCCGTTGTTGGAAGTCGCGCCGATCAGTCCTGCTACCGCGGTGCCGTGCGGCGCTCCCGCCTCGAGCAAAATTGGACTCGGGTTGTTCGTTCCGGAGATAGCGTTATACCGCAGCGTCGGGTGCAGATTGGAAATCAGGTCCGGATGAAACAATTGCGTGCCCGAATCGTTAACGGCGACGAGCACGCCGGCGCCGGTGTATCCGGCATTCCAAGCAGGGACAACATTCAGGTCTTCTCCTGCTACGCCAAAGATCGCCTGGAAATCCGGATTACCAACTTCTTGACCCGTGTTCAGCAGGTGCCATTGGCTGGCGAACAAAGGATCCGTTGGCAATGCACGGGTTGAAAATGTCGTGGCCGCGACACTATTGCTGGTGTTGGTGGTAGCTGCTATTTGATTAGACCACGCCAATTCCCTTTGCCATAGCGCAGCCGCGCCTTCCGCCGTGTCGCTCGACAAACTACCAAGTTGGTAATTGAGCGCCTGGGACACGGAGAAGTAGCAGCGATCCTCCAGCTGCTCGAAGGAAAACGCTTTGCGCTTCCGCTGGCCAATGCCGGCAAAGAATACGCGCGCTGCACCGCGCGGAGACCAACGGCGCTGACGACCCATTCGACTGCGTCTGCTCACGACAGATTCCCCTTCTACTGAATTCCGGCTGTTGCCCCCTGAGGGCATGTTGGGTCGTCGGTTCCGATCAACTTCCCAAATCGCGCACGCAAGATATCAAACTTGCACTCCACCTGGCACCTCGGACGGATGAATGCTGGCACGCACCGACCCTGTCCCACAGCCGGTCCGACCTCGCTTGCACCACCCAATCGGGCGTGCCGCGCTCGAGGTTGTCACCCTTGCATCGGGTCCAAACGGTGCTACCGTTGCGATCGATCCGAACCCACTTATCCTAGTCAGTCGCCGAAATTGCGTCAAATTCTTTGCTGCGGCGACCTTGCGACGATTACCAACTGGCGATGGCTGAGCGGTGCCCGCCTAGCTTTTCGAGGCCGTTTTCCGGGCATTTCGTCACGAAGACAGCCTGAACTACCGGGCGGAAGCCGGCACCGAACCCCCGGACCGCAAAATGCCCCTAATGTAAACAACCCCACCCGCCAATGATCGGACTGACAAGTGGCGCGACCTAATTGCCAGCATTGAAAACGTCAATTCGGGAAGCCTAGGCAAGGAATTCTGCATTTGACGAAAGCTCTGATTCTTCCTCGCGTGCGGGTCCGATGATTTGTTCCGAGTGGCCGATTGGGCGGACAGCGGTACTGCTGCCGCGCTGCGGCCGACTCGTGCCGCGCGGACAATACTTCCGCGCCGGCCGTTTAACGACAACGCGGTGCCCGCGACATCCCGCGACAAGTCGCCGGCACATGAGGGGGGACACCGATGCAATTTGGATCGCTTGCCAAATCATTTACGGTGCTAGCGGTAGCCGCAGCGCTCGGCTACGCGCTGTCGGCCCAGCCTCTTAGCGCCCAAATGATGGAAGAGGACACGCAGCCTCGAGCGTGGCGTGATGGCCGGCAACAAGCCGGGCCCATGCAGGCGCTGTTCATGAGCTCGGGCCCGCGGATGCGCGGCGCGCAGCAGACTCCCTACATCGACGCCAACGGCAATCCGGTTATCGTGCCGGCCGGTTACTTCGAACAGTGTCCGGGCGGTTGCCCCGGCTACGCCGGACCGGCCTGCGGCCCGGCGCCATACGGCCCACCGCCATGCGACGAATGCTACGGCGGTCCCGCGTCGTATGGCGGCTTCACCGGTCCCATGCCGATGGGCGCCGGCGGCACCGATCCGGCGGTCGGCTACGATCTGATGGAAGACGTGGGCATGCAAGGCTTCCTGGTCGACCAGCGTGGCCCGCACTACTTCGACCTTCGCGCCGAGGCCGTCACGATGAGGCCCGACACAACATTCGGCCCCGATATCGCAATGACGTCTCTCAACGTAACGGACGACAACATCGTGCTCCGCACCAGCCAACTCGATTACGACTGGGAGACCGGCTTCCGGGTCGTAGGGCGGTACGATATCTGCCCGCTATCCGTGTTTGAGTTCGGCTACATGGGAATTTACGACTTTGGGACCACCGCTTCGTTCACCGACCCCAACCCGGTCGATCCGCTCACCGGCACCGGCAATCTGTTCTCGCTGTTTTCCGAGTTTGGCACGAATCCGAACACGGTTGCCGTTCAGTTCGGCCCGATGGCCGAGACGGATCGCTCGATCGTGCACAGTATCTCGATGGATTCGCAGTTGCAGTCGGCCGAGATGAGCTATCGTCGCTACTGGGTCGGCCACATTCCGCGGGTTTCGGGCACGCTGCTGGCTGGCTTTCGGTACACGAAGCTGAAGGAGGATTTCCTTTTCTTCACGAGCGGCGAAGCGGCGCAACTGTACACGACGCGTGCGGATAACGACCTGGCCGGCTTGCAGACCGGTGGCGATGTGTGGATCTGCCTGATGCAAGGCGTGCGGATCGGTGCCGAGGGAAAAGCCGGCATCTACAACAACCACTACACGGTAGACACCACCATCGTGACCAATCCGCCGGACGTCACGCCACCCACGTTGAGCGAACGATTCCGAGACAACGAAGTCGCGTTCATCACCGAGGCCAGCGCCGACGTGGTGGTCGACCTGCTGCCGAACTGGTCGATTCGCGGCGGCTACGAATTCTTGTACCTGAACTCGATCGTGTTGGCCGGAGAAAATTTCAACACGGCTTCCCCCTACGGACTGCCGGGCCAGACGCCCCGCGTACCGTTCGTCAACGAGCAGGGTCACAACTTCTACCACGGCGCCCACCTGGGCATCGAATATATTTGGTAGGGGACGGCATGGGACATGGGACACCGGGATATGGGGGTTGGGTAAAGGGCCGACAGACTGCGGCGAAGAGTAATCGAGTAGTTCAACGACGCCGCTCCGTACCTGGTACTCAGTACTCAGTACTCAATACCCAGTTCGCCTTGCTCCATACTTCCCGCTCATCGTTCCACGGCGCGAACCGGATGTCACGCATTGGCGTCTGGAATGCGGCAATTTGCGCCAATTCGCACCACCCTGCCGCGGGGCCGCGTTCTGACCCCTCTTGACAGGGAAGTATAATGGAATAGGAATCAAGCGGTTCGGCCGTGCGAACGGCTTCAGCGACGCAGCTGCCGAAACTTTAGCACTTCAGTAGGAGCCCTCCCCCATAGTGACAGAATTCGACCGCAATCACGGCGTTCAAAGCGAGTCGGCTATCCTGGTCGGTGTCGAGTTGCCGAATCGCCAGGCTGCCCACGACAACCTCGATGAGTTGGCGGGCCTCGTGGAAACCGCTGGGGCCGAAGTAGTCGGCCGACTGACCCAACGCCGCGCCGCACCCGATCAAACGACTTACGTCGGCAAGGGCAAACTCGAGCAGCTTCAATTGATGGTGCGGGCCACGGATGCCGACGTGGTCATCTTCGACAACAATCTCGCCCCGGCGCAAATCCGCAATCTGGAGCGCGAGCTGGGCGTCAAGGTGCTGGATCGCACCGAGGTGATTCTCGATATCTTCTCCTCGCGGGCGCGGACACACGAAGCACGCCTGGCCGTGGAGCTGGCCCAACTCGAATACGCGCTGCCGAGGCTCAAGCGGATGTGGACCCACTTGTCGCGAATCAAGGCCGGCGTCGGCATGCGCGGCCCGGGCGAAAAGCAGCTCGAAACCGACCGCCGGCTGGTCGAGAAGCGAATCGTCGAATTGCGCGGCGAGCTCAATCGCGTGCTGCACCGCAAGGAGCGCGAGGTGGCCGCGCGGAACGATCGCATGACCGTTTCGCTGGTGGGCTATACGAACGCCGGCAAGAGCACGCTGCTCAACAAACTGACCGGCTCGAACGTGCTGGCCGAGGACAAGCTGTTCGCCACGCTCGACACGCGCACCCGGCGCTGGCAATTGCCCGGTTGGGGACCGGTGTTGCTTTCGGACACGGTCGGCTTCATTCGCGATTTGCCGCACAGTTTGATCGCGAGCTTCAAGGCCACGCTGGAGGAAGCCCGGCAGGCCGACCTGTTGTTGCACGTGGTCGACGCCAGCAATCCGGCCGCGCTGGAGCAAATTGCCGCCGTGTATCAAGTGCTCGAGGAACTCGATATCCGCGAAAAAGATACGCTTCTCGTCCTCAACCAGATCGACGCGGTCGAGGGACTGGGCGCGCTTGAATTCCTCAAGCAACGATACCCGTTGGCGATCCCCGTCAGTGCCCGCACGGGTGAAGGCCTCGGGCGGCTGGCCGCGGCCGTGAGCGACGCGCTGTCGCACGATTTCCTGGATGTAGACATCGAAACGGGCGTCTCCAACGGGCGGTTGCTCGCCTACCTGGCGAAGAACGGCGAAATCCTCAGCCGCACCTATGCCGAGGACCGCGTGTCGATCCATTGCCGGATGCCGCGCAAGTTCGTCGGCCAGATTTCGCCCCAGGAGGCGGTGGTGCGGACGCGCGCCAATGGCAGCGCGAACGGCAACGGGGCCGCAGCGACCAATAGCAACGGTGCGTCGAATGGTCACGCCGCGACGAACGGCTACACGTCGAACGGAGCAAACGGCGGCAACGGCCATTCCGGCGTCGATGATCTCGCGTCCATCGATCTCTCGGAATTCGATGGCAAGCCGAAAATATAGCCCGGCCATCCTGGCCGCGTAGCGACATCGCCCGGCCATCCTGGCCGCGTAACGACATCGCCCGGCCATCCTGGCCGGAATTCTCACGGTCCAGCCCCGTCACGTTTCGGACGTGCAGCGCTCTCAACCCAAGATGGGTCGGCCATACATGACCCAAGATGGGTCGGCTATATATATAGCATGGCCCAGCGAATTCTCACCGATCGACGCGCGCTCGTGACCGGTGCATCGAGCGGCATCGGCCGGGCGCTGGCAATTGAATTGGCCCGCCGCGGCGTTGATCTTGTGCTCATCGCGCGGCGCGAAGATCGGCTGGCGGAAGCGGCGGGCGAGATTCGCAAGCTCGGCCGGCGCGTGGTGACCGTGGCCGGCGACGTGACCGATCCGGCCGTCCGCCGCCGCGCACTCGACGCGGCCCGCGACGAATTGGGCGGGCTCGACATCCTGGTCAACAACGCGGGTATCGGCGCACACGGCCGCTTTGCGGACGCCGATCCGGGCCGGCTGCGGCCGATCATGGAAGTGAATTTCTTCGCGCCGGTCGAGTTGACTCGCGAAGCGCTGCCGCTGCTGCAGGCCGGCGTGAGACCGATCGTCGTCAACGTCGGCTCGATCCTTGGCCACCGCGCCGCGCCGCACAAGAGCGAATACTCGGCCAGCAAGTTTGCGCTGCACGGCTTCAGCGAGGCGATCCGCCCGGAGCTGGCCCGGCTCGGCATCGACACGCTGGTCGTCGCCGCCGGCCCGACCGATACCGAGCACTTCGATTCGCTGCTCGAAGATTGCGGTGAGATGCCCTGGGGCAACCCGCGTCGCAAGCCGGCCGACGCCGTGGCTCGCTCGATCGTCCGCGCGATCGAGCGCGGCCGGCACGAATTGTTCACCCATTGGGGCGGCTGGTTCTGGGTCTTGCTCAACCGATTGGCCCCGCGGCTCGTAGATAGAATTATGGATCGGTTTGGTTAGCCGCATCTTCCAATGGTAGCTAAATTCGCAAGAATTCAGCAGAACCGAATCCGCTCACTGAGTTTTTGCAAATTCAGCCACGACTCCATGAACGCTGCTCAGCTCCGCGCCCATCGGCGCGATAATCATCTGCAGTCAATCATCCTGATCCTGGGCATCGCTCTGGTCATGGGCGTGGTGGGGTACGTGCTGGGTGGAAACTTGGGTGTGTGGATGGCGCTGGTGTTTGCGGCGGTCAGCGCGCTGGTGAGTCCGGCCATTTCGCCGCGGATGATTCTGCGGATGTACCAGGCCCGGCCACTCGAGCCGCGGCACGCGCCGGAACTGTACGCGCTTGTCGATGAGCTGGTGAAGCGAGCCGAGCTGGCCCATCCGCCGGCTTTGTATTACGTGCCCACGCGGATGCTCAACGCCTTTGCCGTCGGCGGCGACCGCAACGCGGCGATCGCGCTCACGGACGGGCTGCTGCGGACGATGACGCCGCGTGAGCTGTCCGGCATCCTGGCCCATGAGCTGAGCCACGTCCGCTACCGCGACACGCGGCTGATGGCGCTGGGCGACGCGTTCTCGCGGCTCACGGTCGCCATGTCGCATATCGGCGTGTTGCTGCTGCTGATCGCATTGCCGGCCGCGTTGATGGGTGCCCCATTCATCTCGTTGTGGGGCCTGTTGGTGCTGATCTTCGCACCGGCGGCGAGCACGATGCTGCAATTCGCGCTGTCGCGTTCGCGCGAGTTTCACGCGGACATGGGGGCGATCGAATTGACACACGACCCGGTCGGACTAGCGTCGGCGTTGAAGAAGCTGGAGCGTGCGCAAACCGGCTCGTTCTGGCGGCGGATCTTCGTGCCCTACCGCGTGCTGGAGCCGACCGTGCTGCGGACGCACCCTGCCACGGAGGAGCGAATCGAGCGATTGATGAGCCTGGTGAACGAAGCCTCGGCGACGTTCCCGGCGCTGCGGCCCGACGAGCCGCCGCTCGGCCGACGCGTGCCGCCGGAGCCGGACGACTTTCCGCGAATTCGCGTGGGGCCGCGGTGGCACGTGAGCGGGTTGAGGTATTGATCGCCTCTCCCTCCGGGAGAGGTTGTGTCCAGTTCTGCCAAAATGGCATGGGTCAAGGGGCGCGCAAGTCCGGCCGCTGAAGCCGACTCGCGCGGCGGATTGGCTCTAACGCTGTTCTAGCCAGATATTTGCGGCGGCGGGGGCTGGCCGTGGCACGGCGATTGCGTCATATTGCTGGGTCTGACGCTCCGCCTGCCAGTTCGGGAAAGGCACTGGCGGAGCCAGTGGCACCCAGAAGCCGAATCACAAATCTTACGGGGTTATTGACCCCTTCTCGTATCCCACCTGTATCGGAGGAAGTTCGCGTGGCAGCAAAGCAGATGCTCTTTGACGACGAGGCCCGGGCGCCGTTGGCGGCGGGCGTGGAAAAACTGGCCCGGGCCGTGCGGAGCACGCTCGGCCCCCGCGGCCGCAACGCGGTGTTGGACAAGGGCTGGGGCTCACCGAAGGTGACCAAGGACGGCGTCACGGTGGCACAGGACATCGAGCTCGACGACCCGTTCGAAAACCTGGGAGCGCAACTGGTGAAGGAAGCGGCGTCGAAGACGAGCGACGTGGCCGGCGACGGCACGACGACGGCCACCGTACTGGCCGAGGGCATCTTTCGCGAAGGGCTCAAAATGATCGCCGCCGGCGCCGATGCGATGGCGCTTGGCCGGGGCATCAACAAGGCCGTCGAGGCCGTGAGCGAGGCGATCGGCAAGCAGTCCGAGCCGGTCGACGTGAAGGACAAGAAGAGCCTGCAACAGGTGGCGACGATCGCCGGCAACAACGACCCGACGATCGGCAGCGTGCTGGCCGACGCCTTTACAAAGGTCGGCAAGGACGGCGTGATCACTGTCGAGGAGGGCCGCGGCAACGAGACGACCGTCGAAGTCGTCGAAGGCATGCAGTTCGATCGCGGCTATCTGTCGCCGCACTTCGTCACCGATCAGGACGAGCAGACGGCCGAGCTGGAAGGCGCGCTCATCCTCATCTACGAGGAGAAAATTTCGAACGCCAAGGCGCTCGTGCCGCTGTTGGAGGCGGTGTCGAAGGCCAGCAAGCCGCTGCTTATTATCGCCGAGGACGTGGAAGGCGAAGCGCTGGCGACGCTGGTCGTCAACAAGCTCCGTGGCATCCTGCAGGTGTGTGCGGTGAAGGCCCCGGGCTACGGCGATCGCCGCAAGGCCATGCTGGGCGACATCGCGATCCTCACCGGCGGCACCGCGATCTTCAAGGACCTGGGCATCAAGTTGGATGGCGTGAAGCTGTCCGATCTGGGCAAGGCCAAGAAAATTACCGTCTCGAGCGACAACACGATCGTCATCGGCGGCGGCGGAGCGAAGGACGGGATCGAGGGCCGCGCGAAGCAGATTCGCGCTGAAATCGAGAAGACCGACAGCGACTACGATCGCGAAAAGCTGCAGGAGCGGCTGGCCAAGCTGGCCGGCGGCGTCGCGCAGATCAAGGTCGGCGCCGCGACCGAGTCAGAATTGAAGGAGCGCAAGGCCCTGTTCGACGATGCTCAGTCGGCGACGAAAGCGGCGCTGGAGGAAGGAATCGTGGCCGGCGGCGGCGTGACGCTGCTGCGGGCCGAGAAGGTGGTCAAGAAGCTCGATCTGCCGGGCGACGAGAAGCACGGCGCCGAAATTGTCGCCAACGTGCTGCACTATCCGCTGCGGTACATCGCCGAGAATGCGGGTGTGGACGGCGAAGTCGTCGTCAACCGCGTGCGACAGATGAAGGGCAAAAACGAAGGCTACAATGCCGACAAGGACGAGTACTGCGACCTGGTGGCGGCCGGCATCATCGACCCGACCAAGGTGGTCCGCACGGCGCTGCAGAACGCGGCGAGCGTGGCGGCACTGCTGCTCACGACCGAGTCGCTGGTCACCGAAATCCCCAAAACGGAAGAGGAACCGGCCGGCGGCCACCATCATGACCACGGCATGGGAGGCATGGGAGGCGGCATGGGCGGCATGGGAATGGGCGGCATGGGCGGGATGATGTAAGCAGTGTCCGTGGTCCGTGGTCCGTGGTCCGTTGTATTTCAGTCAGCAACGGACAACGGACCACGGACAAAAAAACTACTAACGATTTCAATAGCACATAACAGGAGTATTAACCAATGTCCAAAATCAAATTACGTCCGCTGGATGATCGCGTCGTCGTCGAACCGCTGGAGGCCGAGGAGATAACCGCGGGCGGGATCGTGCTGCCGGATGCGGCACAAGAAAAACCGCAGCGCGGCAAGGTCGTGGCGACTGGCCCCGGCAAGCTGCTCGATAGCGGCAACCGCGGCGAGCTTTCCGTGAAGGTCGGCGACGAAGTGATCTTCGGCAAGTACGGCGGCTCGGAAGTGGAAGTCAACGGCGAAGAATTCAAGATCCTCCGCGAGAGCGATATTTTGGCGAAGGTCGTCAGCTAATCATGCGTAGCTGAATTCGCAAGAATTCAGCCTGAAGTTTTGCAACTTCAGCTACCGCTTTACTTAATCGAACAGGAACCCAATCCGTGGCAAAGCAATTGATGTTTGACGATGCCGCGCGGGCGAAGATGCTCGCCGGCGTGGATAAGCTGGCCGACGCGGTGGCAATCACGCTCGGCCCGCGCGGGCGGAACGTGATTATCAACAAGTCGTTCGGCGGCCCGACCGTCACCAAGGACGGCGTGACCGTGAGCAAGGAAATCGAGCTGGAAGACCCGTTCGAGAACATGGGCGCCAAGCTGGTACACGAGGTGGCCGACAAGACCTCGTCGCTGGCCGGCGACGGCACGACGACGGCCACCGTGCTGGCCCGCGCGATTTTGCGCGAGGGCACGCGGAACGTGGTGGCGGGCAGCAACTCGATGGCCGTCCGCCGCGGAATCGAGAAGGCCGTGACCGCCGCGACCGAGCACCTCACTAAGATGTCCAAGAAGGTGTCGAGCAAGGAAGAGATTGCCCACGTCGGCTCGATCAGCGCGAACAACGACCCGGCGATCGGCGAATTGCTGGCCGACGCGATGGAAAAGGTCGGCAAGGACGGCGTAATCACGGTCGAGGAAGGCAAGACCACCGACACGACGTTGGAGCTGGTCGAGGGCATGCAGTTCGACAAGGGCTACCTGTCGCCGTACTTTATCAATCAGCCGGCCACGATGGAGTGCATGCTGGAAGACGCGTACGTGCTGATCCACGAGAAGAAGATCGGCAACCTCCGCGAGATCCTGCCGATCCTCGAGCAGACGAGCCAGAAGGCCAAGCCGCTACTCATCATCGCCGAGGACGTCGAGGGCGAGGCGCTCGCGGCCCTGGTGGTGAACAAGCTGCGCGGCATTCTCAACGTGTGTGCCGTGAAAGCGCCGGGCTTCGGCGATCGCCGCAAGGCGATGCTGGCCGACATCGCGACGCTTACGGGCGGCACGGTCATCAGCGAAGATCTCGGCAAGAAGCTCGAGAATATCACGCTCGGCGAAATGGGCCGGGCCAAAAAGATCACCGTCAACAAGGATAACACGACGGTCCAGCAAGGCGCCGGCAGCACGGAAGACATCAAGAAGCGGATCGACCAGATTCGCAAGGCCATCGAGGGCACGACCAGCGACTACGATCGCGAAAAGCTGCAGGAACGTCTGGCAAAGCTGACCGGCGGCGTGGCGATCATCTCAGTCGGTGCGTCGAGCGAGGCCGACATGAAGCAGAAGAAAGCCCGCGTCGAAGACGCGCTCCACGCCACGCGTGCGGCCGTTGAGGAAGGCATTTTGCCCGGCGGCGGCGTAGCCCTGTTGCGGTGCAAGGAAGCGGTCGAGGCAGCCCGGTCCGGCGCAAAGGGCGACGAGAAGATTGGCGTCGACATCGTGCTCCACGTACTGGCGGCGCCGCTGAAGCAGATCGCCGACAACTGCGGACTCTCCGGCAGCGTGGTGGCCGACGAAGTGAGCCAGAAGTCGACGAACATCGGCTACGATGCGAACGCCGGCGAGTACGTCGACATGATGAAGGCGGGAATTCTGGACCCGGCCAAGGTGGTGAAGACGGCCCTGGCGAACGCGGCCAGCATCGCCGGCCTGTTGCTCACGACCGAAGCCCTGGTCACCAACTTCGACTCCAAGGACGAGGATAAGAAGGCCGTTGTCGGCAGCATCCGCTAGAAAATGACGAAGCACGAATGACGAATGACGAATGAGAAAACGGCAGGGCATGGCTTTGCCATTCGTCATTCGGTAATTCGTCATTCGTCATTTACAGAATTGGTTGACAGCCGCGTGCGGGCCACTTCGCCTTTGGGCAAGTGGCCCGCTTGCATAAAATGAGCAAGAATTAGAGTAGCAGGCACACTCCGTGTGCCGTTGCAGAACTACCGACAGACGCCGCACTTGGTGGATGAATGGCACACCGATAACGACGGCAGTTACGGCACACGGAGTGTGCCTACTACAATGGCGCAACGCGATTATTACGAAGTTCTCGGCATTGAGCGGTCCGCCTCGAACGGCGAGATTTCGGGCGCATATCGCAAACTGGCCATCAAGTATCATCCGGATAAAAACCCCGGCGACCAGGAGGCGATCGATCGGTTCAAGGAGGCGGCCGAGGCGTTCGAGGTGCTCAGCGATCAGGACAAGCGGGCCCGCTACGACCGCTTCGGCCACGCCGGCCTCAACGGCCAATACGGCGCGCACCATTTCACCGACGTCGAAGACATCTTCTCGGCGTTCGGCGATTTATTTGGCGACTTGTTCGGCGGGCGGGGCCGCAACCAGCCGCACAAGGGCCGCGATGTGCGCTGCGACGTAACGCTCACGCTCAAGGAAGCGGCGGGCGGCGTCACCAAGACCGTCGAATTCCAGCGGCACGGCCAGTGCGAACAGTGCAAAGGGACCGGCGCGGCCGCGGGCAGCCGGCGCGAAGTGTGCGGCTACTGCCGCGGCCAGGGCCGGGTGATTCAATCGGCCGGCATCGTGCGGATTCAAACGACATGCCCCTCGTGCCACGGGGCCGGGTCGGTGATCAAGCAACCGTGCACCGGCTGCCGAGGCAGCGGACACGTGCTCAAGAAAGTCGTGACCGAGGTCGAAATTCCGCCCGGCGTCGATGACGAAATGCGGGTGCGGATCACGGGCGAAGGCGAGCCGAGCCCGAACGGCGGCCCGCCGGGCGACGCCTACTGCTTCATCTCGGTGCTGCCGCATCCGCTATTCGAGCGCGACGGCCAAAACCTGATTTGCCGCGTGCCGATTACGTATTCGCAGGCGACGCTGGGCACGTCGCTGGAGGTGCCGACGCTGGCCGGGCGGGGAGAGATCGATATTCCGGCGGGTACGCAGTCGGGCCAGGTATTCCGCATGAACGGCAAGGGGATGCCCGATCCGCGGCGGCGCGGGCTGGGCGACCTGCTGGTGCAAGTGGTCATCGAGGTTCCGAAAAAGCTCAGCAAAGAGGAACAGGTTTTGCTCCGACAATTGGCCGAGCTGGAACACAAGCACGTCGCGCCGGAGCGGAAGAGCTTCTTTACGAAGCTGAAAGAATACTTCACGGATGAAGACGACGACACAATTAACAAGAGTTAGGCAATCGAAGAATCTCGCGCAGAGACGCAGAGACGCAAAGGCGCCGACGGCCTTCTCCCCGCTCGGCGCGAGCCTTGCGAGCGCTTTTAAACATGGAGCGCCGCTTCGCGACGCTCGGCGATAATCC
>JBIOWO010000380.1:0-26846 GCA_044868555.1 Lacipirellulaceae bacterium | reverse complement strand
TTCTTGCACCCTACGGCGGGCCGCAATCTTGGACCGCAAACTGGACCTGATCTCTCGCACGGCGAATACTGTGTTAGATTTGTTGAAAGAGCGTCGCAGCAGTCGCGTGGAATGGTATATCGTGATTTTGATTATTCTGGAAATCGCGTTGTCCGTGTACGGCCTCCTCTCTCGCCCGCTGACGGACAGAAACCAGGCCGACGGCAGCCGACGTCGCCGCTCATCCAGTCCAAGACATCATGAGCAATTGCGCCGCGATGACCCGCAGGATCATGGTCAGTGGGTACACGGTGGCATAGGCCACGCTCGGAATCTCCGATCCGGCGAGTGAATTGGCAAAGGCCAGTGCGGGCGGGTCGGTCATGCTGCCCGCGAGCAGACCGATGACGTCCAGGAAGCGTTCCCCGACAAATTTGTGGGCAACAATTCCCACGATCAGTAGCGGCAACAGCGTGATGGCCGCCCCGGCGGCGAGCCACCACAGGCCGGTGCCGCTCAGAAATGTGTCGACAAATAAGTCACCGCTTTTCAGCCCGACGCTCGCCAGGAAGACCGAGATGCCAAGATCCTTGAGCATCAAGTTGGCGGAGCGCGGCAGATACCAGGCGACAGGACCAATCCGCTGACGGCGGCTCAAGAAGATGGCGATGAGCAACGGCCCGCCTGCCAGGCCGAGCTTCACCGCCCCCGGAATGCCTGGAAGGGAAAACGGGATGCTGCCGACGAGCACGCCGAGCGTAATGCCGATGAAGATGGGCAGCAGGTCCGGCTCGCCCAATTGCCGCGGCGAATCGCCCATCTCCTGGGCGACGTGCGCGACGTTTGCCGGCAGACCGACGATGCGGATTTCGTCGCCCAGGCTCAGCGCAACATCGTGCATCGGCGGCAGTTCGATGCCGGCCCGCCGAATTCGCGTAAATTGCACCCCAAATCGCTCGTCCAGCGCCAGTTCCCCCACCGTTTGGCCTGCCACGTCTTTGTGCGACACGGTAATCCAGCGAACTTGAATCTGCGATGGGATCGCAGCCGCTTCGACTTGCGTGCGTTCACCGACGATGGTCACAAACTGCTGAAGCGCGTCCGTTGATCCCACGGCCAACAGAATGTCTCCCGCGGCGAGACGGTGGTGCGGCGTGGCCACACTCTCTTCGCTGCCGCGAATCACACGGCTCACAATCACGCCAAGAAGTTCCAATGCGGGCACGTCGGCGAGCTGGAGCCCGGTGAGATTGAGATTCGTTACGCGTACATGCACTTTCTCCAGGCGCGGCGACGTCTTCGCCAGGTTGGCTTCGTACTCTGCGGCTTCGGCGACCGGGTCGACCCGGAACATCGATCGCAGCATGAGAATGGCAAGGATGATCCCGATCACACCGCCCGGATAACTCACGGCGTAGGCCATGCCCGGAAGTTTCGTAATCTCGGCCAGAAGCTGCTCACGTTGGGCGCCGGAAAGAGGACCCGCGGCTCGGACCAGCGCGTGATCGGGCACGACTTGTGCCAGCGCCGTCCGCGCGTCCCCGTCATCAGGCGGATGATCTCGGAGGGCCTGCCCGGCTGCGGCCAGGCTCGGCGTGTTGGTCGTTGCGCCGCAGAACAGCCCCACGGCAATCGGGCCGGAAAGGCCGGCCACTGTCATCCACAATACCGTGACTGCCACGCCGAGCAAAACTACCGCGACGGCCAGGAGATTGAGCGACAGCCCCTGCTTGCGAAGCGAATTGAAGAATCCAGGCCCGACGGACAGCCCCACGGAGAAGACAAATAGCACCAGGCCAAACTCGCGCGCAAACGAAAGCACCGTCGGATTCGGCGCCAGGCCAAAGTGGCCGAACGCGAGACCGCTGAACAGGATGCCGGCCACTCCCAGCCGAATCCCGCGGAACGAAATGCTGCCGATCATCAGCCCCAGCGCAATCACCAGCGCCAGGATCAAGAGACTTGATTCGACTGCGGTAGGGTCGGCAAATATTTCCTTCAGCCAGGCCATTTCCCAATCGAGTTTATCGGTCAGTCGCCCTTGCCGCCACCGCATTTCTTCCCAGCCGATTATTTCTCGGCGTTGCCTCAGTTGCAGGACACACTGCTGTGGACCGCAATCAGCACGCAGCCGGGCGACTTTGGATATTCTCCACCGCCTCCACGGCGAGCAGCATCAGGTAGTCCAATGGGCACGGGCAGGACGCTGTGCCGTTGCTTTCGCAGTTCGCGCACACTATTTCATGCAGCTGCTCGATGTAGGGATCCATCAACACGCTATCTGTCTTGCGGCAGATCTCGACCAGTTCGCTGACGTGTCGTTCGATGCCGCAGGCCTTGCCGAACGGACCGCATGGCGGCGCGCCCGGCCGGCGCTCGATGCAGCGGCTGCAGACTTCGTTCCGCAGCGCGTCTTGATACGTGCCGAGTTCAACTTGAGTTATCATGGCAGCGCTCCTTTTCGATTCGTTTGGCAATCTCGTGACGACGGACGGACAGGCAGGCGGGTGCTTTGATTCCCAGCCGCACTTTGCTGCCTTCGATCCGGAGGACTTCGATTTCGACATCGAGTGTTGGAAAGACAATCTTGTCGTTACGACGGCGTGTGAGTACCAGCATTCGCGGCCTCCTTTCGTCTGGCCAAAGTGGGGCAGCGATTGGCACGAGAATTTCAACGCAAATCAGGTGCCGCCGCCGGCGTGACCTTGGGTGCTCGCACGCGGCGGGCCGAGAACCGCCTTGCACCAAAAAATCGCGAGAAACTGGCACCCAGAGGGTAGATCGCTACCAGGATCGGTTGATGTACCCATCCAGAAGAGATCGTGCAGTCGATCCGAGGTGTCAAACGGCACATTCAGCTGTGCCAATTAGATACATGCCGAAGGAATCACTTTTTGATCACCTACTATTCCAAGACTCGAGGCCAAACATGCTACTGCTTGCCCACGTTACATCCTACGAACTTGGCACGGGAGTCGCGATCTTTCTGGCCGGCATCATTGTCGGTCAGATGGTGTCGCTGATCGGCATTTGGATTAAGGCGCGGCGAAGCTGATCGAGCCGTCAGCAAATTCGCGGCAGCGGAGCGCCGACGGGCTCGTCGAGCGGGATTTGCTGGTCCGTGCCTCGTCGAACGACCACTCCGGCCAGTTGGCGCCGTTCCACCCGGCCGACGCAAACCGCGTGGGCCGTTTCTGGAACTTGGCGAAGCACCTCGATCACGTGGCTGGCTTGGCCTTGCGGCACGGCAACCACCATCGTGCCCTCGTTGGCGACGTGAATCGGATCTAATCCCAACAATTCGCAAGCGCCGCGGACGTCCGCCGTCACGGGCAGCAGCCGATCCTCAACAACGATCGTGTGGCCACTCGCTTCAGCCCATTCGTGCAGCACGGCCCCGAGCCCGCCCCGCGTGGCATCGCGGAGCGCGCGCATCGGAACTCCCGCGCGTTGAATCGCCGCGACCGCATCGACGAGCGGTGCGCAGTCGCTACGCGGCGGCGGCTCAAAATCGAGTCCTTCACGGGCTGCAAGCACGGCAATGCCATGCCGACCGATGGGGCCGGTCACAATCAGCTCGTCTTCCACATTCAGTGCTTGCGGGCCGGTGGGCGGCGACGCGATGATTTCGCCAATGCCCGTCGTGTTGATGAACAGTTGATCGGCCGCGCCACGCGGCACGACCTTCGTGTCGCCCGTGACCACCGGGACGCGGATCTGCTTTGCCGCGGCCGCGATGCTGGCCAGCACGCGTTCCAGGATCGCGATCTCCAACCCTTCCTCAAGAATAAGCGCCAGGCTGATCCACCGCGGCCGAGCACCCGCGACCGCCAGATCGTTGGCCGTTCCAAAGACGGCCAGCGTGCCAATATCGCCGCCCGGAAAAAACAGAGGCGACACAACAAAACTGTCCGTCGTCATCGCAAGTGAACCTTGGCAAGCCGGCAACACGGCCGCGTCACCGGCTAGTCGCAGGTACTCATTATCGAGCGCCGGCAGAATTCGCTCACGGATCAGCTTCCGCATCAGCCGCCCTCCTTCGCCGTGCGCGAGCAATACGCGATCGGTTGCAGTCAAATTCGGCGTCGGGCACGACAATGCGGAGGATGAAGTCGCCATGATAATTACGGTAATCCGGCATCGGCCGTGCTCGGCGTCCGAGCGTAGCGATAATAGGCCGCGCACGCACCTTCCGCCGAGACCATCGGCGCGCCGAGCGGAGACTCGGGCGTGCAACGGACGCCGAAGTGAGGACACTCGGTCGGTTTGATGCGGCCGGTCAACACGTCGCCGCTGAGGCACTCTGTTTGCTCATCCGGCATCATTCGGATTCGGCCGAAGCGTTTTTCCGCGTCAAAGGAAGCCCACTTCGGTCGCAGCCGGAATCCGCCGTTGGGGACATCGCCCAGCCCGCGCCACGGCCGATCGCAGATCTCATACACGTCGTCCATGATCGCCAGCGCCCGTTCGTTTCCAGGCGCGGCGACCGATCGGCTGTAACAATTCACCACGTGCGCCTCGCCACGTTCCAATTGACGAACGCATTCGCCAATCCCCATCAACAGGTCGACAGGCTCGAAACCGGTGACAACCACCGGCAGCCGATGGGTCGCAACGAACCGCTCATAGCTCTTGTAGCCGGCAACGGTGCAGACGTGCCCGGCAGCAAGAAATCCTTGCACGGCGCCGTCCTCGCTGGCGGCCAGCATTTCCATCGCCGGTTGAACTCGCACGTGCGACGCCAACAGCGAAAAATTCGCGAGTTCCAGCTGCGCCGCCTGCTGAACTGCCAGCGCCGTGGCCGGCGCGGTCGTTTCGAAGCCGACGGCAAAGAACACAATCTGCCGCTCCGGATTCTGCTGCGCGAAGCGGACCGCATCGAGCGGCGAATACACAATGTGCACATGGCCACCGTCGGCGCGAGCATCGAGCAGGCTTTCGCGGCTGCCGGGTACCCGCAGCATGTCGCCGAAGCTGGCCACCGTGACATCGGGCCGGCGCGAAAAGTCGATCGCGGCGTCGATCGCTTCCAGCGGCGTGACGCATACCGGACAACCGGGCCCGTGGATCAGTCGCACAACTCCTTCCAGCGCATTATCAATCCCGTACCGCAATAGCCCGTGCGTTTGACCGCCGCACACCTCCATCAGCGTCCACGGCCGCGTCGCAGTGCGTCGGATTTCGCCGATCAGGCGTTCGCAATGCTCGGGCTGGCGATACTCGTCGACGAATTTCATCGCACGCGGTCCTCTCAACGCGGTTTGTGGGCGAGCGCCTCGTCCGACTGCTCCGGAAGATTTTCCAACAGGTCCAGCCGCTCCAAATCCTCGAGCACCTTGGCCGCTTCGGCCGCATTGATGCGGCTGATCGCCACGCCGGCGTGGACAAGCACATATTCGCCCACCACCGCTTCCGGCACGCAGGCCAGGCTGACGCGCCGCCGCACGCCGGCGAACTCGACCAGCGCGGAGTTGAACGGCGGCACGGCGTCGGCTATCTCTACAACCATTCCCGGAACGGCTAAGCACATTGGAGTGAGCCTCCTATCGCCGCGGCGATGACGAGCTGGCCCGCCGCGAGCCCGCCGTCATTGGGCGGAATGACGCCGGGCAGGCCAAGGGGCTGCGATCGGTTCTCGTGCATTTCGACGACTAATTCCGTCAGCAGCCGATTCTGAAACACACCGCCTGCAAGCACAACCGGCAGATTCGTCCAGCGACTGCATAGATGGACGATACCGCGGGCGAGGCTGCGATGAAATCGCATCGCCATCGCCGCCGGTTCCACGCCATGACGGCGGTCGGAGAGCAGTCCCACAAATAGCGGACGCCAATCTAATTCCGACAGTCCTCGTTCCGTCAACGGAAATTCATACTCGCCGGTCGCGTTCCGATCCGCGGCCGCTTCGAGCCGCATCGCCGCCTGGCCGTCGAAGTCGGCGCGGCGGATGCCGAGAACAATCGCTGCCGCCGCGTCGATCAACCTTCCGGCGCTGGAGGTAATCGGCGAAAGCTGCGGGCGATCCATGATCCGCGTCACGGAAGCCATTTCCTGGGCGGCGATGCACCATTGGGCCAAAAGTTGCGGATCGATTGGTTCATCGATCTGAGCGCGGACGCTCACTGCGATACGCCACGGTTCGTGGATGGCCGCTTCGCCGCCGGGAAGACGAAACGGCCGCAGTCGCGCGACGCGTTCGAACGTGGCTGCGGAACAGCGCAGGAACTCACCACCCCAAATCGTGCCGTCGGTGCCGTAGCCGGTGCCGTCCCAGGCAACGCCGAGCACGTCGCGATCAAGCCAGCCGTGCTCCAACATGCCGGCAGCGACGTGGGCGTGGTGGTGCTGCACCGCGATTTTTCGGATGGGCTGATCTTGGGCCCACAGCGACGAAAAATACTCGGGATGCAGGTCGTGGACCAATTGCTCCGCGCGAAATCGGTAGAGCTGTTGGATATCGTTAAGATGGACCAGATAGCGCTCGCGGGCCGGCATACTTTCCTGATCCCCGATGTGCGGACCGAGCGCGGCCTGACTGCCGTTGGACCACGCGATCGCTGCCTTAAAGTACCCGCCCAGCGCGATTGTCGGCCGCATTGGCGGCAAATCAAGCGGCAAGGGCGCTAGACCTCGGGCCATGCGAATCGTCACGCGCCGACCGGCGATGACGCGCACCACGCTGTCGTCGATCGGCCGGACAATCTCACGGTGGTGGTGGAGCTGCATGTCGCACAGGTCTGCCAATCGCCCGTCGGCAGAGTCCGCTTCATATTCCAGCGGTTCGCCTTCGCAATTGCCGCTTGTGCAAACCAGCGGCCGCCCGGTCTGTTCTGCTATTACTGTGTGCAACGGCGTGGTCGGCCGCATCAAGCCCACCGAATGCAGCTGCGGATGTATGGCCGCCGCCAGCCCGTTGTTGGCACGGGCTCGTACAAGCACGATCGGCCCCGTCGCATCGTCGAATGCAGCCGATTCGGCATCGTCCAGGACCGCCAATCGCTGAGCCACGGCCGCCGACTCGACCATTACCGCCAGCGGCTTGGCACGGCGGCCCTTGCGGTCGCGCAGCCGCTCGACGGCAAGCTGGTTCGTGGCATCGACCAATAGCTGGTAGCCGCCGAGTCCGCGCAGGGCGACTATCCTTCCCGCCTTGAGTTGCTCCACCGCGGCTCTCAGGGCCTGCGCATCCTGCAGCAGACCGTTGTGGTCGGGCGACTTGCACCTGAGTCGCGGCCCGCATTTGGGACACGCCATCGTCTGCGCGTGGAACCGTCGATCGCGGGGGCGCTCATATTCATGACGGCAATCGACGCACAGCGGAAACGCCGCCATCGTCGTGTCGCGTCGCTCGAACGGCATCGCGTGGATCACGCTGTACCGCGGACCGCACAACGTGCAACTGGTGAAAGGATAGCCGTACCGCCGGTCGCCTGGTTGATGGATTTCGCGCCAACACCTGGGACAGATCGCCTGGTCGCGCGGCACGCGGGTGACAAGTGGGCCGTCGGACGGTTCACTCTCGATCGAAAACTCGTCGCTTCCCTGTGGCCGGAGCGGAGTCGAATCAAGCTGCGCAAGGCAAGCGCCCGCCGGCAACGTTTGGGGAAGCAAGACCTCAAACTCGGCGAGCACGTCGGGCGGCCCTTCGATTTCGATCTCCACGCCGCGGGAAGTGTTGCGAACCGAACCACCCAGGCACAAATCGGTCGCCAGGCGAAACACGGCCGGCCGCACGCCCAATCCCTGAACACCGCCGGTCAGGATCAACCGGCGCGCTTCCGCACGGGAACTGGACCGCTCGACCACAGGTCGGCGCACCGGCGCGACGCGATGAATACTTCCGCCGATTCGTGCCACGTCGTTAACCCTTTCCTGCTCGCGCCAACCGGCCGTTCGTCGGCAAACTGCCCCGCTCTTTGACGAGAAATTCGCACCACTCGGCGACGCCTTGACCGCTGAGCGCCGAGAGCGTGAACACTTTTAGCGCCGGCTGAACGCGGCGTGCATCCGCTTCGGCCGCCTCCACCGAGAACGGCACGTACGGCAGCAGATCGGCCTTGGTGAGCACCAACACGTCGCTAGTGCGAAATGCCTTGGGATATTTGCCTGGCTTGTCGTCCCCCTCGGTCGAGCTGAGCAACAGCACGCGGACGTGCTCGCCGAGATCGTGCGACGCCGGGCAAATCAAGTTGCCGACGTCTTCGATGAACAAATAGTCGAAGCGCGATCGGTTTAACTTCGGTAGCGCCCGCTCAACAAGCGGAATCTCCAGATGACAGGCCCCGCCGGTCGTAATCTGCACGGTCGGCGCGAACGGCGCCAGGCGCTGGGCGTCGCGATCGGTCTCCACGTCGCCGACCAGCACGGCGACCGATTGCGTCTTACCCAATAGCTCGGCCGTCTTCTCCAGCAGCATCGTCTTGCCGGAGCCCGGCGACGAGATCAGCCGCACGACCAGCGTCCCCTGCCGTGCCATATTGTGCCGAAAGACATTCGCGGCGGCCAGTTGTTCGGCCCGAATGTCGCGCTTCACGGTAATCGTTTCGGTAGTCATACGTCACTCGATGCAAGTTCAACCGCGGTCGATCCTCAGATCTAGAAAATGGGTCGAGCAACTGATGCACGGATCGTAATTGCGAATCATGTGTTCACACTTTTGCGTCGCAACGGCATCGTCCAGCGCCGCCACGCGCGGCACGTAGGCCCGCAGATCGTTTTCGATCTGGCCTTGGTTTTGCGACGTGGGCGGCACGATCTTGGCCTCGGCGATGAGCCCATCGTCGCCGATCCGGTAGCGGTGATAAATCAATCCGCGGGGCGCCTCGGTCGCGTGGCAGCCGGTTCCCGGTCTTGGCTCAAAGATCACGCGGCTTTGTGCCGGCTCGGCATTGTAGTTCTTGACGATCGCGATCGCTTCCTCAAAGGCGCCGATGACCTCGACCGCCCGCGCCGCAATGCTTTGAAAATTGTTGCGCGACGGCCAGGCAATCCCACACTTCTCGGCCAACCGTTTCGCCGTGGGGGCCAATTGATCGAAGCACAGATTGATCCGCGACAACGGACCGACCAGGTACGACTTTTCCTCAGGCAACATCACGCTGTGGAGGGCCGTGCTTTGCGGCATGTGCCGCTCGTCAAAATGCGTCTCGTAATCCTCGACCGGAATGTCGAGGCCGCTGGTCGAGACGACCCGCCCTTCATTCATCGGGTATTCATTCGGATGCTTGAGCGAAACGCATTCGTAATCCATTTCCAAATCCGGGAAAGCGAACTTGGAAACCAAATCGAGCGTTTCAATCGCCGCCTGCAGGCCCCATTCGAGGTCCGGCAGCAGGGCCCGCAGTGCGTCGCGACTCGGTGCTCGATAGAATCCGCCGACCGTCACGTTGATGGGATGGATGGCGCGACCGCCGAGGATTTCCAGGATCTCGTTGCCGATCTTCTTCATCCGCAGGCCCTTTTCGACCACCTCGCGGTGATCGCCGGCCAGACTGATGCCGCTCTCGTAGCCAAGAAAGTCGGGCGCGTGCAGCAAGAACATGTGGAGGACGTGGCTCTCGATCCATTCACCACAGTAAAGCAGCCGGCGGAGCGTGCGGATTTCCGGCGTCACGTGGATCCCCAGTGCCTTCTCCAGGGCGTGGCACGACGTCATTTGATATGCGACCGGGCAGATGCCGCAGATGCGGGCCGTAATGTCGGGCACTTCATGGATGGCCCGGCCGCGCAGAAAGCTCTCGAAGAACCGCGGCGGCTCGTAGATATTCAGCTCGACGTGCTCCACGACGTCGCCGTTAAGCTTGATGTACAGCGCCCCCTCGCCTTCGACGCGCGACAGGGCTTTCACTTCAAAGGTTCGATTGGCGGGCACGGGTTATGTCCTTTTCTCGGTTAACGATAAAGTCTCGGCCGACTGCAGCTCATCGCTGGCTTGCCGAAAGGCGGGCGCGTAGGCGTTGAAGTTCCGCAGCAGCCGCACCACCTGCTCCGAGGGCGCGCCGGCCCTCTGATAATGGAGACTTAGGCTGACAGGGTTGGCTTGTTCCTTCGGTCCGTAACAGCCGAAGCATTCGCGGCAATAGCTCGGGCAGATCGCGCCGCAGCCGGCTTGCGTGACCGGACCGAGGCAGGCGATGCCGCGCGCCACGGCTACGCATACCGTGCCGCGCCGTTTGCACTCAACGCAGACGCTGTAGGTCGGCACCCGCGGCCGCCGGCCGTGAACGAGCGCGGCGACCAGCTCCACCAGCTGGTGCTTGTTGATCGGGCAGCCGCGGAGCTCGAAATCCACCAGCACGTGTTCGGCGATGGGCGTGCTGGTGCGGAGCGTTTCGATGTAGTCGGGCCGGGCGTACACGTGGCGGATGAAGTCGTCGACATTCGCCCAATTTCGCAGCGCTTGAATGCCGCCCGAAGTCGCACAGGCGCCAATCGTGACCAAATATCGGCATTGTTTGCGGATCTCGACGATCCGCTTGGCATCGTGCGCCGTCGTGATCGAGCCTTCCACCAATCCAACGTCGTAGGGTCCGCCAGTTTGTTGCGTGCGTGCCTCGAGGAAGTAGGCAATGTCGACGGCATCGGCCACGGCCAGGAGCTCGTCCTCGGCGTCGAGCAGCGAAAGCTGGCAGCCGTCGCAGGAGGCGAATTTGAAGACGGCGAGTGTCGGCTTTTTGGCCATCACAGGTCCTCCAGGTTGAACAGCGACTCGACCTGCCGGAAATTAAACACCGGCCCGTCCTTGCAGACAAAATAGGGTCCCACCTGGCAGTGGCCGCAAAAGCCCATCGCGCAGCTCATGTTGCGTTCCATCGAAACGTAAATCGATTCCGGCGGCACTTTGCGGGCCAGCGCCTCGAAGACGACGAACCGCATCATGATTTCCGGCCCGCAGCTCATGACGGCCGTTCGCTGCGGTTGCAGTCGCAATCGATAAAATAACACCGGCACCACGCCGATGTGACCGTTCCAATCCGGGGCGCCGATGTCGACCGTCACCTCGACCTCGATATTCTTGTTTCGCCAGGCCGCGTATTCCGACGTGTACAGCAAATCGTTCGGCGTCCGCGCACCGTAGAGCAGCATCACGCGGCCGTAGTCGTCGCGATGATTCAAAATGTAATAAATGGCCGGCCGCAGCGGCGCCAATCCGATGCCCCCGCAAGCAATTACCACGTCCTGGCCACGGCAGGCTTCGACCGGCCAGCACGATCCAAACGGGCCCCGCACGCCAATTTGGTCGCCGACCGCATGCCGCGCGAGGCTTTGCGTCACGTTGCCGGCGACGCGCACCGTGTGCGACAGCCGTTGGTGCTGCGACGGATCGGAACTGATCGAAATGGCCGACTCGCCGAAACCGGGCAGGTAGAGCATGTTGAACTGCCCCGGCTCGAAATCAAAGGAACGGGCGATCTGCGGATCATCGAACTCGAGGTCGTACGTAGCCACGCCCGGCACCTCGGGACGAATGTCGACGATCCGCGCCGAGTGGGCCGCCCACGGTTGAGCCGCAGCCGGTTGGTCCAAGAGCATCGTCATGATTGGTCTCCACGAATCGCGGCCACTTCTTCGGTCAAATCAATGCCGACCGGACACCAGGTGATGCATCGCCCGCACCCGACGCAGCCGCTCGTGCCAAATTGGTCGTACCACGTCGCCAACTTGTGCGTGAGCCATTGGCGGTAGCGTGAGGCAGTCGTCTTCCGCACGGTGCCCGTGTTCATGTACGAGTGCTCGGCCGTGAAGCACGAATCCCAAGCCCGTTCGCGCCGGACATTGTCGCCGCTCAGGTCGCTCACCTCCTCGACCGAGGCGCAAAAGCACGTCGGACAAACCATGGTGCAGTTGGCGCACGACAGGCACCGTTCGGCGACCTGCGACCAACGGGGATGTTCCAGGTTATCCATCAGCAGGTCGTGGATATTCGATGTGTCGAGAAACCTCTCGCGGGGCGCGCCGGGTGCAAGCTGGACAAGCTCTTTTTGCCCGCGCTGGCACATTTGCTCGCGCAGCGCGTTGGAAATCTCCCGCGCATCATCCACTTCCTGCAGCGTGCACACCGCCCATTCCGTCGTCGACAACACTTCCGCCCCGCGCTGCGAGCCGACCTGGACGACAAAGCGGTTGTCCAATTCCGTCAGCGCCAGGTCGAATCCGCCCGATACGTCCGGCCCGGTCTTCATCGAGTGGCAAAAGCACGTCGCCGCGGACCGCCGGCAGTTGACCGCCACGATGAACAAATTCCGTCGCCGTGCCTGGTAGCCGGGATCGACGTACGGCCCGCCGAGAAAGACCTTGTCTTGAATCGCCAGCGCGTGAAGATCGCACGACCGCAGCCCGATGATCGCCAAGGGCGGGGGGGCGACGGCCGGCGGCGTCATCTGCCAGATTCCGTTGGTGCGAACGCTTTCCAGCAAAGCCTCACGAGGCGGGAACAGAAACTTCTTCAGCGAATCCGGCCCCACCACAAAGTCGAAGTGACCCGCCGATTCGGACGTTTCGAGCCGGTAGATGCCACCGTCCTGGCGATCGACATAGCCGACCGGCAACTGGTCGGCCGATTCCAGCTCGGCGTACACGATGGCCCCGTCGACAATCCGAGGTCCCACGGTGCGGAAACCAAGTCCGCGCAGGCCGTCAACGAGCACCTGCAGTTGGGCCGCGTCGATGCTGAGGAATGATCCGACGGGAGGTTGTTTGGCGGCCATTGTCTGTCTCGAATCACGGGGCGGCGGTTGGGAGTTGTGTTCCGTACGCGTCCAAGAGCTGTATGCGTGTTCCACTGAGTCGCTTGGCCAGCGCCAATGCCGTGCGACGCATGATCTCGTAGCCGAATTGCGGGTCACGGTCGCAGAGCGCCAAAAGCTGGGCCACGTCAATCTCGACGAGGCGGGCCGACTCGGGCGTGCGCGCGCGGGCCGTGAACCGCGACTGATCCAACAGCGACGACCAGCCCACCAGCTCGCCGGGGCCCAGCGTCAGGATTTGCTTGCAGCCGATGCCGGCCGCACAAACCTCCAGCGACACGTTGCCGAACATCACCAGGTAGATGTGCTCGGCTGCCTGACCTTCGCGAAATACAACGTCACTTTCGCCATAGTCGCGGATGTGCGCGATGTTGGCGATTCGGTCCACATATTCGGGAGCCATGTCAGACAGGAACTGGAGTTCCCGCAACGTCTCGACGAGAAAGTCTTTGCTCATGGTTCATTCTTCTCCATCGTCACCGATTCCAGGAGCAACTCCTCTCCGCCTCGGAGCGACAGCCTCAAGCTGCCGCATTGGTCGCATTGGAAATGAAATCGCTCAATTCGAAATGTATTGCCGCACTGGTCGCAAGTTGCTGTCAACGGCACCCGCTCCATGCTCAACGTCGCTCCGCACAAAGGTGTATCTTGTACCAGCTCCTCGTAGGCCGTGGAAAGCAATTCGGGTTCCACGCCGGACATCTCGCCGACGCGCACGCGGATCGACACGACCCGGCTGGCCGCTTGCTCGTCCGCCACAGCCTGCACCTGTCGCAACAGGGCGCGCACCAGCGACCGTTCATGCATGGACGACCTCGCATAATTCGGAAAAAATCAACTCCTCCACCGCGAACATGGCCTGCAGAACTTCAGAGCTCAATTCGGGCCCCGGCTCGCAGTTGCGAACTTCAACGCCGATGATCTCTACGTCGGCCGGCATCCGGCCGAGCCGCTCGGCCAGTTGCAGGGCGCCACACACGCCGACGCCGTGCGTCGAATGGCTGTGGCGCCGGGCAATCCGAGGATCGGGCCACCGGAGCCGTGCAATCGTTCCCACCGAACCACCCGTCCGGCACGCATCCACGACGATAAGTTTTCGACAGTCCCTGAGCTCCTCGACCAGTTGCGTGGCCTCGTACACCGCCAGGACGCGGGCCGCCAAATTGGGCCGCCGTCCAAGTGTAGAAACGATTCGCCAGCCCACCTGGTCGTCGCCGTGTGGGCTGCCAAACCCGGCAACCAGAACGTCGGGCCGAGTTTTCCGCCTGTGTTTCATGAGATGAACCATGTTGCGGGGGCCAGGAATCAGGTGCCGCTTGAAGTGCCTAACTGGCGATTACCGATGCTGAGCTCTTGTAAGCGTCTAGTAGCTGGTTTCGTGTTTTGTTGAGCCGCTTGGCGAGGGCCAGGGCCGCGCGGCGCATCAACTCGTATCCAAACTGTGGGTCTCGATCGCATATCCTCAACAGCCGGCCAACGTCGATCTGCAACAGGCGGGCCGATTCGGGCGTGCGTGCCCAGGTCGTGTAGCACGACTGCTCGAGCAGCGATGACCACCCCAGCAGCTCTCCCGGTCCAACCGTAAGGATTTGCCGGCAACCGAGACCGGGCATGGAAGCCTCGACCGACACGTTGCCGAACATGACCAGGTATAAACTCTCGGCAGCCTGCCCTTGGCGAAACACGACGTCGCTTTCGTCAAATTCGCGAATATGTGCGATCTCGGCAATCTGCTCCAGATGCTCCGGAGCAATGTCGTGCAGGAATTCGATCTCCTGCAGCGTTTTGGTCAATATGTTCTTGCTCATGGCACTCACTCCTCGATCGCTGTTGATCGCATTATCGAGGCGGCTCCACCACGCGCTCATCCGAGGGTTCCATTTTCAGCGCCTGCCTTAAGTCGCTCATTCGCATTCCATGCCGTCGCAACAGCGGTCCCAGCTGTTGATCCGGCGAAACATCGTTGGGCAACTGAAGTCGCTCGATGAGCTGCTCAAGAGTCAGCCCCGCCTCGACGGCTGCTTCTCCCAGCGTCATCGAGCCACGCAGTTCGATACTCGCATAAGTCGTGCCATTCGGCTGAATTCCGCTGCGCTGCTCCTGGAATTCAGTGCGCGTCGTCGTGGTGGTCGGCATCAAGAGCGGCGTGGCCGCGAGCATCAGCAACGCCACGACCGAGGCGAGCCCCAGGCCGAAGCGAATGCCCGACGCTTCGCCACGCTTGCCACGCACGACACACACGATCCAGTTCCAGTGCAACACGAGGTGCACGGCAAGCACCGCGATGAGCAGGCCGGCTATCCAGTAATGGATCTCGCCCCACTCGTGCCGAGTCCATCCCCAGAGTGCGGTGATGTCCCGCTCTCCGGCGCCGCGGCCGCGCCCCATTCCGTCCACCCTGCCGCTGCCCGGCGGCAACTGATAGTTGATCAGCAGCCCGGTCGACATCAGCGCCAGGAAGGCCACGAAGGCGACGGCATCGATCACGAAGTTAGTGTGAACTCGCTTCATCGCGTCGTTCCTCGCATCGCTCGCCCGCTGCGAATGCCGGCGTCGATCAGTGGACGCTCGTGTACAATACGATCGATTTCATGTAGTTGGCCCGTTCCAAATTGCCGGAATCCGTGCAGTTGCCGTAGCTCATGCTCCCCTTGAGTTGCTCCACCGAATCGTAGCCGTTCACGTCCAGCCAGTTTTGCACCTGCTCGACCAGGTCGGCCACATATTCCACGCCGTGCTTCAGCAGCGACGAAGTGAGCATGACCACGTCCGCCCCAACCAACAGCAGCTTGACAACGTCCTCGGGGAAATGGATGCCGCTGGTCGCGGCCAGCGAGATTTGCACCTGGTCGCGCAGAATGGCGATCCACCGCAGCGGCAAACGCAGTTCGTGCCGATTGCTGAGCACCAGCTGCGGCGTGATCCGCAAAGTCTCCAGGTCGATATCGGGTTCAAGATACCGGTTGAACAGCACAACACCGTCCGCCCCGGCAGCAGCCAGTCGCGGAACAAAATTCGACAAGTTGCTGAACTGGGCCCCGAGCTTGACGGCCACGGGAATTGTCACCGCATCACGCACGGCGGCCACCAGGTCGACATACCGGCACTCCACGTCCGCACTCGTCATATTCGGATCGGTCGGAATGAAGTAGATGTTAAGCTCGATCGCGTCGGCGCCCGCCTCCTGGAACAGCCGGGCATACCGGGCCCAACCACCGGGCGAGGACCCGTTGAGGCTGCCTATCACCGGGCAGGACACTGCCTGCTTGGCATCTCCGAGCAGTTTCAAGTATTCATGCGGCCCGACGTTGTAGTCGCGCAGTTTTGGAAAATACGACAGCGACTCGGCCGACGCAAACGCCTGGTACTCGTACAATTGATGCACCCGCTGCTGATCGCTCGTGATCTGCTCTTCAAACAGCGACGGCAGGACCACGGCCGCAATGCCGACTTGCTCCAGCCGACAGAGCGTGTCTAAATCGCCGGTGAGCGGCCCCGCCGACGCGACGATCGGGTTCTTGAGTTTCAATCCCAAGTATTTCGTAGTCAGGTCGGCACGCATGGAACAAGCTCCTCACCATTGCCCTGGAATTCCCGCTCGACGCCAGCCATTTGTTCGTAGTAATGCCACTGATCGTCGATGTCCTTTTGAGCCAGCGCCGTCAGTCGCCCGGCATTCCGCGGATTCATTCGCGCCACCATCGCGAACCTCGCTTCCTGCTCCACCAGGTCCGCGAACGGAATCGTCGGCTTGCGGCTGTCGAGGTGGAATGGATGCTCGCCCGCATGGGCCAGGCGCGGATCATAGTGATACAGCGGCCACAGCCCGGTTTGCACCACCGTCTTTTGATGCGACATTCCCTGCGTCATGTTGATGCCGTGTGCTATGCACTGGCTGTACGCCAGGATCAACGACGTGCCGCGATACGATTCGGCGTCGAGAAACGTCCGCAATACTTGGTTCGGATTGGCGCCCATCGCCACCTGGGCGACGTACACATTGCCGTACGAAACGGCCAGCATGCCCAGGTCCTTTTTCCGTCCGGCCTTGCCATTCGCCGCGAACTTGGCGATCGCGGCACGCGGCGTCGCCTTCGAGGCTTGACCGCCCGTGTTCGAGTACACGCCCGTGTCGAGCACCAGCAAGTTGACGTCGCGGCCGGCCGAGAGCACATGGTCGAGCCCGCCGAAACCAATGTCGTACGCCCAGCCGTCGCCACCCACGATCCACACGCTCCGACGCACCAGCGAATCGGCCACGCTCGCCAACTCGCGACGATAGCTGGCCTCTGCGAGGCCGGCTTCGGTCAGCTCGGCCAGTCGCTGCTTCAATCGCTGCACGCGCTCTCGCTGTTCAATGATCGATGCTTCCGTCGTTTGGTCGGCTTCCAGCAGTCCTTGGGCCAGCCCGGCGCCGATGCTCGTGGCGAGTTGCTTCAGCAGATACTCCGCATAGTCGCGCTGCTGGTCGATCGCCAGCCGGATTCCGAATCCAAACTCGGCGTTGTCCTCGAACAGCGAGTTGCACCAGGCCGGGCCGCAGCCCTGTTTGTTTGTCGTCCACGGCGTGGTCGGCAAATTGCCGCCGTAGATCGACGAGCAGCCCGTGGCGTTCGCCACAATCGCTCGGTCGCCGAACAATTGGCTCATCAGCTTCAAATAAGGCGTTTCACCGCAGCCGGCACACGCGCCCGAAAACTCAAACAGCGGCTCTAACAGTTGCGAGCCCTTCACCACGTCGATCTTCGCCCGTGTGCGATCCAGCGGCGGAATGTCGAGGAAGAATTCGTAATTGGGCCGCTCCCGGTCCAGATGATCCTCCTTCCGCTCCATGTTGATCGCCTTGTGACGGACAACCTCCTTGCTCTTGGCCGGGCAGATGTCGACGCATACGCCGCAACCCGTGCAGTCGTCCGGCGCCACTTGAATCGTCAGCACATGATCCGGCAACTCTTTATCGCGCCACGGCTTCGACTGGAAAGTTCCCGGCGCACGGTTCAATACGGCGTCCGGATAAACCTTCGTCCGAATGGCCGCGTGCGGGCAGACGAGCGCGCACAGGCCGCAATCAATGCAAATCGTCGGATCCCAAATCGGGATTTCCGCCGCAATGCTCCGCTTTTCGACTTTCGCCGTGGCGGTCGGAAACGTGCCGTCGATCGGCATGGCGCTCACCGGCAAGTAGTCGCCATGGCCGGCGATGATCGCTGCCGTCACGCGATTGACAAAGTCCGACTCGGTGGCCGCCACCGGCGAACGCAGTTGCTTGCGACCGGTGGCCTCGGCCGGCACCGTCACCTCCGCGAGCGACTCCAGCGCCATGTCGATCGCGGCGAAATTCTGCTCCACGATGGCCTCGCCCCGCTTGCCGTAACTCTTGCGAATCGCCGACTTGATGTGGCCGATCGCCTCCTCCTGCGGCAGCACGCCGGCCAGCGCAAAGAAGCACGCCTGCATGGCCGTGTTGATCCGTCCGCCCATGCCGGTGCGTCGTGCGATCTCGTACGCGTCGACCACATAAAACCGCAGCCGGCGATCGATGATCTGCCGCTGCGCTTCCTGCGGCAGTTCGTCCCACACACGGTCGGCCGGGTACGAACTATTGAGCAGGAATGTGCCGCCGTCCGCAGCACACTTCAGCACATCCATCGACTCGAGCAAATGAAACTGGTGGCAAGCCACGAAGTCGGCTCGGTCGATCAGGTACGTGGAACGAATCGGGCGCGGACTGAACCGCAGGTGCGATACCGTCACCGCGCCCGACTTCTTCGAGTCGTAAACGAAGTATCCCTGGGCGTAGAGCGGTGTGTTTTCGCCGATGATTTTGACCGAGTTCTTGCTCGCTCCCACCGTGCCGTCGCTGCCCAGTCCGTAGAATACGGCCCGCGTCACGTCCGGTGGCTCGATCGTCAGGCATGTATCCCACGGCAAGCTCATGTGCGTCACGTCATCGTAGATTCCGATGGTAAAATGCCGCTTCGGCCGCAGCTCCTCGAGATGCTCGAACACAGCTGCCGTCATCGTCGGTGTGAACTCCTTCGAAGCCAGGCCGAAGCGGCCGCCATATACCCCGGGCAAATCTCCCCTCTCGCCAGCGAGCCGGGTCGTCCCCGACCCCGATTCAGGCGAGCGTTCATCTATCGCACCTTTACTGGCCGGCCAATACTCCGCGAGCGCAGCAATCACATCCAAATACAGCGGTTCGCCGCCCGCTCCCGGTTCCTTCGTGCGATCCAGCACGGCGATTCGCTCCACCGACTTCGGCAGCGATTCCACAAATGCCGGGCCGTCGAACGGTCGATACAGCCGCACTTTCAACAGGCCGACCTGTTTGCCTTCCGCCGTCCACCGCTCGACAAGCTCCTCGGCCGCGCCGATGCCCGATCCCATCATCACAATCACGACACGCGCATCGGGGGCGCCGACGTAATCAAACAGGTGATACTGTCGGCCGACGCGCGCCGCAAATCGGTCCATCATCTCCTGCACGATGCCCGGCACGGCGTCGTAGTATGGATTCACCGCCTCGCGGGCCTGGAAATACACGTCCGGATTCTGCGCCGAGCCGCGGAGCACCGGCCGATCCGGATTCAGCGCCCGCCGGCGATGCTCCTGCACCGTCGCCTCGTCGATCATCCACCGCACATCATCCGCTGTAAGCTGCTCAATCTTGTTCACTTCGTGCGAGGTGCGGAACCCGTCGAAGAAGTGCAGGAACGGAACGCGCGATCGCAGCGTGGCCGCGTGAGCAATCAGCGCGAAGTCCTGCACTTCCTCGACCGAGTTCGACACCAGCATCGCCCACCCCGTGCCGCGGCACACCATCACGTCGCTATGGTCGCCAAAAATCGACAAAGCGTGCGTGGCCACCGAGCGGGCCGCAATGTGAAAGACCGTCGGCATCAACTGGCCGGCGATCTTGAACATCTCGGGGATCATCAGCAGCAGGCCTTGCGAGGCAGTGAACGTCGTGGTCAGCGCGCCCGCCTGCAGCGCACCATGCACGGCCCCCGCCGCACCCGCTTCGCTCTGCATCTCGACGACCTCGGGCACGCTCCCAAAAATATTGGGGCGGCCCTTCGACGTCCAATGATCCGCCAACTCGCCCATCGGCGAGGCGGGAGTGATCGGATAGATCGCGATCACTTCACTCGAGAGATGGGCTACCGAGGCGGCGGCCTCGTTCCCATCCACCGTGATAAACGCTCGGTCGGCCACGCGAAAAGCTCCCATATAGCCGCGGCATCTTGCCGCGAAAATACGATCAACGCGCCTCGAAGATGCAATCGCAGTGCCACGCCCCAAAAACCGCGCTCACCGCGCCGTGTGCATCAAAACAAGCGGTTTTGCCGCCTGGCGCGCCAACCAGAATGCCGCTCGCACACAAGAAGTGTGCCGCCCAGCGCAACAGCGCCCCCTTTTGGCACACACAAATATCGAACAGCGAGCCGGGCCGTCCGCTCGACTGCCTGTGGCGAGCTCCGTCGAGCCGAGCCTGTCGATGCCCCGACCCCGATTCAGCGAGCCGGGCCGCAGGGGCTTTGCTCAGAAAGTTCGGTGGGAGGCGTCGCCGACGCCCACCACAATTGATTCTTGGGCAAAGCGCCGACAAGGTACCCATCCGGCGCACCGACGGCGCGCCGAACGTCGGATATCCGATCTCCAACCTCCGAGGTTTGCTACGAGACGTTGCTTTCTGATATCCTATCCGTAACCAAGTCCAACAGTGAGACAATTGATGCGATGGTCGATTGCACGAATGCTGAGTCTGACCGCGGCCTGTGCCATCGCACTGGTCCTGTTCTCACGACATTGGGCTACACCGAAACCTCCGGAACGACACGTGTTGTATGGCGTGTACCTTGCCTTCCTCGCCCTCGCGACCGTGGCACCCTTTAGTTCGCCCCCGATTTGGAAACGGTTTTGGATCACTTATGCTGTCTTCGGCTGGATCTATCTGTTCTTCGTCTTGCGCTTGCCCGATCCGCATACCGATCGCAACATTCCGTTGTGGTTCAAAACATCAGCGGTAAGTGAAGTTGGCATCTTGTGTGGGTTCCTATGTGCTGTCGTTTCGCTTGTTGTGCCCGGTCCCGTTCAGCGGCCCAGCGATTCCGAGGGCGCGGAATCTGAAATCAAGTCATGACGAATCTCGAAATTCGGCCCGCGACGATAGACGTCTATTCTCTTTTCAAACGGCCACAATGCTCACTTGTCCAGCAGCGCAATTTATCGCCCTCGTCTTGCGCGCTGCGCAACCAAAGACGCGCACAACTCTCCAGCAGGCCGGCCAAAAATAGTTGCTGAAGTTGTGCGCCGTGTGTGATACGGTCTATGTTGCGGACCATTGCGCGTCGATCCGACGCTCGCGCTCCCGCCGCGCGCCTAGCTGCCCAATCCGAACCCTGAACCCCGAACCCTGCCCCCTCCACCTTTGACACCCGACACCCGACACCCGACACCTGACTCCTAACTCCAGCCAACGCCGATTCCCCAGTTTGAACGAACTGGTCACGGCGACACCCCATGCGCACCTGTCCCCTTCGAAACTTTAAGGACTTACGTCAACGCGCCCATGACCCCTTCGCAAAAACAAGCGACTTTTTCACGCCTACGTTCCACCCCGCTGTCATCTACGAAAATCAAAGCCACTTTCGACAGCTCCGTCACGCCGATTGAGAAATCCCCGCACCGTCATAACTCCCAACCTGTTCTCTCTGCGCTCCGCTCTCGGCTTTCGGCTCCAACGGCCAAAAATAGTTGCTGAAGTTGCCGCGCGCTTCTGCTAACGTCGATGCTGCACGAAAGTGCAATCGTTCTTTGAAAATCGAAAACAATGCCGTCGCCTGTACTGAGCGTGCCGAAGCTGCCTGCACTGAGCGTGTCGAAGTGGCTATCAGCGACTTCCCGATGCATTCGGAGCGGTCTTGTCTGCGAACAGAGCGGCCGCGGCGCCGACGACTCCCGCCATCCAGCCAATTGGATACGGGACAATGAGTAGTCCCCACCACATCGATCGCCCCGCGTTCCCGCCGATTCCACCTAAGACGCTCAAAACAACCATCACCACGACACCCAACGCAACCAAGACGAAAGACGAGTAAATCAGCAGTCGATAGCGGCTTCCGCCAATCATTCCACCAGCCGATGCGACCGCTGTCCCAGCCAGAATGACAAACGACCCCTCGAGCGGGTCGATCAACCCGACTAGCATCGCGGCCAGTCCGACCGCAAGCAAAATCCGCGACCAAATCGAAGGAGCATTCATGGCGAATCCCATTATGTAACCACAGAAGCAGCGCTCACATGGCTCGCGTCATGGCAAGGAGAGCAGCGACGACTGCGGCTACAACGCCCGTCAGCAGCAATACCGCTAGGCTCTTGCGAGTCACGATCAGCACATTGTGTTGAGCGGCATATGCGATGCTGATGACCCCGCTTATGCCGATTAGTGCGAACAGATCCCAGGCAGCTTCACGAAACACAATACTCCGATACATGATATCAATCAGTAGAGCGAACAGGAGGAAATTCATCGCCCACACATTGCCACGCAGAATCGTCGCCGTCCGAGCATCAGGATTCACGTCCGGACAGGTATTCATGGCCGCTGCTCCATTTTGATAGTTTTTTCTCTCATTTCCGGTTCGTCGAATGATCCGCAATCCACATCGCCGCCTCGGGCCACAATTGGCTGTGCGCCTTGGTGCTCACCGCCAGACCGATGTGCCCGGCACCGACCGACAAATTATGGACAAACTGCGAAGAAACATAGTGCTTGATCGCCAGCGTCGATTCGGGCGGCACCAGGTGGTCTTGATCCGCCGTGAGCGTCAACAATGGACAGGTGATGTTCTGCAGCTTTACCGGCATGTCGCGCAGCGTCATCTCGCCCATCACGAGTCGATTCTGCTGGTACAAATGTTTCACGAATTCGCGAAATGTTTCGCCGGCCACGGGAATATTGTCGTTCGCCCAGCGCTCCATGGCGAAGTAGTTTTCCAGGAACGAGTCGTCGTCCATCTTCTCCGCGAAGGCCAGGTACTTCTCCACATAGTTCTGTACCGGCTTCATGAGCTGAAAACTGGTTTGCAGAAACGAGCCAGGGCAGTTGCCGAAGGCGCCGATGAATCCGTCCACGTCGAAGTACTCTTCGCGAGTCCATACGTTCAAGAGGCCGTCCTCGCCGCTGAAGTCGATCGGCGCCGCCATCAGGATCAGATTCTTAATCTGCTCCGGATACAGGGCCGTGTACATCGCCGACATCGTCCCGCCCATGCAATAGCCCAGCAGGTTCAGCTTGGGCGAATTGGCATGCGTGCGAACAAACTCGGCCACGTTCTTCATGAAGTCGCACACGTAGTCCTGCAGACGCAGCGTGCGATCGGCCGCCGTGGGAATGCCCCAGTCGATCAGATAAACGTCGAACCCCCGCTTCAGCAGTTGGCGGACGACGCTCCGGTTCGGCTGCAAATCGAGAATGTACGGCCGATTCACGAGCGCGAAGCAAACCAGCACCGGTTCGGCCAGGTCGATGGAATGCTCGTTGCGATACCGCAGCAGCTTGAGCGAATCCTCTTCATAGACGACGTCGTGCGGAGTCGTGGCGATTTCAGCCTCCGATGCGATTTGCGGAATCTTCGCGGCATTCAGCCACCGCCGCCAAGATCGCATCGACTCGGCTTGAGCCGCGCGCTGCCACTCCAGCATGGCGCCAACCATCGTACTGTTCATGACATCACCTTTGCCGTAGTTGCCTGTATATCAGTGGGTGCCGTGCCGCATTTCCCAGAACCGGCTCCCACACTGCCGGGCGGCACGGCACCCTACCGATCGTCAACCGGAAAACTAACCTCCCATCGACATGCCTCCATTGATGTCCAGCACATGCCCGGTGATGTAGCTGGCCGCGGGCGTCGCCAGGAACGCCACACCCGCGGCCACTTCCACCGGTTCGCCCAGCCGGCCGACTGGCGTCATGTTCGTCACCGCTTCCAGCGCTTTCTCCGGCACATCCTGCAGCATTCGCGTGCGAATGAAGCCGGGCGCAATGGCGTTCACCGTCACGCCCTTGCGAGCATATTCGCGGGCCAGGGTCTTGGTCAGGCCGATGACGCCCGCCTTGGCGGCCGCGTAATTCGCCTGGCCGAAGTTGCCGACCTCGCCCACGATGCTGCTGATGTTAATCACGCGGCCCCAGCCGCGGTCCGCCATGCCGTCGATGAACTGCTTCGTGACGACGAACACGCCGGTGAGATCGACCGCCAGCACGGTGTCCCACATTTCCTGCGTCATCTTTTTGAACGACCGATCGCGCGTGATGCCGGCGTTGTTCACCAGGATGTCGATGTTGCCGAGCGTGTCGGCAACCTCCGCCGCCAACTTGGCAACCTCGTTCGGATCCCCAAGGTCGTGAGCAAAGTATTCGGCACGTCGGCCAAAATCCCGCAACTGGCCCCGCACGTCCTCTGCAAATTTGCAGCCCGTGAGGCAAGTCACGCCCACGTCAGCTCCGCGAGCCGCGAGCGCAAGGGCCACTGCCTTGCCGATTCCCCGCGATCCGCCTGTTACGAGTGCTGTCTTTCCTTCCAGGCTGAATTCGGGCAGAGCAAACCGCTGTTCCGCGACTGTGACGACGTCGGTGGCCATAATAAATTCCTTCTCCGAACCAGGTCGGGCATGACGTTATGCGTAACCGTAAATTTCGGGTGGCACGCCCCGGAGCCTTGGGCGAAGGGCGTGGTCAATTCGAACTCTCCTCAACACGCCCGTCGCTGGGAGCTCTGGACGTGCCACCCTGTGCTTGTTGCTCAATCGCTTGCAGCCGCTCTTCGATACGTCCTAGGCGGGCCAGAATCACTTCTTCCACACTGTGCAGCCGCTCGAACAATCCACTGATGTCCGTCGCTGTGGGCATGTTCGCATTGCGAGCCAGCTCGGCGGTAATGTCCTGCGACTGTCGCTTGGCCTTAATGGCAAACTCGGTGTTGCGCTTCATGGCCTTCAAAAACTCTGGACTCCGCATATACGAATCCATGCTCTTGCTCATGGCGCTGAACCACCGGCGTTGCCAATTCTTGAATTCAGCGCTCCCGTCGAGGCCTTCGAGGTACTCGCGCGTCGTATCGTCCGCCTGCTTCAGGCAGCTCGTCCAAAGGTCTGCAAACGGCTGCATCACGGAATCAAAATGGTTCGTTGTGCTCCGATCGTTCGACACGTTTCTGTCCTCCACGGAAAGTCATTTGCCGCACATTTCCACGGCCAAAGCCACCGCCTCGCCGCCGCCGATGCACAAGCTCGCGATGCCGCGCTTGCCGCCGGTCTGCGTAAGACCGTTGAGCAGCGTGACGAGGATCCGCGCCCCGCTGCAGCCAATCGGATGGCCCAGCGCGACGGCGCCGCCGTAGATGTTCACCTTCTCGGCCGGCAGCCCGAGCTCTCTCTCGGCCGCCATCGTCACCGCCGAAAATGCCTCGTTGATCTCAAACAGGTCGACGTCACGTACCGACCAGTTCACCTTGTCCATGAGCCGCTTCAGTGCGCCGATCGGGGCAATGGTGAACCACTCCGGCTCGCGACTAAATGTGGCCGCCCCGACGATCCGCGCGAGCGGCTTGAGCCGCAGGCTCGCACAGCGGGCGTCGGAGACGACCACGAGAGCGGCCGCACCGTCGTTGATGCTGGAAGCGTTTCCGGCAGTCACGGTTCCGTCGCTGCCGAAGGCCGGTCGCAGAGCACGCAGCTTATCCTCGTTGAACCGGCTCGGTTCCTCATCTTCGCTGACAACGGTGACGCCTTTCTTGCTCTTGATTTCCACGGGCACGATCTCGCCGTCGAACACTCCCTCGGCCGTTGCCTTGCGAGCTCGCGTGTAACTGCGGACGGCAAAATCGTCCTGAGCCTGCTTGGAGAAGCCGTATTTCACGGCGCACTGGTCGCCGTAGGTTCCCATGTGCTTGTCGCCGTAAATGTCCCACAGGCCGTCGTGGATCATCGCATCGACCAACACGCCGTTGCCCATGCGGTATCCCTGCCGCGCCTGCGGGAGCAGATAAGGCGCGAGGCTCATGTTTTCCATGCCGCCGGCGACGACCGCACGCGCATATCCGAGCCGGATCGTTTGCGTCGCCAGCATTACCGATTTGAGTCCCGAACCGCACACCTTGTTGATCGTGGTGGCACCGACGGATACCGGCAGTCCGGATTTGATGGCCGCCTGTCGGGCCGGGTTCTGGCCCAGCCCGGCACCCACTACATTCCCCATGATGACTTCGTCCACCTCGTCGCCGGGCACGCCGGCCCGCTCAAGCGCCGCCTTGATGCACGTCGCTCCCAATTCCGTTGCAGGAACCGTCGACAACACGCCACCGAGCGATCCGATCGGCGTACGCACGCCGGCTACGATAAAGGCCTCGTTCATCGATCCATCCTCCAATCGGGAATGTGTGGGTGCCGGTGCGAACAACCATTCAGCCGGTTGGCGAAATCAACCGGCTGCCTTCGTCGCCAAGGCAACCCATTTGTTGAGCGCATCCTGGGTTTCCTTTACCTGCGCCTCGCCTGCTTCGCGCACGGCCTCGAGGCTTTTTCGGCACAACGTCTCGCACCGCTTGGCATACTCTTGCGGGTCCGACGATTGCAGCGCGCGAAACGCCTCGTCCAGCGAGTCGATCGCCAGGCGATACTGCTCGTCCAGCGTCTCGCGATGCTTGGCCAGAAGCTCCTTGACCGTCTTGGCCCATTCCTTCTGGAACTTTTGGGCCCGCTCGACCCAGGCCGATTGCGGCTGCGGGAACCCGGGCCAGTTCGCGCCCCATTGGCGGAACAGCTCCTGCTGCATTTCGATGTTCGCCTCGGCGGTTTTCCGCAGATGGTCGAACACTTGCTCAAACACGTTGGTGACCGATTCGGTTTGTGTCGCCATGTCGTATCTCCCAATGACAAGGAATGCGGTTCAGTCGACTTAACCATTGCTGTATACACAGCAATTACTGCGCCAATATTCTCTGCAAGTCCAAGAAAAAGGCAAATATGTAATGCTGCACATGCGTCATCCGGCGCCTATAATGCTACAGAGGCATATACCGCCTCGACGGGTTTTTTCCGACCTGATTCCAGTGC
>JBIOWO010000379.1:0-25248 GCA_044868555.1 Lacipirellulaceae bacterium | reverse complement strand
CAGCCACGACCCCAGCCACCCTGTTGATTGCTATAATCGATACGCCTCGACGGCCGTTTCGCCGAAGATGCGGGCCTGTTCGGCGGTGGAGAGCTTCGCGCAAAAGCCCTTCACTAATTCATACCATCTGGCGTAAGAGCTGGCCAGCAGGCACACGGGCCAGTCGCTGCCGAACATCACCCGCCGCGGGCCGAACGCTTCGAGCACCGTTTCGAGATAAACCGAAAGCTGTTCGGTGGTCCAATCGCTCCAGTCGGCTTCGGTCACCAATCCGGAAACTTTGCAAAAAACATTCTCACGCTCTGCAATCCGCCGGATGTTCGTTCGCCACGGCTCGACGGCGCGCTCCTTCACCCGCGGCTTGGCCAGGTGGTCGAGCACAAACACCTGCCGCGGATGGCGGTCGACGAACTCGATCGCCTGCGGCAGATGCCGTTCGTAGATCAGGATGTCGTAGACGAGGTTGTACTCGGCCAGCGCGCCGACGCCGGCGTTGAAGTCGTCGCGCAGGATGAAATTGTCGTCGGGTTCGTCCTGCACCACGTGGCGGATGGCTTTAAGCAGCGGTTGCGGCGACAGTTCATCGAGATGTTCTTTCACGTTCGGAACGGCCAGCGGCACCCAGCCGACGACGCCCTTGATGAACTTGTTCTGATCGGCGAGATCTAACAGCCAGCGCGTTTCTTCAAGCGTCTGCCGCGCCTGCACCGAAACGGCGCCGTCGATTCCCACGCGAGTGACTTCCGCCTGCAAATCGACCGGCAGAAAGTCGCGGCGGATCACGCGCATCGAGTCGTTGATCCAGCCGAATTCGGCCGGGTCGTATTTCCAGAAGTGGTGGTGGGCGTCGATTTTCATGTCGTGTCTACTTTGCAGCCTCACGAGAGAGCCTAACAGAGGTTTGAACTGAGTTCAGTAACTTTTTTTGGCCGGGCGGGGGGAAGCGGCGAGTGGTGAGTGGCGAGTGGCGAGTGGCGAGCCAAGCGCCAAGGGTCGGTCGGCCCCCCATAGCTCGACTGGGGGTAAGTGACGGGGAAACGTAGTTTGACAATCGGGCGATAATAAAGTGCTGTAGTTTTTCGATGATGACAGGAGGGTGGAACGTAGTCGTGAACAAATGCCTTGTTTTTGTGAAGGGGTCACGAGCGCGTCGACGTAAGTCCTTAAACTTTGGAAGGGGTCACGTGCGCATGGGGGTGTCGCGCTGACCAGTTCGTTCAAACTGGGCGAGCGGGGTCGAGTGCGTCGAGCGATGGTTCGTGTGTGATGGAACATGGCGGTGGGCGCGCGGTATGAGCGCGGGCGCCAGATGGGCAGGTTGCTGGCAATGTAGCTGAAGTCGCAAGACTTCAGGTCCCGAGCTGAATTCTTGCGAATCCAGCTACGGGCAATGGCGTAGCTGAACTCGCAAGAGTTCAGGATTCGGTGGCTAGTGCGTAAAGACTTAAGCAAGCGGCTGAATTCTTGCGAATCCAGCTACGAATCGAAACGAGTCGGCGCGCAATGTCGCGCGACATCGACCGTATCACAAGCGGTGCGAGGCTGCAGCAACTATTTTTGGCCACCGGCAAAAAAGCCCGCAACAAAGGGGTCAGAACTATTTATTCCGCGGCTCGGGAAATGGCGACGCCATCACCTTTCTCGGACGGCCGTGTGGGCGAATGGCGAGATCCAAGTCTAGCCGATTGGCCAACCGCTTGACCCACTCGGCTTCGCCGTACGGCAGGCCGGTCGCGCTGGAGCGGCGGATGGCGGCGAGGCGGGCTTCGTCGAGCGGCGTGTGTACTTTTTCCGCCCATTTCCGCTGTCGCACTTTTGCCAGGGGCGACAACTGGTCATAAGTGACGAGCGAATCCAGCAACTCATCGGCTTCACCCAGGCCGTGCACGCGGTAGCTGCTCCACGGATAATTTTCGGCCCGCTTCACGATCCCTGCCCGCAGCGGATTGGCCTCGATATAGCGGAGCACCGTGAGCAGGTGCTCGTCGTTTTGAATCACCGGGCTCTTGAATCGCCCCTGCCACACGTGCCCGCCCGATTTGTAGTGCCGATGGTAGCGCTGCGTGTGCGACACCAACAGGCTCTGCATGATCCGGCTGATGGTCGCGCCGGTGGGCCGCAGCAGCAAGTGGAAATGATTGCTGAGCAGGCAGTAACCGTAGAGTTCGAAGGGTTTGCGCTCCATGAGTTCGGCCAGCGCGGCGAGGAAGGCGGCGAAGTCGGCCTGCTTGCGGAACACACTTTGACGGTTGTTTCCACGATTGATAACGTGGTAGATGAGTCCGTCGTCAATCGGTCGCAAGGGGCGGGGCATGGGCGACAGAATAATCGATTCGAGTCGGCAGGTCAATTAAATAGTTCTGACCCGTTTTTTCTTCCCAGAACTATTTTCCTCGCGAGGAATGGTTTCTTTTACAGCAGTTGGGCTCGGCAGTGAAATACTGCATCGGACTGACTGCCGCGAATCAAATAAATAGTTCTGACCCCTTTTTTTGGCCGCAGCAGTTGACGCGTAGGCCGAGGGCGTGGGCCGTGGCGGCTTTTACTTCGAGGGTGCGGTCGGCGGCTGCGGCGTCGTTCGAGTAGACGACTTGGACGTGGTTCGACTTGTGTTGGGCCATCATCTGGTCGCGCGATACGCCGTAGAGCACGGCGTGCATGATGGGCCATTCGGGCGTTGTCGATTTCCAGCGTCGCTCGGTTTCTTCGCGAGGGAGTGAGATGGCCGCGCCGCGGCCGATGTCCATCGCCAGGGCGTTGTCCTCGACGTAGATTCGCGACCACACGATTTCGCCCGGCTTCGAGATGCCGCGGAGTGTGCTGCCGCCGTTGGGGAAATACATGGCCGGCTGGCGGAAGCCCTCCGCGCCGGCCCAGCAGTTCTCGAAGTGGGCGGGCGGGGCCGAGCCGCTGATCTCGAAGACCCACACGTAATCCTTTGTCGTGCCCGAGCGGTCGGCGTCGGCCCAGCGGACGTCGTGCAGCGTGTTTTCGACCGGCTGATTGGTCGCTCGCTGCACGCGGTTGGTGATCAAGGCGTCGAGGCCGGCGCACTCGTCCACCTCGTTGAAGTGTACCAGCGGTAGTCCGTCGTAAAGCACTCGCTTGCCATCGCGGCTGCGAACCGGCGGGCGATCGGCGTTATTGAGCGTGCCCTCGACCAGGTCGCTTGCCGGCAGCAAATCCTTCAGGCCCTGCTGGTACTGAATCCCGATCAGGTCGCAACCGAAGTCGTCGGCTATCCGCACGGCGGCGATGTACATCTTGCACTGCTGAAGGATTTGGGCGTCCGTGAGGTCGGTCTCGTGCTTGGGTCCCGTGTGGAATTTCATGCCGCGGCCTTCGAGCCATTTGCGCACGGCGTGGGCCTCATCATCGCTGACTTGCGTCGTCTCGTAGTACAGGGCCGACTGGCTGAGCCGCTCCTTGAACACGCCGGTGGGATGGAGCAAGTGATCGGGAATGATAGCGTTGAACATGCCCATGCAGCCTTCGTCGAAGACGCCCATGATCGCTTTCTCGCGCTGCAGTGTCGCGGCCAACTGCTGGCCCAACTCGATGGATTGGGGGGCGAGCTTGCATTTCTCGTAGGGGACGACGTGTGACTTGTCGTGCGAGGTGCGGCCGGTGGTGAGCCATTCGCGAAGACGCAAGCGGAAGTAGTCGTCGTCGAAATGCTCGCTCCAGAGGGTGGAATATTCGACGCCTGCCTTGGTGAGCGAGCCGTTGAGATTCAACATGCCGACGAGTCCCGGCCACTGGCCCGACCAATTGGCGACGGTGAGGATTGGACCGCGATGCGTGGTGAGTCCGGCCAATACGTGGTGCGAATACTGCCACACGGCCTCGGCGACCATGAGCGGCGCGGCGGGCGGGATTTCGCGGAAGACGCTCATCCCCTCGCGCTGGCTGGCGATGAAGCCGTGACCGGCGCCGGGCCGTTCGTGATGAGCTCGGACGACCTTGTAGCCGGCCTCGCCAATCGCGCGGCCGAGCGTCTGTTCCATTTCCTGCTGCGCCGGCCAGCACTTCTGGTTGGCCGAGAGTCGCAGATCGCCGCTGGCGACCAGGTAAACTTCCTTTCCATTGGTGAGCGGGGCATTTTTGGCGGCCATAAGTCACGTTCGTCCTGTTCGGAGGGATGTTGAAAGGAGCCCTCGGCGCACGCTTGAGTTGGCAGGAATCACCGCTGGCGGCCGCTCAGAGAGAGCGGATCTGCGGACTGAGAATGCCGGATTGGAACATAATGTCCAATATCCGGCAAGGAGCCGCGGACGGCTACCAGGAGAACTGCAAAGTCAAAGGCGAAGGGGTCAGGTCCATGTTTTCGGCCAACGATTGCACGGTAAGCGTGTAGTTGGTTGGCCGAAAAATGGACCAGACCCCGACTTTGCAGTTCTCCTGGGACGGCTACCCTAGATAGGGATAGTCTTCCGCCACCAGCCCCTCTTCCTTCATCGACGCCCAAAATCCATTGGGCAACGACTTGAGCACCATTTCCACGTTGTCGGCCACACGATCGGGGTGCGATGTGTTGAGCGCTACGGCGACAATGCCCGGCGCCGAGCGGCCAAACTCGACGCACGCCTCCGCCGGCGCCACGCCGTGCGCTTCGCACAACGCGACGAACGACTTCCGCCACGTGTACAGCCGCTTGTCGGCCGGGTTATCCGGACTGACGACGCGGTAATCGAAATACCGGCCGCCGACCAGGAAGCCCGCATGGAACACGGCCGAATTGATGATTCCAATTCCGCGTTCCTTGAGGCTGGCGATCAGCGCGATCAGTTCGGGCGGGTGGTTCATAACGGTGAAGCTGTTGGCCATCATCACCCAATCGAGCTTCACGTGCCGGTCGATTTCCTTGATCGAGCGCCAGTCCTTGGCGGCGATGCCGATGCCTTGCACCAGGCCGGCCTCCTTCAACTCGCCCAGCGCGCGGTAAGCCTCGAGAATGTCCTGGAATCGACCGTCGCGATCGGCCGCCGACCTGGCTGCCGTCAAATAGTCGTCGGGATCGTGCACCGACGCGAGCTGCGGCCGATGTCGTCCCCCCAAAAACCGACAGCCTTCCTCCCAACAGGACAGAATGCCGTCGTAACTGATGCACTGTTCGGCATCGTGATCGACGTTCATCCACACGCCCGGCTCGAACAGCGGCTCCGGGCTGCTCAGCGGGCGACGCTTCCACGCCAGCTTGTTGTTGATGACGACGTCTTCCGGCGGGATATCGAGCCGATTCAGCGCCCGGCCGATCATCTCCAAGGCCATTCCCGCACCGTATTTGCCCGCCGTGTCGATGAATACGGGTGGAGTCACCTGGCGAAACCATTCGCAGCACAGCGCCATCTTCGTTTGTTCGGGGAGCGCCTGAAACGCATTGCCGAGCGCGGTACTGCCAAATACGATCGGCGGCACGCGCAGACCGGTATTCCCGAATTGTCGATACTTGTCGACGGGAATTTTCATCGGTTGGGTCAGCATAGCAATTCAGCAACCTGCTTGTAAGGCACGGAGATGTTTGTCGAAATGCACCGCGAGTACCTCGGTGTACGTGTCGGGGTGGGCGGCCAGGCAATCGCGCACCGCCGGCCCCAGCACCGCGTCGGTCAACACCGAGCCGAAGGTGCAATGCAGAATCTGGCGGCCCGGCGCCGTAAAACCGGCTCCGTCGCGCACATTCTCCCAGCGCTCGAGGTACGTCCGTTCGAGCTGATGGTCGTCGTTGATCTCTGACGGCGGCGGCACGCTATCGAGCGTCGCGTGCACGTGATAGGTCGCCTTGTCTGTGTCGTAACGCCCGCGTGCAAATTCGCAAATCCGCCGAAACAGGCCGGCGTTGTGAATCGCCACCACGCGCAGGGCTTCCAAGTAGGACGTGCCGGCCGTCTTGACGTGAAACCGGCCCTTCGTTGCGCGGGCCAGCGCCGGGTAAATCGACAACTTGTCCGACCCCGAGTGCAGGCTCAGCTTGTAGGGACCCAATGATTCGGCAATGGCGTTATGGTCGCTGAGCGAGCGTTCCAGCGCGGGCACGTCGCCAATGTAATCGACGCCCTTCTCCAACGTACCGATGAACCGCGGTGCGAGCGACACCAGCTTCATCCCGCGGCTCAGGCACTGGTCGGCAATGATGTAGTGCTCGGCGAGCGTCGTCGGTTGTTCGGTCTCGTCGACGCTGAGCTCGATCTCGTAATCGCGTCCGGCCGCTTCGTGGACCCGCCGGATATGGTCGGCCAGTTCGATGCCCCGATTCAGCGCCACACCATACTTCACGGCGGCGCGCATTACCGCGGGCTCATCCAGCTCAAATGTTGTGCCGGTCGAGAGCAGCACGCGCTTGCCCAGGTAGTGATCGAACCAGTCGATCTGGGCGCGGACGTCGGCGAATCGGTCGCGGAGCACGGGCTCCGGATAGTTATCGGCCTTTGCGTCGACCGCGTCGGACGGGTCGATCGTGAAGAACGTAAAGCCGACAGCGGCCGTAGCGTCGACGTCGGCGGGCGTTTTGAGATGGTCGGCGTCGGCGCCGAAATCGCCGCTCCACCCCGCGTTCGCCAGGGCGCCGACCGCATCATCCATCACGCCGCCGGGTGTACGGTGGGTCCGCGTCATCTCGCGGATCGACTGCTGCGGAAAGATAGGCGCGATACCCTGGCCCGAACGGTGCATCGCCGCTACGTGGCCGGCGGTAGCCAGCCCGAGGCGGTCGCCAAAGCCAAAGCTCGGGCGGAGTCCCAAAGGGACGGGTCGCAATTGGTTCCGATCGGTGGTCATTCGAAAAGCGCTAAATTCTCAGGTCTGTTCGCTGGCGACGGACGCGAAACAAGGCCACCGAGACGCCCACCACGACCACGGCCCCTGATCTCCACGTGCCCGCCTTTCCTTCTATTCTCTGCAACGGACGCATCGAAGGCGAGCCAATATCACCCGCAATTCTTCGTCAGCCGACAACGACTTTACGCCATTTTGCACGTTCCGGCAGCCTCAAAGTTACCCGGAACGACAAAGTTGCCGTCCACTTGCGGCGGCAGCCCGAAGGGCAGATTTGCCGCGTGGCATTGCGGAAATCGGCCCGTCACGCTTCGCAAACGGCGACATACGGGCACCATCAATCGGTCGCTTGATGACGCATCCGATCGAGCGCTACGGCGGCGATGATGATCACACCGATCACGATTTCCTGGACCCATTTCGGCCAGTCCATCTGCTGACCGCCCATGTACAGGATGGTGATGATGAGCGCCCCGATCAGACTGCCGAGGATTGAGCCCTCGCCTCCCAATAGGCTGCCGCCGCCGATGACGACCGCCGCAATCACAAACAATTCATACGCAATCGCGGTGGTCGGCTGACCGATGCCGCTGATGAACGAGAACTGCAAGATGCCTGCCAGGCCACCGAACAAGCCGGCCAACATGTAGACGTAGATTTTCGTCTTTTCCACGGGCACGCCGCACAGCCGGGCCGTATTTTCGTTCGACCCGATCGCATAGATGTGGCGGCCCAAGCGCGTATAGCGCAAGAGCAGCGCGGCGGCAATCGCCGCCACGATCAGCATCCATATTCCCGGCGGCAACAGCATCCAGCTTCGCGATGCGTCGAGATTTGTGAGCGTGGGGATCATCACGTCGACGAGCCAAGTGTCTTCAGGCGGATAGATATCTTTCTCGTGGGCGATTCCCTTGGCCAACCCTCGAATGATTCCCATCGTGCCCAGCGTCACAATGAATGGCACCAACCGCAATCCGACGATCAGAAAGCCGTTCACCAGGCCGGCCACGATCGCCGTTGCGAGTCCGGCCCCGAGTGCCGCGATAGGTAACAAGCGAGGCCAGTGATCGATCAGATTACCCGACTGGATTCCCCCACCTGCGCCGACGACCGCATACGGCCGGTCGAGCACCCATGCCATGACCACGACGCTGAGAGCGATGATCGAGCCGACAGACAGATCGATCCCTCCGGCAACGATGACGAGCGTCATTCCGATGGCAGCCGTCGCGTAAACCGCGCTTTGGCGGGCGATGTTCTCCATGTTTCGGGGTGTATAGAACTTGCCGTTTGGCACGAAGAACGCGAAGAAGGCGAACACCGCGATCAGCGCGATAAACCGACCGAGCATGTTCACCCAACTGGAACGCCAAATGGATGGACGCGCTGCGGCGGCCGCATCTTGATTGTTTGCACTAGTCGTCATCCCACGCCCTGCGCCTCTTTTCCGGTGGCAGCCAGCATCAATTCGTGTTCATTCCAATCGGCGACAGGCCGCGTCGGTCCTAGCCGGCCGCGCGTCATCACCGCGATTTCATCGCACACGCCGAGCAGCTCCGGCAAATAGCTGCTGACCATCAGCACGGCCTTCGGCAGCCGGCCGGCAGTCGCATCGCCGGCAGCCAACTCGTCGATCACGCGGTAGATATGTGCTTTCGATCCGACGTCGATGCCGCGCGTCGGCTCATCCAGGAGCAGTACGTCGACGTCGGCGTGCAACAATCGGGCGATGGCCACCTTCTGCTGATTGCCGCCGGAAAGGGCCGCCACGCGCTGCGCCGGCGACGCACATTTGATCGGCATTCGCCTGATCCACGGCATCGCCGCCGCCCGTTGCCGGGAGGGCAGCACAAATCGGCCCGGGCCGAGACCCGTTAGTCGCGACATCGTCAAATTGTCGGCGATACTCAATCCCAACGCGAGCCCCTCTTGTTTGCGGTCTTCGCTCACCATGCCAACGCCCTGGCCCCAACGGCGCTGGGGGCCGGCCGGTCCGGAGTATGCCGCGACGCGAATTTCGCCGCCCGCCACGCGCTGCAGGCCAAAGATTGTCCGCATCAGCTCCGTGCGGCCGGCGCCCATCAGCCCGGCAATTCCCAGCACGCGGCCGCGGCGGAGCCGCAGACTGGCCGATTGTGGCTTACTCGAACCGGCCAGATTGCGCACTTCGAGGATAATTTCGCCGTCGTCGCGCCGCGCCGAGCGCGGGTACAAATCGTTCACTTCGCGGCCCACCATGAGCGCGATGATCCGGTCGACCGGCGTGTCCGCGGTGCGGCCTTCGCCGACCGACTCTCCATCCCGCAGCACGGCAAACCGATCGCCGATCTCCTGCACCTCTTCGAGAAAGTGCGAGATGTAGATGATCGACTTTCCGCGGGCTCGCAACGAGCCTATCAGGGCAAACAGGCGGTCGATGTCGCGCCGCGTCAAGCTGCTGGTGGGTTCGTCCAAAACCAGCACCCGGCTCTCGAGCGCCACCGAGCGCGCGATTTCGATCATTTGCTGATGGGCGACGGACAGCCGGCCGACGAGCGTCTCCGGTGGCACGTCGCCGAGGCCGATCTCTCGCAGTGCCGCCGTCGCACGGCGACGCATCTCCGGCCAGCGCACGAAAGGGCCGGCCGTCGGCTCGATCCCCAGCAGGATGTTTTCCATTACCGACAGATGCGGAGCCAGCGACAACTCCTGGTAGATCATGGCCACGCCGCTGCGGCGGGCGTCGAGCGGATTGCGCGGGCGATAGGGCGCGCCGTCGAGCCGCATTTCGCCCTCGTCCGGTGGATGGGCGCCGGAGAGAATCTTCATGAGCGTGCTTTTGCCGGCGCCGTTTTCGCCCACCAGCGCCAGCACTTCGCCCGGCCGCACCTGCAAATTGACGCGATGGAGAGCCCGCGTGGCCCCAAAACGCTTCGAGACGCCCTGCATTTCGAGCCGCGGCGGCACGTCGGCTGGCGGAGAATTGTCGACGACCATGGCACGTATCGAATCGTGGATCGGTCCGCTCAGAAACGACGCCGCTTTACTCGAGCCCGACAAGTTTGCGAATCGCCGGCTCCTTCTCCAAGCGTTCGCGTGTGACAAGCTCCACGCCCGTATCGACCATCGGCTCGACGGGCTCGCCGCGCAGATGCTTGACGAGTGTCTCCACCGCCAGGTAGCCCATGCGACGCGGGTTTTGGGCCACGAGGGCGTTCACGCTGCCCTTTTGAAGCTCCTCGATCAATTTGGGATTCGTATCGAAACCCACGAAGACGACGTCGGTTTGAATGCCGCCCTGACGCAAATCTTCCAGGGCGGCCAGCATCCCCAACGTCGAATACAAATTGGTCGCGAAGATGCCGTCGACTTCCAGCTTGCCGTCCTTCACCAGGCCTTCGAGCGAGTTTGACGACGTCTTGATCGCGCCCGCGACGGTGGCGTCTTCCGAATAGGGCTCGCCAACGACATCGAGCCCGGCCGCCTTGGCCGCGTCCTTGAATCCGTCGGCCCGTTGCTCGGTGCTGGCCGTGCCTTGAATGTACCGCAGCAGGAACACTCGCTGCTTGTCTTTGCCGAGCTTCTCAGCGAGATGCCTGGCCGCCAGCGCCCCGCCCGCCTGATTGTCGGTCGCCACGTAGCTCGTGTGCTTATCGCCGTCGACGGCCGAATCAAAAACTACAACCGGTATTCCGGCCGCCACGACGTTTTCAATCGGTTTCCGCATGGCCCGGTTGTTGAGCGGCGCGATCGCCATGCCGTCGACACCGAGATTCATCATGTTTTCGATGATCTTGTTCTGCTCGGCCAGCTCGGTCTCGGTGAGCGCGCCTTCCCACCTGATCGTGACACTTAAGTCCTTGGCGGCATCTCCAGCGCCTTGTTCGACCGTCTCCCAAAACTCGCCGCCCGTGCTTTTCGGGATCACCGCGAGCGTCAGCACCTTGTCCGCTTTCGCGTCGCCGCCGGCCGGCGACGCGGTCGATTGGGTGGTGGAACCAGGGCGATTGCAGCCGATATCAGCCGGGAGGATCACTGCCAGGGCAACGAACAAGGAACAGCAGGCCTTCGTCATGTGAGTTTCCGCCATAGACGCCAAAGATTGGTGGACCGCCAGCGCGCACAGGCAACGCGCTCTTCGCCCAATTGTAACCGGCCCCGGCGTGCGGCATTAGACGCGCCGCCGCAAAATTGCATGGAAATGGGAGGGAGCCGGGTTGGCTGGCGGCGGTGCCCCAGCCGCTATTTCCGCACCGGATGCGTACCCAGCAATATCGCCGAAGAGACGGACCGCCGAAGCGGCGCGACGCTTCCGCTGGCGGCCAAACTGGGGAACTAGGATTCGAACCTAGACTGACGGAGTCAGAGTCCGTAGTGCTAGCCGTTACACCATTCCCCAAGGGAAAACACTGCGCTTACGGTATTCGGCAAGTCCGCGCCGGTCAAGGCCGACAGCGCGCTGGACCGCGCCGTACGGCGTCAAAAACCGACCTCGAACCTCCATCCACCGACCTCTCCGAATAGTTGACGGTCCGCCAAGATACGACCTAAAATGCTCTTTCACGGTTCATCTCCTTCCGCACGGATTCGATCGTAGTGCTGCCGGGGTCGTGACTTGCTGCTGGCTCCCGCCGTTTGGGCCAGGGCGAAGTCGCCACCGGACTCGATCGGGGCGGTTACATCGCCATGGCATTCCTGGAGCTTGTCAAAGGGTCTGCGCCCGGGACGCGATTCGTGCTCACTGGCGAGCAGGCGGTCATCGGCCGCAGCGCCGACTGCGAGGTTCCGCTCGACGTGCCGGCCATCAGCCGCCGCCATGCCGCTGTCCTGCAGGAGCAAGGGCGATTTTTCGTCGAAGACCTGCAGAGCCGCAACGGGACGTATCTGAACGACGAGCGAGTGACCGAGCGTAAGCCGCTCAGCGACGGCGACAAGTTGATGATCTGCGACCAATTGTTTCGCTTCCACAGCGGTCATCGCCTCGGGGCCGCGGGCGATGGCGACCCGTTCTCCGACTCCAGTCGGGCCGAATTGGTGGACGATTCGACGGAAGGGACCGGCCGGGCCAGCGTGATGGCCACGTTCGACGTCAGCGGCGGCTCGGCCAGTTGGCGGATGTCGGCCAAACCGGAGGTGAAGCTGGCCGCCATGGTGGAAATCTCCAATAGCCTCGGCAAAACGTTGTCCTTGAACGATATTTTGCCGAAGTTGCTCGACAGCCTGTTCAAAATCTTCCTGCAAGCAGATCGTGGCTTCGTCGTCATGCGCCCCAAGCCCGACGGGCCGCTGGTGCCGGTCGCCGTCAAGAGCCGGCGCGAGAACATCGATGAGAAAATGCGCATCAGTCGCACGATCGTCGAAGAAGCACTGACGACGCGCAAGGCGATCCTGTCGGCCGATGCCGCCTCGGACGAGCGGTTCGGCATGGCGCAGAGCATCGCGGATTTCTCCATCCGCTCGATGATCTGCGCTCCGATGATCGGCAGCGAGGGACAACCGTTGGGCGTGATCCAGATCGACACGCTCAACCAGAAGGCCCGCTTCACCGATGAAGACCTTGAGGTGCTCGCCGGGGTAGCCAGCCAGGCGGCAATGGCCATCGACTCGGCCAAGATGCACGAGCAGGTCGTGGCCCAACGGGCGATGCAGCGCGAGCTGGACCTGGCGCACCAGATCCAGCAGGGCCTGCTACCGTCGCAGCCGCCGGTGGTGCCCGGTTACTTTTTCTTCGACCACTATCAGTCGGCCCGGCAGGTGGGCGGCGACTACTACGATTACGTGCAGCTGCCCGGCGGGCGACTGGCTGCGATCGTGGGCGACGTGGCCGGCAAAGGCGTTCCGGCGGCACTGCTGATGGCCCGCCTCTCGGCCGACGTCCGCTTCTCGCTCGCCAGCGAGTCGGACCCGGCCAAAGCGGTGCAGCAAATCAACGAGGGCTTCGCCCACCGCGATTGGAGCGACCGGTTCGTAACGATGATTGCAGCCGTGCTCAATCCGCACACTCACGAGTTGACGATCGTCAACGCCGGCCACATGGCGCCCTTATTGCGCAAGCGCGACGGCACGGTCGAGGAGATTGGCGAGGCCGAGGCGGGACTGCCGCTGGGAGTCGCCCAAGGAGGCGAATATCAATCCTATTCTTGCGTCCTTGAGCCTGGCGACGTGGTTACGATCTTCACCGACGGTTTCAGCGAAGCTATGAACCCGCAGCGGGAACTTTACGGATTGGAGCGACTTAAAAAAGAGATCAGCTCACCCACTCTCAGCGTGGTCGACTTCGGCGAGCGAATACTGGATGACGTCAGTCGTTTTGTCGCCGGGTTTCCCCAGAGCGACGATATGTGCCTGATGTGCTTTGGGCGGTTGGTGAGCTAGCGCACCCAGGTGCGACGCGCTCCGCTTAGGCTCGCGAAGCACGCCGTCGCGTCGCGGCTAAACGATTGACCGCGAGCCCAAGCGGAGCGCGTTGCACTCACGCCCAATTCACTTCCAGCAGATTGTCGATCCGCTCCACGCCGTCGACGCGGCGGATCGCTTCTTGGGCCATCTGCTTCTGGTAGAACGACTGGACGCTGCCTTTGAGGACCACGCAGCCGTCAGCGGTCTCAATGCGGACCTGCTGCTTCGGCAGATGCGGATTGGTGGTCAGGGCGTCGCGAATGCGATCGAACAACGGCGTGGCGAGGGTTGCTGTGCTCATGGCAGTGTGGTGGGACCCGAAGGTTCAGAAGGATGGATTGTATGGCGGGACCGAGGCGTCGATTCGCGATGGTGGGTCGCGATCCGCCGGCGCCGCGGTAATTCACTAAAAAGTAGCACCCTGTTCACCACGCGGCGGTGAATCGGCCGATTTTTTTCGTTTTCGAAGCGTGTCTGCCGCCAGCTCGCCACAAGGGGCGGCCCGCGTCGAAACGCGCTCGTACCTCACTCGAGAGTCCAGATTTGCGGAAGCCGCAACCTTTGGCGAGCCACGACCGATTGTGGCCGACAGAAACTTGCACGATTATTCCACCTTTGCCGCCTATGCTTGGTCGCGGGCGGAAAGTCAGCCCTGCAGCCAGCGCGGCAATTGGCCGGCGGGCGGCAGATGGACGACCAGGGCCGCCGTGATTGCCGGAAGCTGGCGGACCTCGGCCAGGGCCTCGGCCGACGGGGCTCCATCGAGATTAAGGATGCCGACGGCCTCGCCCCCCGGCTCGGCCCGGCCCACCGCCATTTGCGCGATATTCACGCCGTGCTTACCAAAGATCGTGCCCACGCCGCCGATAATGCCGGGCACGTCGAGATGGCGGAACACGAGCAGGTAGCCGTCGAGGTACGCCTCCAGCCGGAAATTGTCGAGCGACACGAGCCGCGGCATGTGCTGCCCGAAAATCGTGCCGGTGGCCCGATGCTGGGTCGTGTCGGTGGTCACTTCGGCCGTCATCGACGAGCGGAACGAACCCATTTCGCTTCGCGATTCCGACACCACGCTGATGCCGCGCTGCTTGAGCAACAGTTCGGCGTTGACCAAATTGATTTCCTGCTCCAGCGCGTTTTGCAGCAATCCGGCGGCGAATACGGCGGTGAGAACTTTGGTTTCCTTGTCGGCGATCTCGCCGCGGTACAACAGTCGGCACGACTTAAGCCGGCCCGCCTCCAACCCGGCCAGCAGAATCCCCAACCGATACGCCACGTCGAGGTAGCCGCGGAGCGACTCGAGCGTTTTCGCGTCGAGCGAAGCGACGTTCACCGCATGTCGGATCGCGCCGGTCGTAAGGTAGGCGACGATCAGCTCGACCGCCTCGGTGGCGACCTGCGTCTGGGCTTCTTCGGTGCTCGCACCAAGGTGGGGCGTGCAGACGACGCCGGGCAGGCCGAATAGCGGGCTCTCGGTGCACGGCTCGGTTGCGTACACGTCGAGCGCCACGCCGCCGATGCGGCCCGACTTCAGCGCTGCCGCCAGTGCCGCTTCGTCATAGATCCCGCCGCGGGCCGCGTTGATCAGCCGCACGCCCGGCTTCATCTTTTCGATTTGCGCCGACCCGACCAGGCCGCGCGTGTCATCATTGAGCGGCGTGTGTACCGTGAGATAGTCGATCCGCGGCCACAAACCGTCCACGGTCTCGACCGCCTCAATACCCAGCTCGCGGGCCTTGTCGCGCGACAGGAACGGGTCGTAGCCCAACACGTTCATCTCCAAGGCGATTGCTCGCTTGGCGACTGCCAACCCAATTCGCCCCAGGCCGACGATGCCCAGCGTCTTGCCGGCCACCTGCGTGCCCATGTACCTGTTGCGGTCCCATTTCCCCTCACGCAAACTTTGGTAGGCCGGCGCGATGTTCCGCGAGAGGGCCAGCATCAGGGCGATCGTGTGTTCGGCGGTGCTGAGCGTGTTGCCACCCGGCGTGTTCATGACGACGATGCCCCATCGCGTGGCGGCGTCTTTGTCGATGTTGTCGGTCCCCACGCCGGCTCGCACGATCGCCTTCAATCGCCGGTTGCCTTCCAGAGCGTCGGCGGTGATCTTCACGCCGCTGCGGCAGATCGCGCCGTCAAAATCGGCCAGCGCTGACTGTAGCGCGTCGCCCTTGAGCCCGGTTCGCACCTCGTACTCAATGCCCGGCGCGCGGGTGAGCATGTCGAGGCCTTCCTGGGCGAGCGTATCTAGAACAACGACGCGGGGCATGGGGCTTGATACTGGATATTGGATGGCGGTTTGTGGATGCAAGGCTCCCACGCAGGACGTAGTACCTGGTACTCAGTACCGAGTACTTCAGGCGTTGTTTTCCCGAAACTCAATCATGTAATCACGCAGCGTCTCGACGCCGGCCACCGGCATGGCGTTGTAAATCGACGCTCGGATGCCGCCGACCGAACGGTGGCCCTGCAAGTCGGTCATCCCGCGCCCTTCGGCGCCCTTGAGAAACTTCGCGGAGATCTCGTCGCTGGGCAGGCGGAACGACACGTTCATCATCGACCGGCAATTGGGCTGCGCATGGCCGGCGTAAAAACCTTCGCTCTGATCGAGCACATCGTACAACATTTTCGCCTTGGCCCGATTTTGCGCCTCCATCTTCACTAGGCCGCCAATATCGGTGATCAGCCACTTCGTGACCAGCATCAGCACGTAGATCGGAAACGTCGGTGCTGTGTTCCACAGCGAGCGGGCCTCGGCATGAATCTGAAAGTTGAGGTAGCCCGGCAACGTCTCGCGGCTCCGCTCCAACAGATCCTTGCGAATCACAACCACGCTGAGGCCAGCCGGACCGGCGTTCTTTTGCGCACAAGCGTAATAGATACCGTACTTCCGAATGTCGACGGGGCGGCTCAAGAAGTCGCTTGATGAATCGCACACCAGCGGCACGCTGCCGACATTCGGCTCCGACTGGAACTGCACGCCTTGAATGGTTTCGTTCGACGCGTAGTAAACGTACGCCGCTTTCGGGTCGAGCCGCAAATCGGCCGGCGAAGGCAAGCGATCGTAATTGGTCGGTTTGCCGTCCCAGGCGATTCGCGTCTCACCGAACTTCGGGGCCTCCTGTGCCGCGTACTTGCTCCACGCCCCGGTCACGATGTAATCGCATGTCCGGCGCGCGTCGCCCATGAGATTCATGGGGATCATCGAGAACTGCAAGCGGGCCCCGCCTTGCAGCATGAGCACGGCATAGTCATCGGGGACGGCCAATAACTGACGCAGATTCACTTCTGCCTGACTGATAATCGACTCAAACGTCTTGCTACGGTGGCTGATCTCCAAAATCGACGCGCCGACGCCCGGCAATGCCATCAAATCGCGCTGGACCTCGGCCAGCACCGGCTCCGGTAGCACGGCCGGACCGGAGGAAAAGTTGTAGACTCGCTGTGTCATCGATCGTACCTCGTCCGTGATCCAGAAACCGCGTATTGTAACGGTGCGGGTGGTGCTTGACGATGGCCGCTTAGCGGGCGGATTTGGCCTGCCACACGCGACTCTCCTTACCGGACACACGGCGAATCGGCCGAGTTCACGCGGAGAGGTTTTCGGCCGATATCGACCGCGTATAGAATGACGTGGCTCGCCGCGTGGCCCAATAGCTCCGCGCGGTTTTTTTCGCCAGTTTTCCTCAAGGATGCCTGCCATGAGCGCCGCGCAGCTAAAGACCGATCCCTTTGCCGCCCGCGACACGTTTGACACGGGTAGCGGCAAGGCCGGCATTTATCGACTCTCCAAACTTGCGGACGCCGGCCTCGGCAACATTGCCGCCCTACCCTATTCGATTCGCGTTCTGTTGGAATCGCTGCTCCGCAATTGCGACGGCTACGAGGTGACCGAGGACGATGTGAAGGCGCTGGCCGGCTGGCAAGCGGCGGCACCGGCACAGGTCGAAATTCCGTTCAAACCGGCCCGCGTGGTGCTGCAAGATTTCACCGGCGTGCCCTGCGTTGTCGACCTGGCCGCGATGCGCTCCGCCATGCGGCGGCTCGGCGGCGATCCAAAGAAGATCAATCCGCTGGTGCCGGTCGACCTGGTGATCGACCACTCGGTGCAAGTCGACTATTTCAACCGGGCCGATGCGCTGGACCTCAACATCGACATGGAGTTCTCCCGCAACCGCGAGCGGTACGAATTCCTCCGCTGGGGCCAAAAGGCGTTCAACAACTTTCGCGTCGTGCCGCCGGGCACCGGCATCGTGCACCAGGTGAACCTCGAATACCTGGCCAAAGTGGTGTTCGTTGGCAAGGACCGCGTCGGCCCGGTCGCGTTTCCCGATTCGCTCGTCGGCACCGACAGTCACACCACGATGATCGACGGCCTGGGCGTGGTGGGCTGGGGCGTGGGCGGCATCGAGGCCGAGGGCGTCATGCTCGGCCAGCCGATTTACATGCTGCTGCCCGAAGTCGTCGGCATGGAATTGACGGGGCAGCTTTCGCCCGGCGCGACGGCGACCGACCTCGTGCTGACTGTGACCGAAATTCTTCGCCGCGAAAAGGTCGTGGGCAAATTCGTCGAGTTCTTCGGGCCCGGCGTGTCGACGATGCCCGTCGCCGATCGGGCGACGATCGGCAACATGTCGCCCGAGTACGGCGCGACGATGGGCTTCTTTCCGGTGGACGAGCAAACGCTCCGCTATCTCCGCCAAACCGGCCGAACCAAACAAGAAATCGAGCTGGTCGAACGGTACACGAAGGAGCAGGGCCTGTTTCGCACCGATTCGGCGGCCGCGCCGACGTTTACCCAGGTCGTGCGGCTCGACCTGTCGACGGTCGTACCGAGCCTTGCCGGGCCGAAACGGCCGCAGGACCGCGTGGCGCTCACGAAAATGAAACCGGCATGGCGCGCCGCATTAGTTGAAGTTTACAACAAGCAATGCCCCAACGGCTCGCCCGAAGGCCGCTGGGAAGGCGAAGGCGGCCATCAGATTGAGCCGCGGGCGGCCGCTCATCCGACTCCCGCCGCCACACTGCCCGATCCCGGCTTCAGCGGTGTGCCGATTGACTGGGATGGCAAGCGATTTCCACTCAAACACGGCGACGTCGTTATCGCGGCGATCACCAGTTGCACGAACACGAGCAATCCCAGCGTGATGGTCGCCGCCGGGCTCTTGGCGCGGAAAGCCGTCAAACTCGGCCTCACCGTGCCGCCGCACGTGAAGACGAGCCTCGCGCCGGGCTCGCGCGTCGTGACCGACTATCTTCAAAAAGCCGGCCTCGACAAGGACCTCGAACGGGTCGGCTTCTACACGGTCGGCTATGGCTGCACGACCTGCATCGGCAATAGCGGGCCACTGCCTGAGCCGATCTCGCAGGCCGTCAAGAAGAACGACCTGGTCGTCGCGGGCGTGCTCTCCGGTAATCGAAATTTCGAGGGCCGCATCAACCCGGACGTGAAAGCGAATTACCTGGCCAGCCCGCCGCTCGTCGTGGCCTACGCGCTGGCCGGTACGACCGACATCGATTTGGCCAACGAGCCCCTCGGCACCGATCCGGACGGCGAACGCGTGTACTTGAAAGACATCTGGCCGACTCATGCCGAAGTGCAGGCCGTGATCGAAAAGTGCGTGCTGCCCGACATGTTCGCCCGGCAATACGACGGCGTGTGGGAAAAGAATCCCAAGTGGAATGCGATCAAGACGAGCACGGGCGAATTGTACGAATGGGACGCGGCGAGCACGTACATCCAGGAGCCGCCGTTCCTGTTCGACCTGCCGCCCACGCCGGGGCCGATCCAGCCGATCCGCGGCGCACGCTGCCTGGCGGCGTTCGGCGATTCGGTGACCACCGACCACATCTCGCCGGCCGGCTCGATCGCGAAGGATAGCCCGGCCGGAAAGTATCTGATCTCACTCCACGTCGAGCCGCGCGATTTCAACAGCTACGGCGCGCGGCGCGGGAACGACCGCGTGATGACCCGCGGCACGTTCGCCAACATCCGCATCCGCAACATGCTCGCCCCCGGCACCGAGGGGGGCGTCACGCGGCACTTGCCGGACGGCGCGCAGATGTCAATCTACGACGCGGCAATGCAGTACAAGTCTGAAGGCGTGCCACTGGTCGTTCTTGCCGGAGCGGAATACGGCAGCGGCTCCAGCCGCGACTGGGCCGCCAAGGGGCCGTACTTGCAGGGCGTCCGCGTCGCCATCGCGGCCAGCTTCGAACGAATCCATCGCAGCAACCTGGTGATGATGGGCATCCTGCCGCTGGAATTTGAGCCGGGCGCGACTTGGCAATCGCTGGGCCTCTCGGGCGAGGAGGTGTTCGACTTCCCAGAGCTGGGCGACAACCTCCGCCCGCGCCAGAAGCTCAAAGTGGTGGCGACCGATCCGCAGGGCGCCCGCAAGGAGTTCGCGGCCACCGTGCGGATCGATACGCCGGTCGAGCTCGACTACTACCGCAACGGCGGCATTCTGCAAACCGTGCTGCGGAAGCTTTTGAAGTCGTAGTTTGCAGATCGATAAACGTGGTATAATAGCTGCAGGGAACCTTACGGCAGGAGCAGTCCGATGGCTGCCGCGGTTAAAGTAACACTACCCGACGATCTCGTGTCCAAAGCGCGTCAGTTTGTTGACGCCGGTTGGGCTACGGACTTCGACGGCTTACTGGCGGAGGCCTTGCGTCGCTATCTCGAATCCCATGAGCCGGAGTTGACCGAGGCGTTCATTCGCGAGGACGTCGCATGGGGACTCCATGGCGGATCGTGAATCGCCAGCTCGTGTTGTCGTTTGTGATGCTGGACCCCTCATACATCTGGATGAGTTGGAATCAATCGATCTTTTGACACATTTTGCAGAGATTCTAGTGCCATCCGTCGTATGGAGGGAAGTCGAAGAACACCGACCCGGCGCGCTCAAGCATATTGACGTCCCATTGCGTCGAATTGTTGCCAGCGGCCCACTGCCGACGGACCTGCAGGCCGCCGCCCGTCTCCTCGCGTTGCATCGAGGCGAGCTGCGTGCACTTCAGATCGCGCGGCTCCACAGTGCTGACCTCTTGTTAACTGACGATACGGCAGCTCGGTTGGCAGCGCGAATCTTGATGATTCCTGTACATGGCACCATCGGCATCCTGCTTCGCTCGATTCAACATGCATACCGGACAGTCGACGAGGTCGTTGCACTGTTGCGCTCCTTGCCGACCGCATCGAGCCTCCATATTAGACAATCACTTCTGGATGAAATTATTCGGCAAGTTGAAGTATCAACATGATTGTGCCGCCAGGCGTCGAAAAGAAGGCTCTCAAGCTCCCCGGACGTTCAAAATGTTGCGCTACATTCTTACGTTTTCTATCCTTACGCTGATGCCGGCCGTAGCTGCCTCGTTGTCGGTGGCCGACGAGTTCTACGTCGCGAGCTGGAACGTCGAAAACCTCTTCGACACCGTGGACGACCCGAGCCTCGAAGGGGACGAAGAATATACGCCCGAGTCGCCAAAAAAATGGGCGCCCGAGCGGCTGGAGATCAAGCTCACCAACCTGGCCAAGGCCATCAGCAAGATGAATGACGGCCGCGGGCCGGACGTGCTGGGCGTGTGCGAGGTCGAGAATCGCAAGGTGGTCGAGATGCTGGTGGGGAAGCTGGCTCCGCTCGGCCGGAAGTACGAAATCATTCACCAGGACTCGCCGAGCGACCGTGGCATCGATTGCGCGCTGATCTACGACGCCAATGTGTTCCAACACGTCGACCACCGATTCCATTTCATCGATGCATCCAAGACCCGCGACATTGTCGAAGCCCAATTGCGCCACGACGGGGCCGACCTGTATGTGTTCATGGATCACTGGCCGTCGCGCGGCAACGACGAATGGCAGCGGTGTCTGGCAGCCGCTGTGCTGCGGAAGCGGCTGGACGCGATTCTGGCCGCCGATCCGAAGGCCGACTTCCTGCTGCTGGGCGATTTCAACGACGAATCCGAAAACGTGTCCCTGACCAAGTTCCTGCTCGTGGCGCCGTCGCCCAAGAATCTGCCGGCCGGTTCGCTCGTCGACACAACCGCCCACGTCCAGGCCGAGGGGAAAGGCACGTTCGTGTATGAAAACAAGTGGGATTTGCTCGATCACATCATCATTTCGCCGGGCCTGCTGGACAATGCCGGCTACCACTGGAAACCGAACAGCACGCAGCGAATCGATTTTCCCGAGTTGATCTTCAAGCCGAATTTTCCGGGAGCGATCGAGCGTCCCAACGCCAGCTTCAACCGCGATCGGTTCTTTGAGCAGGGGTATTCCGATCACTTGCCCGTGGGCTGCGTCATCGTGCAGTAGCCGGCCGCCGCGAACCACGGACGGTGTACTCCTCTCGCTCCGCGAGACGAAATTCATCACGCGGCTTCGGCCGTGAGCTCGGCCGAGCGGAGCGTGATGACGACACTGAGACGGACAATTACCGCGTCCTGCGACCCGTTCCGCAAACCACGCCGGCGGTGTAGACTGAAGGTAGGTATCCTTGCTTACCGGCCGGCGCAGGACCGAACCGCTGGCGGAGCCGGTGGCGCCTCTTCTCCTCTTCGCTTGCGGTGGATCGATGCCGATTCAGACTGAATGCCCCGGTTGCAAGGCGACGCTGCTGGTCGACGATTCGCTCGCCGGAAAGCAGGGCAAGTGCATCCACTGCGGCCAGCGGCTGATCGTGCCGGCCAAGGGCGGCCCGGCCACGGCGGTTCCCAACAAGGCCAGCGTGAGCAATGTCGGCCCGCTGTCGTCAACGCTGTTCGAGGCCACGCCCGAAGCGATGACCCGCGAGTTGTTTCGCCGCCAGCAAAGCGCGATGCTGCTCGTTTTCAAGCCGTCGGCCGATGGCTCGTATGACCTGGCGGACGTGGCCGACGCCGACCTCAAATGCATCGTCACCGAGGACATCAACGCGGCCCGTTTTGCGCAATTCGTTGCGGGATTCGTCAAGCGCTTCGCGCCCCGAAAGAAAGGTCAGTTCGGTGCGGCGCCTTCGATCGAGGAGCAACTCTACGAACTCAAGGGCGACCGGTTGGGCATGAGCCTCGACGAGTTCCGAGAGAAATACGCCCGCAGCGTGGAAGGGAGCCCGCAGAAACTGCCAATATGTTCCGACACCGCATGGGGCCCGAACAAGGCGGCCCTCCATTCACAGCCGTGGCATCGGCAGGCGGGAATCATCCATGCCCGTGTCGATCTGCCGGCCGAGGATAACTCGCCGACCGTGGCCGGCGTGAAGACCGAGATCCTGCTGTACCAGTTCGTGGACGGCCGATTATTCGGCGTCCTGGCCGAGTTTCCCACCGATAAGTTTCACGTGGTCAGCGACGCGGCGATCAAGAAGTACGGACCCGTAATGCGGGACTCCCAGCAGCCGCGACAACTGATCTGGGAGAATCCGGCCGCTTCGGTCGTGCTGACGCGGGGCTCGGTGCACCCGGTTCAGGCCTCGACCCTGTATCTTGTCCATAAGCAGTTGTCCGCGCTGGCCGAATCGCGGACGCCGACCGCTGCGGCGGATATCTAAATCCGGTCGAGATTGTCGCGGTAGTGCTCCAAAACCTCGCGTGGTTCGAGATTGAAGACCACGCGGCCATGCGATGTCCACTGGCCGTGATTCCACGTCAGCACGGCGGTGGCGGCGCGCAGGTTACCAACGGCTTCGACCTCCTCCATGCCGCCGCCCTCGACGGCCGCGAAGCTTATCGTCGCGCCCACCAGGCCGACGAGCTCGCCCGTCGCCTTGTCCCGGGCCAGCTGCAGCCCATCTTGAAAATCGCACTGCTTCCAAGCCAGCCCGCGCGGCTTGCCGCTGGCACGGGCCGCCTGCCAAAACGCGGCCTGAATTTCGTCCCGGTCACGTACATAGTCACGCAGCACGCGCTCCACCTTGCGCGAAAACAGCGTCCGCCGCACCAGGCTCCACACGAGCCATCCGCCGGCGATGAAAATGAATACCATGAACCAGAAAAGAAACTGCAGCACGGTTCACCAGAATAAATGTGCGGCGACGACCGCACAATTGAGCAGGTTAGATTCCAAAATAGCGGGTGCCATGCTCTCGCCGCGTCTGCGGCGTGAACATGTTGCAGAGTCCGTTAGCACATGCTTACGCGGCTGCGCCGCGAAAGCATGCCACCCTCCGGCTGCCACTCTAGCACAACGGCGGCTAATACCGAAACGGCACGCGAAACGCCGCGGGAGTTGGCGCGGGCTCGAGCATCGGTCCCGGGGTGGGCATCGGCTCGGCCGTCGGTTCCAACATCGACGGCTCGCCCATATCGCACCCGCAGCCGCCACACCCGGTGCCGCAGCCACATCCGGCATACGGCGAACACGGCGCATACGGCAGGCGTTCCACGCCGTGATGAAAGCAGCCGTGATTAGAAACCGGCCCGAGCACCAGCGGAGCGTGGTAACCCGGTCCGTTGCCATAGCCGAAGCACTGACAGAAATTGCCGGGCAAGTTGTAATAGCCAATCGCCCAGGCCGTTGCCGGAGTCCACGCGACGACCGAAAGTCCCACGGCGATCGCAGCGCACAACTTCAACCGACGATTCACCACGGCATTATCCTTGCGGACCGGTGGGGGGAGGGGAGCTTCTTCGTATTGAATCGAGTGCGCTGCCACCGAAACAGCACTCGCAAGCGCATCGGCGTTAGAGCTTGTGCAGCCGGCAGAGTCGACGGCGGAGCTGCGAGAGAAGCAAGCGTGAGGCAAGCGATCAATCGCTGTAGCCGTGCCGCTCTAGGTACTCGCTCATAAAATGCCGCGAAATATGGTGGTCTCCGTCGAAGATATGGGCCAGCAGGGCCGCCCGAATCCACATGCCGTTGCGGGCCTGGCGGAAATACATGGCCCGCGGATCGTTGTCGATCTGGGGCGGAATCTCGCCGAAATGCTGATCGCGCGGGAACGGGTGCAAGATCGGCGCGTACTCTTTCATCCGCGCCACCAGCTCCGGCGTCAAGCAGTACCGCGAGAAATCGATGTGGGCCATCGACTCGGCGTCCTGCGGATCGTTGTGCTCCTTCTGAATGCGGGTCATGTAGAGCGCGTCGAGCTGTTCGATCACCGGCCGACCATCGAGCGGCTCATCGAACGACTCGACTTCGTAGAATCGCACGTTGCGGTCCTGTAGTCGGGCCCGCAGGTCGTCGCGCATCGCCAGCTTGGGATGATTCGGGGCGACGAACACCAGCCGCACGTCCTCGTACAGCGCCAGCAACATCGCCAACGAGCGAACCGTCCGCCCGCGGCCAATGTCGCCGCAGAACCCGTACGTCTTGTGGCCCAGGCCCTTCGTAAGGCCCGTGAAGCCCTTGCGTTCACGCAGCTCCTCAAACCGGCTGGCCCCCGGCGAATCCTTGGGACTGTCGAACTGGAACGAACGCTGCAACGTGTAGATATCCAGCAGCGCCTGCGTCGGATGCTCGTCGGCCCCGGAGCCCGCATTGATGATCGGCACGCTGCGGCTGCCAGAAGCTTCCAGGTCGTTCATCAAATAGGCACACGACTCGGCCAGCCGGGCGATCGGGCTCCGCATAATGATTACGTCGAAATAGCTGCTGAACATGCGGATCGAGTCGAACCGCGTCTCGCCCTTGGTTTCCGACGACGTGGACGGGTCGCGGACCTCGTTGCAGGTGATGCCCAGGATCTGGCACGCCGCCATGAACGACAGAAACGTCCGCGTCGAAGGCTGCGTGAAGTACAGCATCGCCCGCCGGTGGGGCAACAGGTTGATCAGGAAATCCTGCCCGGCGCGGCTCTTGGAGAGCATGCGAATCATGTCCGCGATGCCCCCCAGCTCGTCCAGAAACTCGGCCGAGAACTGGCCGGAAAAGAGAACGTGCCGAATCCGCCCGTTCCGCTCAAACTCGGGCGTCTTCATCCGCACCGGCCGCTGCAAACGCGACTCGTACAGCAGCAGGTCCCGTTCGTCCTGCGTCTTCGGGCGCTTCATGGGAGGGGCGGTGGACATGGCCAGCACCGGCAACCGTGCCGCAAATGTGTCTGGCCCTGTTATCGCACGAGTGCGCATCGGGCGTCAAGGGGAGCGCGTCAATCCGCCACGCGCCACCGCACC
>JBIOWO010000378.1:0-3990 GCA_044868555.1 Lacipirellulaceae bacterium | reverse complement strand
CCGCCGGGGCCGCCGGAGTGCCGGCCTCACGCTGGAGGAGCACGCCGCCCTAGAGCTGGCGGACCACCGGCCGGACCACCGCAGCTACCAGGAGCACGCCCAGATAGTGGAGCGGGTGTTCGGCGTGCAGTTGCTTCGACACAGCCCGAACTTTCAGGAGCGAGCATGAAGTGTTTCCGCTGTACCGACTGGCCATGCACCTGCCGGGATCAAATCACGCTGATTCACGGGGACGCTACGGACGTGCTGCCGCAATTGGACGCTGGTTCGATTGGCATGTTTTTCACCGATCCGCCCTACGGACACAACAACAACAACGGGGATCTGATCCACCGCTGGGAAGCCGCCCTTGGTCGCCTTCCCTGCGGTGCCGATCCGCCGCTGGGCGCTGAGTCGCGCCCGATTGCGAATGATGGTGAAGAAGCAAATATTTTAATTCAATGGTTCTTTACCGAGGCGAAGCGGCTCTTAAAATCTCCTGGCTGCTGCTGCTGCTGCTGCGGCGGCGGCGGCGGCGGACCGGACCCGCAATTCGCGCGCTGGTCGCTCTGGCTCGATGCCCAGCTCGAATTCAAGCAGATGGTGATTTGGGACAAGGGGCCGATGGGCATGGGCTGGCACTATCGCCGGTCATACGAAACCGTGCTGGTCGGACAGAAGCCCGGCAAGGCCCCCTGGTTCGACGAATCAAATTCGATCGAGAACATCATCAGGCCTGGGCAATACGGCATCCGAAAAATCATCCCGCAGGCCCACGAACACCCGACCGAGAAGCCGGTCGAACTGCCACTGCATTTTATTCGCCTGCACACGCAACCAGGCTGGCTCGTGTGCGATCCATTCATGGGAAGCGGGTCAACCGCCGAGGCAGCCAAGAAGGCCGGACGTCGGTTCCTAGGCGTTGAGTTGGAGGAGCGGTGGCTGGAACGTGCCGCCAACCGCTTACGCCAGGAAGTCCTGCAATTCGCAGACACGGAGCAAGCATGACCGTCGCCCAACTACTGCGACGCAAGGAAAGCTGGACGCAAGGTGTCTACGCCCGCAACGCGGCTGGCGAGAAAGTGCGGTTCGACGATCCGGCGGCCACGAGCTGGTGTCTTTGGGGAGCCCTAAAGAAGTGCTATCCGGACCACGAGCAATATGTGAAGGCTTACGAGCGACTGAGGTTTCAGTTGAATCCGTTGCTGACGCCGGCCGAATGGGCTGACGCCCCGGAGCGGACGCACGCGGAAGTTCTGGAGTTTGTGAAGGCTTGTCGAATTTGAGATCCAACGCCGCACTGGTATCCAAATGACAATTCAACAACTGCTCGACTTGATCGCTGGTGATGGCTGGTATTTGGACGATTTCGGATGCTTGTGCTCGGAAGAAAACGACGACTGCCCATTGTGGTACGCCTACCGGCATATTGACCCTGATTCCACCGGAGACGCCGAGGACTACATGGAAGCCGGGCGGAGAATCGGACTGCGGGAAACGTCGGCGGCGGCCATTGCGGCTGCAGCGGACAACCGCGGTAATCCAGAACTGAGAAAGCGGCTGCTGAAAGCCGTCGGGCTCAGCGAGCCAGTGGTGACTTAACCGGGTTATTGCCCTGATTTTAGCGACGACGAAACGGTGGTGTTTTAACCCTATTGAAAGTAAGGAGAATTGACATGCCTTTGTATCAGCGAGCGAGTGCAGAGTGTTACGACATCTGCAACCGGATGTTGGAGAAATACCACGGCCCTTTGCGTGATGCGGGCGTGACTGTTGATCTATTGTTCGCAACCCCGAAGCCCGCCGCAGACGGTGAGATTGAACCGGATGCCGTTGCCCTAAAGCATCATGGCTACCAGGTTGCCGCGCTCTGCAAACAGAACGCCTATAAGCTCCGCGTCCAAGGCCACGCGGATGCTGAGATTGTTGTTGATGGCGAGCGCTGGCCGGCTTGGAGCGAGGAGGAGCGGGAAGCGCTCATCGACCACGAGTTAGAGCACTTGGAATTGAAGGCTGACAGAGATGGCAACGTAATCCGCGATGATCTGGATCGTCCCAAGCTGCGCATTCGACTGCACGACCACGAGTTTGGTTGGTTCGATTCCGTTGCCCGGCGCCACGGCAAGCACAGCTTTGAGGTGCAACAGTACGAGACGTTCCGCGAGGCTCACCGGCAATTATGGTTGTTCGACCAAGTGGACGACCCAAGCTCACTTCCGATGGCCGCCACCAAGCCGCGATCACAAAACAAGCCGAATTCCGAAAGCGGCATTGAGTCGGTGACGATCAGTAGCGGTGGCAAGTCCGTCACCCTGAAAGGCGATGTCGAGAAGGCGTTCAAGAAAGCCGGCATATTGGCACGCGGAACCGGCCGTCGCGCTGCAGCCAAGCGATAGTGTGAGACGGACCTTGATACGGAGGAGTTTTGAAGATGGACGTACCCCATGCATTCGTCGAGGCGTACAAGGCCGCCCGTGAGTTCCAGGGCGAGGAATTGCCGGACGACGTCTATGACGAATGCGACACCATCTGCAATTCATTGTTGCGGGTCCTGCGGGAGATCGACTTGCAGAAGTACGTCGACCTCGTGGCATGGGACGCGAGCAGGATGCGGTTATCGGCAGCAACAGGATCGGACTGAGACAGGCACCGGTTTAGGAACGCGCGGAGCGCGACAAACCAGAGGCGAGGCCAACCGGCAGCAACGGAGAGCAGGGAGCGAAGACGCTCGGCGACATGGGACGCCGGTAAGTGGGTCAATCGGGATGCTAGGTTCGCCGCGGCGGAGAGTGGAGCCGTCGCGGCATATTGAATTCACCACGGAGACACGGAGCGACGTGATGATCCTTGATGAATACATGGAGATGGAAGAACCGCCGGACAAATTTGCAGACGCGATTGGCTAGGCACTGATATACTTGCCGCCACAGGTTGAAACATGAATCACGACTTTTTCCGCCGCTTGATCCGCTTGGCCTTGTCGCGCTCGATGCGTTTGTCGACGGCCGTTTTATCGACCTGCACCAGTTTGCGCGTGAGCGCGTCGAACTTGCCGAATCCTCTTGGCTTTTTGTTAGCCGCCATGCTTGTCACTCCGTTACGTGAGCCCCATAAACCCAGCGTCGCCAACGCCGGCCAACTCGCGGTAGGTAAGACGCTTGCCGATCGCGCCCTCCAGCACCGCCTGGAATCGCCCGCCATCGCCAGACTTGCGAGCGTTGAATCGAAACGTCTGTTCGGCCACGTATCGGCGCAGGTGGAACGGCGCGACGGCGATATAAGTTCCGCCGAGAGTCCGCTTCAGCAGCGACCAGAAATTTTCGAGGCCGTTGGTGTGGATCGCACCGCGCGCATAGGCGACGCTGTGGTCGACCGTCTGGTGCAGGTGCGTCAGGCACAACTCGCCGTAGGCATGGGCCGCGTCAGTAAAGACGTGAGCGCCGTAGCGGATGTTGCGGCGGACAATCGGCAAGAGCCGGTTTGCATTCTCTTCGCCGATTACGTCGGCGCGGACTTGGCTCAGCAGTTTTCCGTCTGTGCGCTCCAGCACGCCATGCACGGCAGTTTTGCCGACTGCGCCGCGCCCCTGAATCACTCGCTCTCGCCGCTCTTGGTGTATGTTCGCGGCTCTGCCGCCGACGTAGGTTGTGTCGGCCTCACTCGGTCCGTCGAACTTGTCGATGCTCCCGACTTCCATCGCCTTGCGGATGCGGTGAGTCATAAACCACGCGGTTTTTTGCGTGACGCCCAATGCACGGGCCAGCTCATGGGAGCTGATACCGTTTTTGCAATTGGCCACCGACCACACGGCGACAAACCATTTATCGAGGCCGAGCGGAGAATCCTCAAAAATCGTGCCGGCTTTATCGCGCACGTCTTTGCGACAGTCTTTGCAGCGGAGCCGTTGGCGACTGATCTCACTCACCTTACGAGACTCGCAGTGCGGACAAACGACGCCGCGCGGCCAGCGGATTTTGCGCAGGTAGGTGTGGCACGTGTCGAGGTCCGAAA
>JBIOWO010000377.1:0-2028 GCA_044868555.1 Lacipirellulaceae bacterium | reverse complement strand
CTATGCGGCCGGTGGTGATTGTAATCGTCCTTCCAGGCCGCAGTCAGCTTCCGTGCCGCGGCCACGTTCTCAAACTCCTCCATTGCCAGGAACTCGTCGCGTAGCCGGCTGTCAAAGCTTTCTGCGTAGCCATTCTCCCACGGCGCCCCTGGCACGATATAAAGTGTCTCGATGCCGACCTGGGTGAACCAACGCTGGATGGCCAGCGCGATGAACTCCGGACCATTGTCGCTCCTCACGTGCCCCGGCAACCCGCGCATCGCGAACAGCTCAGCCAGCCTATCGATCACGTCTTCACTGGTGATGCTCCGACTGACTTTCGAGGCGAGGCAATCCCGCGTGTACTCGTCGACGATCGACAGCCACTTCAGCGGGCTGCCGGCTGTCGTGCGATCGAAAATGAAATCCCACGTCCAGACGTGATCCTTTCGCTCGGCTCGGCGACAGTGGCAGGCGTTGGCGCTCGTTCCCAAACTTCGGCGTTTTCGCTTCTTTTGCGACACCTTCAGCCCTTCGTTACGCCACAGACGATAGATCCGCTTCGGGTTTGCTCCTTACTGTTGGGTAGAATGACATAGATATCGACGCCCGAGCTGCATTGTAATTGGGGTTCAGCTAACGGTCGACCAATACAGGTTAGATTCGCCTGTTTTTGGAACACTTGAGGTCCAACTCCCTGCGTTGTCCGTTGTCGGCCACGCTGACAAGAAATTCATCGAATTCTGGGCGCAAACGTTTGCTTCAATCTTTGATGCCTACCGGGTGCCAGCGTCGCAAGCGTCAACGATCGCGATTGAGCGGACGCGGCGGCGCGAACTGAGATCCGAATCGGAACAGCAAAATGCTTTAGTCGGAGCACGCGTCCACATCCTTGGCAGCAGTGGGGTTTCGTTCTGGGAGAATTTGCTTTCGCATTTTGAATGTGACGTTTCCGTAAGCCATGCTTTGGACCCAACATCTGAAACACGTCCTGAAATCAAAGCCATTTCGTTGGGAATTGTGCGGACCACGTGCACGCTGGCCGGGCCTTCGTAACCGTGCCCTCGATAGCCCCGGTCCACCATTACGTCCTGGAGCGAATGGCCGGTTAACCGCTCGACTTGTCCGATCGCACCGCCAAGTGTGTGCCCGTCGTATGGATTGCCGTCGACGGCGTGGGCCCCGACGATCCAGTTGCTCTTGCTCGTCGTGGCCACGCTCGCCTTGCAGCCGAACTCGTAGCGCTTGTGCGCTTTGCCCTTCGTCAGGCATTCCACCTCGGGAGCATGCACGCTGTAGACTTTGTTTTTGCTGGTTCGTGTTTGAGCGAGCAAGCGCTCGGCCAAGGCGACCAGTTCGCGTAGCGGCTCGTCGGCGATTTGGCCCCGCAATTTAGCGGCTTTACGCTCGATGTCGCGCACCACCCGGCCCAAGATCGTCTTGAGGTGGCGGGTCAACTTCGCCGCGCGCTTCATCTGCCGGGCGTGCGCATAACGGCCTTGCTTGGCGAGCAGCCGTTTGCCCTTGAACCGATAGCTCTGCCGCAACGCAAGTCCCAAGGATTTGGCCCGCCTGACCAATGCCGCACGCATCTTGTGATACAACCGCGCATCGGTCGGAAAGGCGATTGCCTTTTCCTGCTTCGTCGTGTCGACGTTGACCCGCTGGAGCTCTTGCGATCTCAAGGCCTTCAATGTACTCCCCGTTTGAGCAGCCGCTAACAATACAAACGGAATCATGGGCGCACAAATTAGTGTCTATAAAGATCCCGCGCTCATCGGCGATGAGACTTATCAAGCTCGCTCGTCGTCTGCGGCCGGAATAACCATTTGATGTTGCAGTTGAACGCGACAAACGGCCCGATGTCGCGGCGCAGCGGTTACGAAAACGTTGCCGCAGCCGTCGCGTTGGCACGCATGCTCATAAGCGCCGCCGTTGCCCAACACCGAACGGAATGTGCAATACGTGGTGCCCGGTTGGATAAAACACGGAAGCGCGATTGGTTCCGGCGACGGATACCAATTGTCGTTCGAGGACTCACTGTCGATT
>JBIOWO010000376.1:0-68904 GCA_044868555.1 Lacipirellulaceae bacterium | reverse complement strand
TTCCGTATCCACCAGCCGCAGATACGCCTCGTGGACCAAGGCGGTGGCTTCGAGAGTTTGTCCAGGCTTTTCCTGGGCCAGTTTCTGCCGGGCCAGCCGGCGCAGCTCGTCGTAGACGATCGGCAGCAGCCGTTCGGCCGCGTGAGAATCGCCGTTTTCAACGGCCTGGAGGAGTTGCGTCACGTCTCCCATGGCGGTTTAGCATACCGCCTTCGCCAGCTGGCGGCAAAGAAGGCACCGTTGACAACTCCGATAGGGGCTATCCGCGGCATCGGTGGCGCCGGTAGAGTGTCGAAATTATGATGCAGGTTAGCCACATCACGATCGATGCCGGTTCCGGTACGACCGCCGTGGCGAAGGCGGCGTCGGCCAGCGAATCCGCGGCGAATTCGCTGAGATTGACGCTCGTGCCCACTTGATGTTGCCAGGTCAGGAAGTCGTCGCCATCCACGTCGCCGTCGCCGTCGGCATCGCCGTCTTCCAGGGTGGCGTCGGCCAGCGTGCCGATGTGGGCCAGCAGTCGATCCGAGTCGTTCCGATCGATCCTGCCGTCGAGATTGAAGTCGGCGTAGGGGGCGATGTGCGCGAGCGCGTCGATTTTGTAGTTGAAGAGGTCGCAGCATTCGGCGTCGTTGGCGCCGAGCAGGTGCAGCAGCCGGCCCCGCTGCACGGCCAGCAACCGGAATGGCTGATGTTGCGCATCGAAGCCATGAAAGAACAGGCGGCGCGGTTCAGAAGGCTCGAAGGTGCCGCGCAGCTTTTCCAGGTCGACGAAGTGTTCCAACGGAATCGGATGTGGGACCACGGCAAGCGGCGAATGAAGGTCGACCGCGGAAACGCGCACGTCTTCAAATTTTGCGAAAGGGATGTGCGTGGGGGGCGGCGGGCATCCGAGGGCCAGGCAGGAAACGCCGCCCTCATAGCCGGTGACGATATCGAACTTGCCGAACAGATTGTACTCGACATGGACGCCGGCGAAGCCGCCAGTTTGTTCGAGTGTGCTGTGGCGGGGAATGAGGCGGAAGCTGTGTATGATGTCGGGATGTTCAGCCGCCGCAAACGCGGCAAATGAGGAGACGACCGCAATTCCCACCGCCACACGACCGAGCAAGATAGCGCGTTTCATCGCACCGTCCTCCACGCTTGTTCCACCGCCCGTTAATGTACAAACACTGGGCGAAAGATGCAAATTCTTGCGAAAAGCGTGCGGAAAACCGGCCGCCTAATGAACGGCCGACTGGCCGAAGTGGCGTTTCCAAATATCGTAGTCGGCCTGATCGACGCGGCCGTCGCGGTTGCCGTCGGCACGCAGGTCGGTCGTCGAACCTTCGGTCTCGCGCCACACGACTTGATCGGCGGCGTCGACCGCGCCGTCCAGGTTGTAATCGCCGGCCAGCGTGACGCGGAGGTCCTGCTGGGCATTGATGTGCGAGCCGGGGATCGGCCCCAGTCCCAACAGCGCGAGGGCCAGGTTGCCCGTGTCGCCGTTGCGGATCGGCTGGCCCGGCGCGTTGTAATCGGGTCGCCCTTCGCCGGGATCGGTGCGCGTGTCGACGTTCATCTTGTACAGATCGCCGCGGCCGACGCCCGCGCCCCAGACGATGATCGGAATTGTGTAGTCGGGCGGGAAGGCTGGGTTGCCGTGACTGAACCACATGCCGCCGTGATCGGTCGTGAGAACGATCGCCGTTCGTCCGGCCAGCTCCTTGTCGGTTTCCACCAGGCGCAGAACGGCGGCCAGATAGCCGTCGACGCTCTTGATCGACTGCCGGTACGCGCTGCCGCCCCAGCCGAAAGCGTGGCCGGCCGAGTCGGGGTCGCGATAGTGAACGAACGAGTATTGAAAACGACGGGCCGCCATGTCGGCCAGAAATCGCTCGTTCATCGTCGCCGAATAATTCGGTGGGCCGTCGTCCTCGATGAAGAAGGAGTCAAACTTGTTGCGGCCGTGTGGGTTGTCGGCGCCACCGTTCTCGTCGTACGTCTGCTTGTAGATGACGAATTTGTCTTTTCCCGAGTACAAAGCCGTCGACATGCCGGCGTCGTGCGCGACGTCGAACGTGCTGGCGATGTAGTCGACATCGGGATTGTTATTGTGCAGCGTGGCGTTTCGCTTGAAATCCTCGCCGTTGATCGTCCAGTTGTGGTAGACGATTTGTTCCATCCCTTCGGGCTGGAACACCGGCCGGCCGGTGATCATCGTCGTGTGATTCGGCAGCGTAACCGTGTGCGTGTAATCGGTGCGGGCGTTGTTGGTCCAGGCCCCTTCGTCCTGGAGACGTTTGAACGTCGGAGCGTCGCCGGCGTCGATGGCGGCCTGCATCAGCCGGGCGTTGAGCCCGTCGACACTGATGTGAATTACGTGGTCGGCGCCGCGGACCGCGCACGGTGCCAACACGCCAATCATGACGATCAGCGGCAAGCGAGGAATGAGGGCGGCGCGTCGGGCCATGGCATGGCTGGCGACGCCGCCAAAATCGTGGGTGGGCATGGAGGGCAGGGCAGGGGGATGCAAGAATTGGCTCGTTAGCGGCAACGATTCCTGACCGCAACACCATTATACTGCGCGGCAACAGCGGCACAAAAGCCGCCGATTTCGGCCCGGCCGGGCTTCTCGGAAAATTAATCCTTACGCTCGGCCCGCTGGCAGTTGATTAAGAGCGTCAAACCCAGTGAATCAAACCGCCAAGGACGCCAAGAAGATGCAAAGTGATTCCTTGTTTTCTTGGCGACCTTTGTGCTCTTGGCAGTATAAACGATCAGGCGCTTTAAGAAGCGGCTTCCAGCGCCACTTCCGGTTCTCGCGCGGGGGCAGCCGACCGAGTGCGGACCGCCATCGCCAGCGGAAACATGGCGCAGCAAAGAACACCCAGGCCGAGCATTTTCAAGACGGCCGGCCACTGGTCGGTCGGCGCGCGGAAGAGAATGCCGGCGAGCACGGCGCCGATGTTGCCACCGGCGCCGACGATTCCGGCCACAGCGCCGAGATTATTCTGGGCGATGAACGGCACCACGGCATAGGCGGCGCCGTTGCCCATTTTTACGAACAGCCCCATGATGAGGAGCGCGGGCACGGCGGTCGCGATCGCGGTCGTGCTGCCGAAACAAATCAGCAGAATCCCTTCGCCAAACAGCACCACGGCGAGCCAGACGATGCGGGCCCGCAAACCGCCGAAGCGGCCGAAGCGGTCGGCAAACCATCCGCCCAGAAAACGGGCGAACAGATTCATCGCGCCGAACAGCCCGGCGAGGAATCCGGCGGCGGCGTGGCTCATGTCAAATCGATCAAAAAAGAAAATGGCGGCGACGTTGTCGATCGTCAGCTCGATGCCGAACGACGCCGCGTAGGCGACCGACAAGCCCCATACGCGCCAGTCCTGGCAAGCGGCCCAGAACGGGCCGAGCTCGGTCTTCCGTCGCGGCAGTTGGCCCGCGGCGCGAAGTTCGCGGAAGTTTCCGTCGGGAGCGTCTTGTGTCAAGAAGTAGTACGCAATGCCGGCGGCCAGGCACGCCAGGCCGACAAGAAACATTGCGCTCCGCCAAGCCCAAAAAGCGCTGACTCCCGCCGCCATCATGCCGGCGACCGCCAGCGGCATGACCTGTTGCGTGATGCCGCCGCCCAAATTACCCCAGCCGGCCGCGGCGGCATTCGCCGCGCCGACGCAATTCTTCGAGAACATGATCGACGTATGATACTGCGTGATTACGAACGACGCGCCGATCGCACTGATGGCGAAGCGAAACACAAGCAGCGACTCGTAACTTTGTGCCAAGCCGACTCCCATCACCGGCAGCGAGCACAGGCACAGCAGCCAGCAGTAGGTTAACCGCGGTCCGAACCGGTCGCACAGCGGGCCGATGATGAGCCGGGCCAGGATCGTGGCCGACACCGAGGCGACGATCAAGTTGCCCACCTGCCACGGCTCAAGTTTCGTCTCCGCACGGATCAGTGGCATCAACGGCGCCAGGCCGAACCAGGCGAAGAAGCAGATGAAAAAGGCGATCCACGTACAGTGAAAGGCTCGCATGGGAGCCGTACGGAAATTGAACAGGTCGATGCGGTTGGCTTGGTCTCGGATGTTCATGGGGGGGAAGGTGTTGGGTGTCAGGTATCGGGTGTCAGGTTTTTCTGCCGAGGTGCAGGCGACGGAAGAAGCCGGCCTCGTGGGAAGCAGGCGCTGTTTCGGTGCCATCTTCGGTCGCAAATGGCGCTGCCGGTTCCACGGTGATGGCACAGTACTTGAGTTCGGGCTGATTCGATTGTGAATCGAGGGCGGCGATCGTGAGGTAATTGATCGCGCGGTCCTGCCCCCACAAATCGCCCCAGTGAAACGGCGCGAACAACAGACCGGGGCGCAACGCCGGCGAAAAACGCGCCGGTAGCCGCACGGCGCCGCGGCGACTCTGCAGCGAGACGACTTGGCCGTCTTGAATTCCCAGCCGCTCGGCGTCGGCGGGATGGATTTCGACGTATGGTTCCGGGTCGCGTTTGAGCAGCTTATCGACTTTGCCCGTGCGTGTGAGCGTATGCCAATGCGCATAAATCCGCCCCGAGGTCAGCACGAGCGGAAACTCGCGGTCGGTCGTTTCCTTCGGTGGTTGTGGCGCGTGGCAGACGAACCGAGCCCGGCCGGTCGGCGTCGGAAACACGTGGTCGAGATAGCGGCGCTTCGTGCCGCGGTGGTCGTCGGCGGGGCAGGGCCATTGTAGATTCTTTTCGCGTCGGAGCCGCTCGGACGTGATACCGGTCATGTCGCAAGGTCGGCCGGCCGTGACGCGGCGAAACTCGTCCCAGACTGCGTCGCGCTCCTCAAAATCGAAGCCGGGGAAACCCATCGCGCGGGCGACTCCCGCCACAATCTGCCAATCTGGCTGCGCCGCTCCCGGCGGTTCGAGCAGCCGCTCGCTGAGGCTCACCATTCGCTCGCTGTTCGTGGTTGTGCCTTCTTTCTCGGCCCAATTGGCAGCCGGCAACAACACGTCGGCAAATCGTGTCGTCTCGGTGGGGTGATACACATCCTGCACGATCACCAATTCCGCGCGGCCCAAGGCGCGGCGGACCTGATGTAGATCCGGGAGGCTGGCAGCGGGATTCGTGGCTGCGATCCAGATTGCCCGCAGCTGGCCCGACTCCAAGGCACGGAACATGTCCACGGCCGATAGCCCCCGCTGCGGTGCGATTGAGCCCGCCGGCAATTGCCAATGCCGCTCGATTTCTTGACGGTGTTGGGGATCGCTCGCGAAGCGATAGCCGGGCAATTGGTGCGCCAGAAGACCGGTCTCACGGCCGCCCATCGCGTTCGGCTGTCCGGTCAAAGAGAACGGCCCAGCACCTGGCTTGCCGATGTTTCCCGTCAACAGGTGCAGGTTGATCAGCGAGTTATGCTTGGCGACTCCGGACGTGCTTTGGCCCAATCCCATGCAGTAGAACGAAAGCATCGCGCGGGCGCCGGCGATACGTTCGACCAGGGCGTCGATGCACGCCGGCTCGACGTCGACGGCCCGACGAAGAGCGGCTTCATCGAGCTCGAGAACGAAGTTTGCGTACTTGTCCAAGTCTTCGGCCTTCGCACGGGCAAACCCGGCGTCGAATTTGCCAATCTCCAGTAGCCGCCGCGCGATCAGGTGGAACAGCGCCACGTCGCTGCCGGGCGCGAGTGGAACGTGCAGATCGGCCTCCGCGGCCGTCCTTGTCCGACGCGGGTCGATCACGACCAAAGAGGGTTGGCCGTTCGTTTGTGTCCGCCGACTTTTGATCCGGTCAAATGTCACCGGATGGGCTTCGACCATGTTCGAACCGACGACCAGCACCAGGTCGGCGTGGTCAATGTCGTCGTAGCAAGTGGGTGGGCCGTCGGATCCGAGGCTCGTGACGTAACCAGCCACCGCCGAGGCCATGCACAACCGGCTGTTGGAATCGGTGTTGTTGGTGCCGAGGCAACCCTTGAAGAGCTTGACGGCCAGATAGGCCGCTTCGCTGTCGAGTTGGCCGCTTCCATAAAATGCGACGGCGTCCGGCCCGTAGGTGTTCACAATCCGCAGCAATCGTTCGGCGGCGAACCGCACGGCCTGGTCGAGCGTGGTGGCGCGGAAGTCGTCGGAGCGTCGGGCGCGGCATTGGGGATGGATCAATCGATCGGGCGGGTGGAGCGACTGCGGCAGCAACGCACCCTTGGCGCAGATGCCTCCCAGATTGGCGGCCGCGTCGGCGACGCCCTTCACGCGCAGGATCGTGCCGTAGGCCGCCTCGGCCCACAGTCGGCAGCCCACGCCGCAGTACGGACAGATCGCCTCGCCGATCGTCGCTTGATGTTCAGAATTGGCAGCGGTGGTATGCAGCTTCACAACCTGGCAGGGTGAGGTGTTCGCGCCTGATTGAATTCCGACGTGGATGAATCGCGTTCGGAAGAGGAGCCCGACTTGCCAACCTGAACGAGGACTTTGCCGTTTTCAATTTTGGTGGCGTACGCGGCGATTTTGGCCGTCGGCGGCGAGACACCCTTGCCGGTGCAAGCGTCGAATCTCCATCCGTGTAGCGGGCAAGTTACGCACCCGTCTTCCAGCGTGCCTTCCGCAAGCGGACCGCCTGCATGGGGACACGTGTTGTCGATCGCCACGATCGCGTCGCCGACACGAAACAGCGCGATCTCCAAGTTTCCGAGCTGCACAGGCAGCCCGCGACCTTCCGGAATCGCCGACAAGTCGGCGGCTTGGGCGTAACCGTCGTCGGTGAGTCGCGAGTTGAGGGCCAGTTCGCGGGCAACGTCGCTGTCACCTTCCAACCGCGCGAAGTGCCGCCGCAGGGCCGTGCATTGCGGACAGAACACGGGTGGATCCTCGCCGCTGTGTCGATAGCCGCAGTTGTCGCACTCCCACACGGGCGGCAAGTAATCGTTCTCGCCGGCGGCCGTCTCTTCCGCACGCGCAAGTTTTGGACGCCAGTAGTCGCTGAACGATTCGCCCGGAACGTGATGCAAGTAGTATTCTCGGACGACTTCCTCAATCAGATTGGGAAGCTGTCCGACGTCGACGCCGGTGCGATAGGGCAGGCCGAGCTGCAACTTGCCCGCTGCTCCGCCCCCGAGCAGCACGTCGAACCCCTCGCGCGTGCCGAGAAGCCGCTTCACGCGCACGCCTTTGAGGCCGATGTCGGCCGTGTGGTGGTTCGCGCAGGCCGAGGGACAGCCGCTCATGTGGATGCGGATACCGTGCAACTCCAGCGAGCGCTGTCGCAATTGTTCGATGAGCTGCAGGGCGTGGGCCTTGGTTTCGGTGACGGCGATGTTGCAGAATTGCTTGCCCGTGCAGGCCATCACGTTGCGGGTCCGCGAGTCGACGTGCACGCAGAGGTTCCAGTGCGCCAGTTGCGAGGCCAAACCGTTGCGGTCGTCCTCCGCGACGTCGAGAATGACGATTCCCTGTTCGGGCGTTGTTCTCAGGCGGCCGGCGGCCCACCGCTCGGCGGCAATCCCCACGCCTTCGAGTTGCATCCACGACATGCGGCCTAGTGCCGGGTGGAGGCCGAGGGCCCACTGCGCTGGCCGCTGAGGCAGCCATCCCACGAGCTCGTCGTAGCCGCTCGGCGGCGCAAGTTCTGTGTCGCAGCGCTCGTATTTCGCGCCAACTCGTCGTTCCACCTCTTCGAGCACGCCGGACGTGCCGATGCTCTCGATCAGATAGTGAAACCGCGCCGCGTCGCGCTTTTCGCGGGAACCTTGCTGGCGGAATAATTCGAGTATCGCACCCGTCAAGGGCAGCACCGCATCCGGCTTCACGAAGATGGGTAGCAGTCGGCCCATTTGCGGCGTTTGCCCCTGCTTGCCGCCAATCGCCACGTGGAAGCCAATCCGCTCCCCCTCGCGAACGGCCAGGAATGCCAGGTCCTGGGTCCAGTAGTGGATCGCGTGCTGGGACCGTCCACACATCGCGATGTTGAACTTTCGCGGCAGATCGGCGTAATCGCGGTGGTCGAGAAAGATGCGGGTGATGTCGCGGCAAAGCGTCCGCGTATCGATTAATTCGTCCGGATCGACGCCGCTGAGCGGGTGGCCAAAGACATTGCGGACGTTGTCGAGACCGGTCTGCTTGGTCGTCAGGCCGACGGCCGCCAGCCGCTCGAGCGCGCGGGGCACGTCGTCGATATCGAGGCCTTGCACCTGGATGTTGGCACGCGTTGTGACATCGACGATGCCGTAGCCGTGGTCATACGCAATACGGGCGATTTCTTTGGCCGCCGCGGCCGAGAGTTCATTCGCCGTAATGCGAATCCGCAGCATGTACGTTCCCGGCGTGTCCCGCTTGCGGTAGAACACGCCGTACCACTTCATGCGCTCCAGGTCCGGCGTCGGGATGTCCTTCATCGGGGTCTTGGCGCCGGCATGGTGGAGCACGTCGGGCCAGACGTCGAACCCGTGCTTCTCGCGCTTCAAGACTTCGATCGGATTGGCCATGCCAGCGTACGCTCAAATAGCGGCGGTGGCCCCGGCAAGGACATACTACGGGGCAGCTGACGGACCTATCCGCCTGGCGCGCCGGGTAGACCCATGCGCGCAACAGGACCGTTCCCAGCGGCAATACTGCAACTCGCGTTCCGCGACGGCGGAAAAGACGAATCTGCTGAAAACAGCGAAGTTCTCGCGTTTGTGACGAATCGCTTCCGCTGATCGCTGCCTAAGGATCGAGCAATCGCAGGGCGACCGCCGCCGAGGAATTGCGCGGCGGCGGCGCATGACGGCGTGAACTATCTTGGGCGTCGACCAGCAATCGCGGTCCCGATCAGCACGGCCAAAGCGATCGAACAGAAATTCGCCGGTTCGGGAACCAGCGCGGCGAGATCGGTCACACCAGAGGCCGCAGCGAGGCCCGTCGCCTGGCCGAAGTTCCTTCGCCACACGTTGTAATCGGCCTCGTCGATCTGGTTGTTGCCGTTGCCGTCGGCCGCCAGTCCGGCGCCGCTTTGGCCCATCGTATTGCGCCACACCAGGTAGTCGGCCGCGTCGACCGTGCCATTTCCATTGAAGTCGCCCATCGAAGTGGCGGTGGGCGTGAAAAACGCGGCGGCCGTGCCCAGCCACAGATTGCTGATCGTAAAGTTGGCTTCGTACAAACTTCTGAATTGGAGTTGCGTGAGCACCGGGTTGTAGCCGGCGCCGCCGTGGGCGGAGAGCATCCACGGAAAACTGGGGTCGGTGAAGTTCCCCACCACGGCGCCACTGGGGATCAACGACGCCTGCATGGTGTTGGCGCCCGCGCCGTTGCCGGAGAGCTTGCCGACGAACAAATAGGTCGTATTGGGGGCGAAGCCGCCGAACGTAACATCCTCACCAGCGGCATCGGCCACGCTTTCGAATCCCAATTGCTCTTGTTTTCCGGACAGCGAGAAATCGAACTGAACTGCACTGGCCGCGTTCTGAAACTGCAATGACAAAATCCGGCTGTTCGAGGCCAATTGGGTCGCCGACAGCGGTGCCGTATTTTGTCGCACCAGGAACGTGAAATACGTGTCCTGGTTCTGCCCCAGGTCGATCGGCGTGGTCAGGTCGGCCTCCATGATCCGTGGAAGTGTGTTGATCGCGGCGGTCGTTTCCGCCGAGTTTTGATTGCGAATCGTGACGGCGTAGTTACTGTGTTTGTCGAAGCCCGTGCCGCTGCCGGCAAAGCTCAAGTAATTTGCGGCGTGCTGCGTGTAGTTGCTGGTTTCCCGCGGCTTGCCCGCGTCGCGGATCGCGCTCCAACGCCCGGTGAGCCCCTTGGAATTCTGGAGCCCTTCGAACGTGCCGCTGTAAGCCAGGCGGTCGGGCAAGTTGACGCCTAGGGCGGCATACCGGGTGGCCAACCAATCGGCATCCAGTTGGTTTACAAACCCATTGCCGTCGCGGTCGCCCTGTTCCCAGTTGCCGGCCAGATAGAATGCGTCGAGTTGCGCCGCCGTCGCCGTGCCTGTGGTTGAGAGTGTCGTTCCCATCTTGTCCGCCAACAACGTCGCATCGCTTACATTGACCTTGCCGTCCAGGTTCAAGTCTGGGACGTCGCGTTTGAATACGGTGTAATGATGGATGACGCGATGGAGCCCCAAGCTATTCGTCGCGTCGTAGTGCAGCGTCCAACTGAACATGCCGGGCATGTTGCGATCGAAGGCTAACTGCGTTTTTTCGCGCACCTGCTTGCGGCTCTCGATGCTCCACGAATCGGCGCCCTCCACGACGGTAGAAGCGTCATAAGCCAGATTGGGATGCGCCGCGACGATGTCTTTCAAAGTGTATGTCGTCGGCCCGCTGCCCCAGGTGCCGAAACCGACGGCGATTTGATCGTTGGAGAAGGCCTTGGCCGCTCCCTGTCCGGTGAGCGCCAGCTTGGTATTTGCCCAGGTTGCGCTCGACGTTGCCCCAATATGGTAGACCATCATGAACAGTTGGTCGTACACTTTGGCGTCGAACAGCGCCGTGTCGTCCCAATCGGAGTCGGTGCTGCCAAAGTCGCAGACGCTCACTTCCATACCCAGCGGATTGATTGCGGCACGCAATTCCCGTGCAAGCTGCGTGTAGTCGCCCCACTGCTGGTCCGTGGCGGGACGTTCCCAATCGAAATTGAATCCCTTGAGGTCGTCCGCCGTGCCGGCGCCGCCTTGCAGCAGGGCCTTGGCGCTGTTGACGAACGTAGCCCGCTTTGCGGGATCGGCGATGATTGCGTTCCAAGTGGTATCGGTTTGCCCGCCGATTACTTCAAACACGCTCAAGTGCAGCTTGAACCCGCTCGTCGACGCTTGCGATCGCAGTGTGTTGAAATTGGTTTGGTAAGACGCGGAAGCGAAAGGCAAATTGCCGTTCGAGTCGGGCCGGACGGCGCCGAAGTACAGCACGTCGGAAACGTGCGTGTACATGCCATTGGTGGCGAAGCCGCTGATCGTCGATGCGCTGGCCCAGTACGGAATATAGCCCCACACGCGAAAGTCGGCCGCGTCCCACGCCGAGCGCGAAGCTTGCTGCGCGCGAGCTGGTTCGGCCGCCACCGCAAGTAGCAGCATAGCGCACAAGATAATCAGGCAATCGATGGCGCGGCGGCGCGGGGAAAGCTGCATCGACGTGTTCTCTTGCCTGGTTCCGAAGATGCTGCGACCTCCCTGCAGCGCTAGCATTCAGAATAGCAGGCGAGACAACTTTCGCCAACACTTAGGGGCCGCGAAACACGCCGCAAGACGCGAGAGTTCGGTGCGCAAATCGCACCACATGTCGGGCCGCCGCGATTCTGGCGTCACGTTTCGCAACGATGCAGTTACAGCCGCAGCCGCTTGAACAGCGGCTCCGGGATCAGCCGAATGATCGGCATGATCCAGGCCCAGAACCATGGCGTGTAGATTACGTTCTTGCGCTTGCGGATGGCCCGCGCAACATCGCGGCCGATCCGCTCCGGCTGCGCCACGAGCGGCGACTCGGCATTTAGCCGGCCCCACGTCATCGACGTATCGACGAAGCCCGGCTTGACCGTGATCACGGCCACGCCGCTGCGGTGGAGCCGATTCCGCAGGCCGGCCAGGTAAGTGGTGAACGCCGCTTTGGTCGCGCCGTAAATGTAATTGCTTTGCCGCCCGCGGTCGCCGGCGACCGAGCTGATGCCGCAAATGTAGCGTCGCACCTTCTCCCCGTGCGCGAGGGCCGGGTTCTCAAAATAGTCGGCGAAGCGATTGAGCACCGACACGGCCGCGGAAAAATTGACGTCGATCATCTGCTCGGTGAGCGACCAATGGTGGGCCGCTTCCTGCTGGTCGGCCATGAACCCGTGGCACACGACGATGCCGTCGACCGACCCGAATGCGGCCACACATTGCCGCAGAAACTCGTCGTGTTGGTCAAATGCCGTTGCCTCCCAATGCAGCGGTGTCACGGCCGCGCCGGTCCGCAGCCGGATGTCCTCGGCGACGACCGCCAATTCGTCCCCGTCGCGTGCGGCGACGACGACTTTGCCATACGCTCGCGCAAGCTCCACTGCCACGGCCCGGCCAATCTCGGAAGTCGCCCCGACGATCACGTGTCCGCCGCCGTTCATGGCACCATCCCCAGTCGCCGCGCCTGCGTGCTGACGAATCTCCCATTGGGGTCGAGCCGTTCGCGCACTTGCCGGAATTCATCCAGCCGCGGATACATCTGGGCGAACGTCGCGGCCGAGCTGAGCGCGTCCTTCGCCAGGTACAGTCGTCCGCCATGCTCCAGGACAATTGCATCAAGCCGCGCGATCAGCTCGCGAAGCGAATTGCCCGTGTTTGGCAGGTCGAGCGCAAGCGTGATCCCCGGCTGACAAAAAGAGAGCATGCCCGGGTCAGCCTCGCCAGTCCGCTTCAGCACGGCCAAAAAGGAAGCAGTCCGCGCCGCCGCGATTTCGTGCAAAAGCCGCGGAATACCGGCCATACTCGAGTCAATCGGCAAGAGCGCCTGGTATTGAACGAAACCGTGCCGGCCGTAAATGCGATTCCATTGTGCCACGCGATCGAGCGGATAGAAGAACGGTTCGTAGGCGGTGAACGTGCTTTCGCGCGTCGGGTGGGTTTTGTAGTAGAGCCAATTGAATGCCTTCACGGAGTATTGGTTCAGCGCGAATCCAGGAAAGTTGAACGGCACGCTGAGTGGGAATCGCCGCGGCACGTCGAGCAACGACTGGCTGTTTTTGTGGACCAACTCTGCCTCGCGTGCATGTTCACCTCGGATCAGCACCGATCGGCCCAAGTCGGCCCCTTGCGCCAGGCAGTCGACCCAGGCCACTGAGTATGTTGCTTCTTCGCGCCGTTCGATAAACAGCGGCAGCAACTCGTCCAGATTTGCCAGTCGCGTGTGGTTGACCCGCATGCGGCTGGTCTCGATAGGCGTTAGCCGCAAGCTGGCGCGAAGTATGAATCCGGTCAGTCCCATGCCGCCGATGGTCGCCCAAAATACGTCGCTGTTCTCGTTGCGCGAGCAGCGAAGCAGTTCATTCCGGCCGGTCCACAAGTCGAGACTTTCCACGAAGTTGCCGAGCGAGCCGTGGACGTGGTGATTCTTGCCGTGTACGTCGGCGGCGATCGCCCCGCCGACCGTCACGAATTTTGTTCCCGGCGTCACCGGCAGAAAGTAGCCCCGCGGCACAAACGTCTGCAAAATATCCGCGAAGCTGACTCCCGCTTCGCACGTCAGCACACCCTGCTGCGGATCGAACGCCAACATCCGGTTGAGCCGCTCGGTGATCACGACCCGACCGTCGGCGAGCGTCGCCGAGTCGCCGTAGCTGCGTCCCAAGCCGCGGGCGATCAGGCCATGGGGCGATTCCTCGCGGAGACAATCCGCCAATTCGCGCAGTCGTGCCGGGCGACAGACCTCGGCCGGCTCGCGGGCGATCCCGCCCCACCCGCCCAGTTGCATGGGTCGCAGCGTAGAGGATGACATCAATGGCCTCCTGCGCCCCAGAACTTTGCCAGCAAGATTAACAGTCCCGTCAATCCGGCGATCGCGTAGCTCACCCGATCCCGCAGGGCAAACACGATCGGATCGTCGGGCATGTTGCCGCGACTGGCGATCAGCCAGACCCGCATGATCCAGTACAGCGCCAGCGGACACACCAGCCAGAGGAACTTCGGACGCGAATAGAGCTGCGTGACTTCATACGATTGTAAATAAAGTGCCAGCACCAGCACCGCGACGACGCTGCAAGAAAGTCCCAGCGAGCGAAAGAACTCAACGTCGGCGGTGGTGTAAGACCGCCCGCTCAGCTCTCCTTGTCCGAGGTTAGCCGCCTGCACCAGGTCGGCGTAGCGCTTGATGATGGCCAGTGCAAGGAAGAAGAACATCGAGAACGCCAGCAGCCAAAACGAAGCGTCGACATCGATCGCCGCGGCCCCGATCAACACGCGGTAGACGTAGAAGCTGGCCAACAGCAGCACGTCCATCACTACCACGCGCTTGAGCCAGAGGCTGTACGCCAGGCTCATCGCGCCATATCCGGCGAGCATCGCCAGGAATCTCCACGGCAAGAACGCGGCCGACAGCAGCACGGCCACGCCCGTCAACCCGCCGGCCGCAGCCGCGGCCTCACGGATCGAAATCGTTCCCTGCGCGAGCGGACGCTTCGACTTGGTCGGATGCTCACGATCGTGCGGCAGGTCGATCAGATCGTTGATGATGTAAATGGCCGATGCGAAGCACGAAAATGCGACCACCGCAACGAAACACGCCGCCACCGCCGGAAGCGACGTCAACTTGTGGGCCAGAATAAGCGGCAGCACCAGCAGCAGGTTCTTCGACCACTGATGGACGCGGAATTGCCGCAGCCAATCGCGCGCGGTCGCACCTGTGCTTGTTAAAACCTGAGTCACGCCCGACGCTCCGTTGATCCACCCGCGCAGCCGATTTGAGCCACCGACAACTATAGCTTGCCGGGAGGCCTGCCAAATGGGCAAATCGGCCGGCCGGTCGCCCACTTGGCTGCAAATCGCGGCGACAAGGCACGGGCGGCCGATGCCGCAGCAGATACAGCGTTCACTCGTCGAGCGTTTCGGTGGCTACGAGCATGCCGTCGAGATCGACACAGAGCAGGGCGCGTAGGCTTTCAAACTTCGGCAAGCTCAGACAAGTCGCGGACGTGGAGCACGCGTCGTCGACGCTTCTGTGAATCCGGAAAATGCCCGCGGATCGTGATTCTTTTCCCGATTCCAACATAGCATCCGTCCGCCCACCAGCAGACCGAAGACAAGCAGCAGCGCGGATTCCGGTTCCGGCACGGCGCCGTTGGAGGCGGAGGCAGCCGTCGAGCCAGCGCCGCTGCCGAAAGTTCGGCCAAAGTTGGCGCGCCAGTCGTCATAGTCGTCCTGCGTAAAGATCGTGCCCAGGCCGTTGCGCCAGACCACGTAGTCGGCGGCGTCGACGGCGAAGTCGCCGTTGAAGTCGCCGGGGAGCGTCGCCATGGTTTCATCGGCGACGACCATCCGGACGGTCGTCGGATCATAGATGATGCGATATTCGAGCATGCCCGGTATGTTGGGAACGGTCACGCTGCCAAATGTCCCTGAAATGCCGCTGTCGGATGTGATCAGGTCGAATGACTGGCCGAGAGTGGGCGTGAAACCGCCGTGGACGTTTACCGTAAGGCTGCCGCCAAGCGAAACCGATCCGGCCACACCGAGTTGGGCCGACGTGTCCGTCGTGCCGTCCAGTCCCACGCCGAGCTCCAGCAGGGCGGCCGACGTGAAGATGACGTCGGCGAGGAACAGCGCGTTGCCGCGCGGCAGTACGGTGATGGTGCCGCCGCTGTTCGTGACGGCGTCGTGAAACGTGGCGACCGTTTCGCTGGCGACCACGATCGTGCCGGTGTTCGTGATCTCGCCATGCACGTTGTTGGTGCCGTGCGCCGAGCTCACCACGCCGGCGTTCGTGAGCGGCTCCGCGAATCGCACCGTCCCGTCTTCGAGCGATATCCGGCCGGGGGCCGGCAGGACTCCCTGGGCATTATTGGTGAAGCCGGCGAGAAACCGCAGTTCGCCGTTATCGATCAGTGCCGAGCCCTGATTGGAAACATCACCGCTGAATTGCATCAGGTCGCCGGGGCCAACTTCCAGAGTACCGGAGGCGTTGAAGCCGACGCTGCCCCGCACCAGCCCACCGCCCTCGACGATGCCGAAGACCGTCGTCCCAAAGCCCGTCGTCGGCGTTTGTCCGATCAGAATACCTCCATCCAGGGTCATGCGTCCGAGAGTTCCCACGGAGACTATGGCCGACGTCACATTGTCGACGTCGACGATTGCCTGATGGCCGATCGTAAGGTTGCCGACGCCGTCGTCGCCGACCACCAAACTATGGCCGGCGCGGAACACCGATCCCAGGCCGTCCACAACCATCGTGCCGATTCCGGTCGCTTCGGCGCCGATCGTGACCAGGTGTGCGGAGCTGGCACTTGTTGTTTGAAACGTCGCCCCGTTGAGCACTTCGAGACTTCCCATGCCGGCCCGGCCAACGTACAGGTCCTCGCTCAATGAAAACTGTGTGAACGGATCGCTCACCGTGACATAGCCAATACCTGTCGGTTCCTCGCCGATGGACATGTCGCTGAACGTGCTGGTGAGCGCCATCGACCCGCCCAAAACATTCAGGTAGCCGGTGCCTTCATTGCCGATCTGGACCGTGGGAGCACTCGTGCTGCCCTGCGAGGAGAGGTTGAAACTGGTGTTCACGCCGCCGAGAAAATTGCCCAGCACGTTGACGATGCCGACGAACTCTTCCTCGTCGCCGACGATCAGCGTGTTGTATTGAAGCGTCGTGCCGCCGTCGATATTGAGCCAGGCACGAGTATCGGCGCTGGCCGCCTGGTCGTCGCCGACCACTAAGTTCGAGCTGAATGTGCCGCCGCCCACCGGTGGGACCGGGTTGACCGACCCGATGGAAGTCACTGCGGCCTGTGCCGGCCCAACAATACATGACGAAAGCACGACAGCAGCCAATGCTGCAAACCGCGGTGGAATGAACAGTAGTTTGCGCGCAAGCATCGACTTCGAGCCTCGAGGAAAAATTGCTAGCACGGCCGGGACTGACGTAGCCGGGTAGCGGTACAGTTTAGTGTACTCATCTCGCTCCGCGAGATGTTTTTTGCTCTCGCGGAGCGAGAGGAGTACACTGTCTTGAAGCAAACCGTGTCACTATCCGTAGCCGAGCGCGATTCCCAACCAAGTTTAAATTCTACCCCGCGCGCATAAACGCGAACAATACGAACATCTGGCGGCCCCAGTTCCACGACGCGGAAAAACGTCGCATTGCGGTTGGACGTCAGCTATGCTGACCCCAAGCCAACATCCGTGGGTGACAGATTCGTGGGCAACCACTACCCATCGAAAACAACGCATGGGCTACGCCGCCGCGCCCGCAATGATCGACGCATTGTGCCCGCCGAAGCCAAAGCTGTTGCTCATCACCACGCGCAGCTTCCGCTCGCGCGGCGTGTTCGGCGTGTAGTCCAGATTGCAGTCTGGATCGGGCGTCGTATAGTTGATCGTCGGCGGGCAGATGCCTTCGACCAGCGCTTTCATGCACAGCACCAGCTCGACGCCGCCGCTCGCGCCCAGCAGGTGACCGAGCGAGCTCTTGGTGCTGGAGATGCTCACCTTGTAAGCGTGTTCGCCGAAGATCGTCTTGATGGCGATCGTTTCGGCCTTGTCGCCCAGCGGCGTGCTCGTGCCATGGGCATTGATGTAGTCGACCTGGTCGGCGTTGAGCTTCGCGTCGCGAAGTGCGCTCGACATGGCCTTGGCGGCGCCGGTGCCCTCGACGTCGGGTTGCGTGATGTGGCCCGCATCGGCGCTGGCGCCGTAGCCGAGCACTTCGGCGTAGATCCTGGCCCCGCGAGCCTTGGCGTGCTCCAGCTCCTCGAACACCAGGAGGCCGGCCCCTTCCGAAAGCACGAATCCGTCGCGGTCCTTGTCGAACGGCCGGCTGGCGCCCTTGGGATCGTTGTGCCGCTCCGAGAGGGCCCGCATGTTGGCAAATCCGGAAAGACCCATTGGCGTGCAGGCTGCTTCGGTGCCCCCGGTGACCATCACGTCGGCGTCATCGTATTGAATCGCTTTGAAGGCGTCGCCCATTGCGTTGGTGGCGCTGGCACAGGCCGTGGCCACGGCATAATTCGGACCTCGCAGCCCGTAGCGGATCGACACGTGCCCGCTGGCCGCGTTGAGCATCAGCTTGGGGATCGTGAAGGCGGAAACTTTGTCCGGGCCCTTCGTGAGCAGCCGCTCATGCTGCGCCTCAATTTCCGTGAGCCCGCCGATGCCCGAGCCCAGAATCACGCCGCAACGGAACGGGTCTTCCTTGGCGAATTCGAGCCCCGAGTCGCTCACCGCATCGATGCCGGCCACCAGCGCGAACTGCGTGAAGCGGTCGATCCGCTTTTCTTCCTTGCGATCGACGTATCCGTCGGTCGACCAATCGTAGATGTCGCCGGCGAACTTTACCTTATGCCCGGTCGTGTCGAACGCCTTCAGCTCGTGGATGCCGCTCTCGCCGCGCAAAATCCTCATCCACAAGTCGTCGACCTTGCAGCTCAGCGACGTGACGGCCCCAATTCCAGTGACGACGACGCGACGTTTCATGGTAGAGCACGGAGCTGGGAGCCAGTAGCAGGGAGCAACAAAAATGACGAAGCACGAATGACGAATGACGAATGAATGCCATTCGTCATTCGTGCTTCGTCATTCGTCATTTGACCAGTACACGGCCAGACGAGCGCCGACGGTCAACTAGCTCTTGCCGTTCATGCCGGCTTCGATGTATTCCACCGCCTGGCCGACGGTCTGAATCTTTTCGGCAGCGTCGTCGGGGATGTTGATGTCGAATTCTTCCTCCAACTCCATCACCAACTCGACCGTATCGAGCGAGTCGGCACCCAAATCGTTCACGAACGACGTTTCGGGAGTGATCTTTTCCTTGTCGACGCCCAATTGCTCGGCGACGATGTCGGTCACTCGTTCCATTACTGAGGCCACCGTGTCGGTCCTCCTGCTTACTTTCCGCGTGTTGAATACGTAAATGTTTATTGGGATGGCAGGCAGCGAGGCCCGCCCGATTCGCAACCAACGGACTCCCAGCCCCTGCCAGCGTCCGTAAGCTCCCCAAGATAGAGCCTTTCCGTAAAGGTGGTCAAGATATACCAATTATACGGGGGACCTGTCCAGGGCGGTTGGGCAGGGAGCGGAGAGCAGGGAGCGGAGAGTTGTGGGCCCAAAACTGCCGTTTCTTACTCTCCGCCCTCCGCTCTCCGCTCTCCGCTTCCTACGGCGTCAACCCACCGTCGATCGTAATTACCTCGCCCGTGATGTAGGCGGCCGAATCGCTGGCCAGGTACAACACGGCGTCGGCCACTTCGTCGGCCTCTCCCAGCCGTTTGGCCGGGATCCGCGTTTTGACAAACTCGTCGAGCGTCGCGCCCATCGCCGCCGTCATTTCGCTGGCGATGAATCCGGGGCAGATGGCGTTCACGGTCACCTTGCGGCCGGCCAGCTCTTGAGCGACTGTCCGGGTCAAACCGATGATGCCCGCCTTCGACGCCGAATAATTGGCCTGCCCCGGATTGCCCATCAGGCCGGAGACGCTTGAAATGTTGATGATTCGTCCGCTCCGTTTCCGCATCATCACCTGCGACGCCGTCCGCGTGAGCAGAAACACGCTCCGCAAATTGGCGGCGATCACTTCGTCCCATTGCTCGTCGGTCATCCGCGGGATGAGCGTATCCTTCGTGATGCCGGCGTTGTTCACGACGATGTCGAGTCCGCCCCACTTCTCGGCCAAACCCTCGATCAGCTTCGTGACCGCCTCGCTATTGGTCACGTCACACGGATGCACTTCCGCCGTCCCGCCGGCCGACGTGATCGCGTCGACCGTCTCGGCAAGCTTCTCCGCATTGCGGGCCACGCAAGCCACCTTCGCCCCCGCCGTCGCCAGCCGCAGCGCGATCGCCTTTCCAATCCCGCGCGACGCGCCGGTCACGATCGCCGTTTGGCCAGAAAGATCAACCTGAATCCGCCGATTACGTTCGTCTGCCATGGTGGTAGTTCCAGGATTTTGAATTCACCACAGAGGACACAGAGGGCACGGAGAGCAGAAGAGCGGTAGTGGAGTAGTGGAGTCGACAAACTGCAAATTTGAACACGTTTGCCTCCAGCCGATCTGCTCCTCTCCTGCACTACTGCGCTGCTCCTGTTCTCTGTGCACTCTGTGTCCTCTGTGGTGAAATGTCTTGATTGAATTGTCAGGCGGCGATGTTCTCGCACGGCACCTTGCGGGCGATGCGTTTCAAGAGGCCGGTCAGCACGCGGCCGGGGCCGATTTCGTAGAACTGCGTGATGTGCTGTTCTTCCAGCAGATAGCGTAGCGAGTCTTCCCAGCGGACCGGCGAGCAGACTTGTCGGATCAAAAGCTCGCGGATCTCGGCGGGATCATCGTGCGGCCGGGCGTCGACGTTGGAAACTACCGGAATTCGCGGCCGTTTCAATGGCACGTCGACCAATGCGGCCCGCAATCGTTCGACCGCCGGTTGCATGAGCGGTGTGTGAAACGCGCCGGCCACCGCCAGCGGAATCACTTTCATCGCCCCGGCTGCCGTGGCCGCCTCCGCCACTCGCGCACACGCCGCCTTGTGACCGGAAACGACGATGTTCCCCGGGCAGAGCAGGTTGGCGATTTCCAACACGTCCCCGCCGCGGGCCTGTTCACACAGCGACGCTACCTGCTCGCGCTCCAGGCCCAGCACGCTGACCATGCCGCTCGGATCGGCGTCGGCCGCGGCCTGCATGGCCCGCCCGCGCTCCTGCACCACGCGCAGGCCCGCCTCGAAATCCATCACGCCCGCAAAGACCAGCGCCGTATATTCGCCCAGGCTCAAGCCGGCCGCTGCCGCGCATTGGCCGACCAGCTCCGGCGAATCCTGCTTGAGCTTTTCCAGCGCGGCAAGGCTGGCGACGAACAGCGCCGGCTGACTATAGTCCGTGGTATCCAATTTCTCCGCCGGCCCCTCGGCGCACAGCTTCGCGAGGTCGTACCCCAACACGGCCGAAGCCCGCTCAAACAGCACCCGCGCCGCCGGCACCTGGGCACACAACGTCGCCCCCATGCCAACCGCCTGGGCGCCCTGACCGGGAAAGAGGAAAGCGGTTTTGGCCGAGTCGGTGGCAGACATAGACAAGGAGACAAGGAGAGGGGGAGACAAGGAGACCGGAGGGTGACGTGTGCGGGCAGTTCTCCTTGTCTCCTTGTCTCCCTGTCTCCGTGTCTTTTCTCCTACTCCGTCTCGACGATCGTCCGGCCGCCGTAGTGACCGCAGTTCGGGCAGATGACGTGCGACGGCTTCGGCGTGCTGCACTTGGGGCAGGCCTGGAGCTGCTTCGGTTTGAGCGCGTGGTGCGACCGCCGCATGCCGGTGCGCGAATTCGAATGTCTGCGTTTCGGAAGTCCCATAATGGCCACCTATCGAATGCGTAGTTCCGCAGGTTTTGAGACCCGTCAGCCTACGCCGAGCCAACGTGGACCGTCAAGTGCGAAGCTACCAGGGTGGTCGTCTAACTAAAATCGCGGCGTTTTCGGCTTCGCCACCAAACTATCAAGGCAGATACGGCTACGATTAGAAGACTCGAACAGCCAACCCAAAAAATATGCGCGTTATCGCGCACAATTCCCCGATGAACCGCCACAACCCCAGCAGCAAACGACATCACAGCCACCGTCACATTTCTTGCCCATGCCTTCGTGTTCATATAGTGGCCGCTCCGACTTCATCGACCAGCATATCAAAATTCCAAGTCTGACCATATCAAGATCTGGGAAAAGCTCAGTCGCCAAACATGATATTCCCCGGCTTCGGATCGACATACCAGATGCCGTATTTCTGCAGCATGCCGATCAGCGAAAGCACCTGGCCCCAGCGTGGGCCGAAGTTTTCTTTGCCCTCCGCGTACCAATCGTCCATGATCTCGGCATCATCCCAGTAGGGCGGCGGCGAATCGAGATAGACCTTGCCGAAGTCCAAGAGGAACGGCGGCGAGACGATCTTTATTTCCAGCACTTGCAATTGGCGATGAAAGCCGATGAGTTCCGGCACCGCGAATCCGGAGATCGCTTCGACGCCCGCCGTCTGGAATCGTTGATAACATTCCAGCTCGTCGCCGAAGTTCTTCTCATGCTCAAACACCTTGACTGCCGAATGACGCGATGTGCGCCAGATCGTGCCGTCCATGCCGTAGCCGAATGGGTCTTCCCGGATCAGCGAGATTTTGTTAGCATCGGCGTAGGCTTGAGCACGCGAAAGGTGAGAAAGGGGATAGGACATGATCGCGCAATCCAGGTATTCGCCCAAGGTTGTGCTCGCCCTAAAAGTTGCCGGCAGGGAATTGGCGCTGTCGCATGTCGGCCCGAGCGACGTTACGGTTCGCGAGGCCTGCGAGTTCGTTCCCCCGTCCGATGCCGAGCTGTTGATCACCGTCGACGATGAAACGGAATCCTACAATGTCTTTCTGCCGCACGGGATTCCAAATGCGCCTCAAAAGGTGGCATATATCTAGCTAGGTCATCCGCGAAGATTCTGCTGAATTTCGGGCGTTCCGCATTGTTCGCGTCGGTCCAATTCGCTGGCCGCGGGGTTTATTCAAGGTTTAGCTCGGCCCCGGCCAGTGGCGATATTTCTCCAAAGCGATTGGCAATCGGTTGGCGACTGCTCCATAATGGTGGCCGGCAATGGCGGGCTGGGGCGCCGCTTTGCCGTCGCTCTCATAGCACACGATTTCACACCTTGGATTCTGGAAGAGGGAGTACGATCCGATGAAGTTGAATTGCCGCGCGAGATTTCTAAGTCTTCTGCTGGTCGGCTTGTTCCTGTCGCACACAGCCGTCAGCGCCGTCCACGCCTCCGGCCAGTATCTGGTAGGCGACCGCACGCTGGGGCGCGTGCTGCGATATTCGGAAGACGGTGCGTTTCTGGGAACGCTCATTAACGATCCCAGTTTGGGCTCCGGGTTAGGATCGAACGACGGCGGCCTCACCGGCCTGACGCTCTCGCCCGACCAGACGCGCCTCTATGTGAGCGATCGATTGAGCAACCGCGTCGCCGTCTACAGTTACAGCGGCAACTCGGCCGCGCACTTGTTCGACATCACGGCGATCACGGCGGCCCCGAGCACGCTGTTCGTTCCGGCCACCGTGCTGTTCAGCCAGGATGCCTCCAAAATCTATGTCGCCAACTTGGGTCCCTTTTCGCCGCTGCCGGCGGGCGATAAGGTCGCGCAGTTGACGCCAAACGGCTTGAGCGCGGGCGCCGATTTGAGCGGCGGCCCGACGCAGGGCCGATCCGGTCTGGCGTTCACGCCCGGCGGCGATTTGCTGGTCAGCAACTTCGCGCTGTTCGGCAGCGGCGGCGTGCTGAAGTTCAATTCCGGTTCGAATCAATTCGAGTCGTTTGTCAGCGATCGTCCCGAGCTGCGCGGCGCCGCCAACCTGCTCGTGGTGGGAGACGACCTGTATGTGGCGGCCGGCGGCGGCGGACGCGTCGGCAAATTCGACGCCAACACCGGTGCGCTGGATGCCACATTCGGCGTGGGCGGCTACATCGGCCCGAATGCGAATTTCGCCTTTCCCGCCAGCCTGGCCCTCGGCCCCGGCGGCAACAGCATCCTCATCGGCGTGCTGGGAGCGACCACAGGCGACAGCCGGATCGAAGAATTCGACTTCAACGGCACATCGCTCGGCGTGTGGGCCACGAACACGCACAGCACCAATTTCCCTCCCAACGGAACGGGCACCGTCCCCAGCTCAAACATCCTGGGATTCACGGAGCCGACCGGCATCGTGTTTTCAACCTTCATCCCGGAGCCGTCGAGCGTGCTACTCGGCTCGTTGGGATTGATCGCCTTAGTGGCCATGCGGCGTTCACGATAGAACGCCGCGTGCCTGGGGTCGGTGCCGAGCCGAGCCCCCAGCGCGTAGACGCGAGCGCATGTTTCTGGGGGCTTGCTGACGCTCGCCCCCAGGCACCCCGCTGTTATGGCAACTCGTTTGCCTCGCCGCCGTCGATGCTGGAGAAGGCCGTCCAGACCGTAGCATCGACGGCGTCGCCGACGAAGCGCAACGAGCCATCCGCCAGTTCCACGTTCACGCCTCCCGCGTGCCGGCTGCGGGCGGTCCGCCAACCGTACGGCGTGTAGCGCGTTTGAACCGGGCCGCCGATGGTCACGCCCATGCAATCGGGCGTGGCCGAGTTGGGCGTCGTGCGGTGGTTGTAGAGAGCGCAGCGAAACTCGCCGTTGACCCAGGCGAAGCCGCGCGGGTCGCTGACGTTCCATTGATTGGCGCCGCCGCACAGCCCGTCCGTCAATGGAGCCAGAAAAGAAAACTTGTACTCGGTATTCGGGTCGTGATTCGCGCTCTGCGGGTTGCCCAGCGTGCTCTCTGAAAACAGGGCGGTCTTGCTCGCGCCATCGACCATTCGCCCCACGCGGGTCTGCGAATTGGTGAAGAACACGCCATCCGTGTCACGCGGCGTGCCGCCACCGCCGCCGCTGCCAGCACAGGCCGCGTAACTGGTGGGTGCAAAGTCCGAGGAGAGAATTCGAATCTCGTCCGCCGGGCAGAGGAACTCGCCGACCCATGTCTTGACCGCTTGTGCGTTCTTCGGATGCACGTTGAACGTGCTGGCGTACAGCGGCACGGTCAGATCGAGTGCATTGTACGCGGCCGTGTTCTCGAGATACGGCGTGAGCATCGCCAGGGCCGACCAGCGGTAAAACGTCCAAGCGGCAGTCGGCTCGGGCGGATACTCCTTGGCTACTGACCCGGCCGGAAAGTAACCCAGCGCCGCTTCATGATTGTGGGCCGCGATGCCCAGTTGCCGCAAATTATTGGCGCACGATGCCCGGCTCGCCGCCGCCCGGCTGGCCTGAATCGCCGGGATCAACAGCGCCACCAGAATGGCGATGATGCCGATCACCACCAGCAGCTCGACCAGCGAAAAGCCCGCCCGCAGTCGTGGTGAAAACGCATCCGCGGGTGCTATTTCGAGTCGCGTCATTCGAGTTGCCGATCCTGGAGTGCTGCAGACGGCATCCATTCTACCGCGATTTCCGCGCGGGGCTAACCGCCAAAGAGCTTCTCGTAATCGCGGCTGCCATCGACGACGCGGAGCACTTCGATCCCGCCGTCGATCGGCCGAAAGACGATCACCCACCGCTGATGCGAGAAAACGCGGTGCGATTCGCCGAAATTGGGCCGTGCCGTGCCGAGCACATGGCCGGCGGCAAAGGCTGCCGCGTAGGATTCGCACTCGGCAATCAATTTCTTGACAACTTTGTCGGCGGTAGCCGGTCGACCCTCGTGCTCGCCAATGTAATCGTAGATGTCGTCGACATCCTTGCGTGCCAGGCTTGACCAGACGAGCGCTGGCATCAATCGGTGATCCCTTTGGCACGCAGTCGCTCACGGCCACGCCGGATCACGTCCGCAACATCCAGCGGCTTCGACTCGCCGCGGGCGCTTTGGGCCTCGGCTTCGCGGAGCGTTGCCCGGAACTCCTCCAACTGGCGACGATATTCCGTAAAGTCGGCCAGCACTTTGTCGACGGTGTCGTCACGACCACCATTGTCCAGGCGCGCACCGATGAAGCTGTGAAGCAACTCGACGTCGGTGAAGGGTGTGGAATTGTCAGTAGCCATGCTTCAAGATTACCACATTCCGGCTGGACGGGTCAAAAATGGGCCGTTCTCCGCCTGATTCGCGCCACCAGACCAATCGCAATTCCAAAAAGCAGAGACAGAACTGTTGCCGGTTCGGGAACGCCCGACGCAGCAACTGCGGCGCCTGCCGCGCTGGCCATCGCGTTGCGCCACACGACGAAGTCGGCCGCGTCAACAATGCCGTTGCCGTCGCCATCGGCTCCGCCGCCCTTAGCGACCCATTTGCCGAAGTCGGCCCGCCATTTGTTGTAATCGTCGCCGTCAATTGTTCCGTCGCTGTCAAAGTCGCCGGTGATCGCATCCGGCGAGCGGATCCAGGCGATGCTGCCCATCGGCGGGTACGCATCGACGAGCGTATCGAGCAAAGTGCCGGCGACGCTGCCATCGACGAGCGCATAACGCAGAATCTGGCCGCGATTATCGGGCGGGTTCGTCGCACCGAGTACCGCGACCACGATGTTGCCGTCGGCGTCGAAGGCGATATCGGACGGGTAATTGGTAACGTCGACGGGTGGCGGCACCGGTGCGATCGTCGCAAACACGCCAAGATACGCACCGGCTGAACTATAGCGATGAATTTCATTCGCAAACATCGATACCACGAGCAGGTCGCCATTCGGAACCCATAGCATCGAGCTTGGCGTCAGGATCGGCCCCGTGCCCGATGCAATAAACGTCTGCTGCACTCCGTCGTATACGCGGATAATTGCGGACGTACCAAAGTTTCCCACGTAGAGATCGCCGTTGGGCGCGAACGTCAGCCCTCCCGGCGGCCCAAAGCCCGTCGCGGCCGCTCCCATTTCGACGCCCGTCGTGCCGTGATATTTGCGGACCGTAGACCCGCCGAAGTCGGTGACGTACAAATGTCCGTCTGGCCCGAATCGCAGTGGCCCCGGCGCCCCGCCGGGGTGGGCCTCGTCGCGCAGCAGGGCAAACAATCCGTCGTGGCCGCCGGGCAGCGGCGAGGGCAGGGGCGCGCCCGTCTTTCCGTTGTAGAAGAGAACTTCACCCGTGTTCTGGCTGGCGACGTAGATGTTGCCGTCGGGGCCGATCTCCACACCGGCCGGCGCTTGAAGACCGCCGCCGCCCGCCGGCATCCCGCTGGGGATTCCTCCCGCCACTTCAGCGCCCGTTTCGTCATCGAAACGAAACACGCCGTTGAATTTGAAGTTGCCTCCCAGCAAGTCGGCCAGGCACGGCGCCGCTGCCGACCCGGCAATGAAAGCCAATACGGTCATCCAGCCGGCCGAACGCCATCGACGGAAAACGCTTCTCATGGGAGGCGGCTCAGCGGGGAGTGGGAAAATCAAGGGGCACAATCATCGGCGGCATTCGTCGGGCTGGGCAAAAACGCGGCATTCCATGTGGCCCGGCTGAGCTGGCGTTCCGGAGGGAATCCGCGTTTCCGCCTATTCTACCGATGAATCCTGCCGCGGGTAACAGAACACGGCCTAGTCAATTAACCCCGGCGACTCGCCAAACGGTTCAGAAGGTGCTAAATTAGTGCAATTCGTCAGTCGCGAAGAACGGATCAGGGGCCCGTCGGTTGCCTAGTTCTTAGGCAAGTTTGGGGCGGCGAACGCGGCGCGGCCACCCCACGCGGGACCTCGGATTCGACGTATCTCCAACGCTGTCAACGTGGTCCGGTTTTGCGGCCGGCCACGGCTCTGGGACGGTATGGCAGCGGCGCACGGTTTGCTCTGGCGTTCGTGGTTCGCTCTTCTTCGAGGCACGATCGCCGGCTACAGGGAAATTCCGATCATGGCTACCGACCAAGCGGTGAGAAGCTCGCGAATCAGGCGCGAGGCCCTTAGTCAAGTGCAGGGCCAAACACAGGGCCGCATGTCGTTCTCGCAGTACCAGTCGGACGGCTTCTTCGACGAAATGTTCGACTCCGAAGGCCAGCCGCGGCCCGATTGCCGGCCCCTCTACGACCGCATCCGCAGCATCTCGGCCGACGACCTGATCCGCCGCCAACGGGCGGCCGACCGATCGATGGTCCAGCTCGGCATCACGTTCAACGTCTACGGCGACCGCCAGGGCGCCGAACGCATCATCCCGTTCGACATCGTGCCCCGCATCGTGCCGCACGATGAATGGGACATGCTGGAGCGCGGCCTGCGGCAGCGGATCGTCGCACTGAACATGTTTTTGCAGGACATCTATGGCGAGCAGAGCGTCGTCAAAGACGGCGTGCTGCCCGAGCACGTCCTGGCCACCGCTGTCGGATTTCGCAAACAATGCGTGGGCCTCATACCGCCCCGCGGCATCTGGTGCCACATCACGGGCACCGACCTCGTGCGTGATTCCGATGGCCAGTATTACGTCCTCGAGGATAACCTGCGCTGCCCGTCCGGCGTTTCCTACGTGCTGCAGAACCGGCAGCTCATGAAGCAGACGTTTCCGCAACTGTTCGAGATGACGGCGATCCGAGCGGTCGACGACTACTGCAGTCGGCTGCTCGATGCGCTGCAGTACCTGATGGGCGACCACTCCCGCTCGCCGTCCGTTGCGCTTTTGTCGCCCGGCATCCACAACTCGGCCTACTTCGAACATTCGTTCCTGGCTCAACAGATGGGTATCGACCTGGTCGAGGGCCGCGACTTGGTCGTCTCCGACGGTTTCGTTTACATGCGAACTACCAAGGGCTTCGAACGGATCGACGTCCTCTACCGTCGCATCGACGACGACTTCCTCGACCCGAAAGCCTTCCGAGAGGATTCGATGCTCGGCGTGCCGGGCCTGATGGCCGCGTATCGTGCGGGCCGGATCGCGCTGGCCAACGCGCCCGGCACCGGCATCGCCGACGACAAGGTCGTCTACGCCTACGTGCCGCAGATCATCAAGTACTACCTGGGCGAGGATCCGATCATCCCCAACGTGCCGACTTACGTGTGCTGGGAAGACCAGCAACGGAGCCACGTGCTGGCGAATCTCGACAAGCTGGTGGTGAAGCCGGCCAATGAGTCGGGCGGTTATGGACTGGTGATCGGCCCGCATGCCACGGCCGAGGAGCGGGCCGCGTGTGGCGACCGCATCCGCGGCAACCCGCGGAATTACATCGCCCAACCGATGTTGAACTTGTCGCGCGTCCCGGTGTTGGCCGAAGACGGGCTGGAGGGTCGGCACGTCGACTTGCGGCCGTTCATCGTGTACGGCCGCGACGTGTTCGTGCTGCCCGGCGGCCTGACGCGCGTGGCCTTGGTGAAGGGTTCGTTGGTCGTCAATTCGTCGCAAGGCGGCGGCAGCAAGGATACCTGGGTGGTGTCGTAGGGAGAGCAGAGAGCGAAGAGCAGAGAGCAGAGAATCGAAATTCTCTTCGCTCTTTGCTCTGTGCTCTACGCTGTAATGCTATGTTGAGCCGCGTTGCCGAATCGATCTACTGGATGAGCCGTTACGTGGAGCGGGCCGAAAATGTGGCCCGTTTCATCTCGGTCAACTTGAACCTCAGCCTCGATATGCCGGGTGAGGCCGGGCAGCAATGGTGGCCGCTCGTTGTCATCACGGGCGACGAACATGAGTTTCAGCAGCGGATCGCCGCGACCACCAAAGAAAGCGTCGTCCAATTCCTCACCTTCGACACCGAGAACCCGAATTCCATCCTGTCCTGCCTGCGGAAGGCGCGGGAGAACGCCCGCGGCGTGCGGGAGATCATCTCGGCCGAGATGTGGGAACACATCAACAAGTATTACCTGATGGTCCGCGACGGCGGCACGCTCGAAGACGTGCTCGACAATCCCTACGCATTCTTCGAGCGCGTCAACGTCTCCGGCCAGCAGTTCCTCGGCGTGACCGATGCCACGATGACCCACGGCGAGGCCTGGCACTTCTGCCAACTGGGCCGGATGATGGAGCGGGCCGACAAGACCTCGCGGATCCTCGACGTAAAATACTTCATCCTGCTGCCCAAGTTGACCGACGTCGGCACGCCGTTCGACGACATCCAGTGGCTGGCCCTGCTGCGGTCGGCCAGCGCGCTCGAAATGTACCGCCAGCGGCACGGGCGAATTTCGCCGGTGAACGTGGTCACGTTCCTGGTGCTCGACCGCGAGTTTCCGCGGGCCGTGCTCCACTGCCTGACGCGGGCCAACGAATCGCTGCACGCCATCTCCGGAACCTACACGGGCAGCTTCTGCAACCTGGCCGAACAGCGGCTGGGCCAGTTGCGGGCCGAGTTAGCTTATACGCGGGCCGACGAAGTAATCGCCAGCGGCCTGCACGAATTTGTCGATGATTTCCAACGGCGGCTGAACCTGGTGGGCGATGCGATTTGCGATTCGTTCTTCGCCATGCGCCCACTCGAAGCAGTCGCCGCGGGGCGGTAACGTAACTTTCGGAAAAGGAACTCACCACAGAGTGCACAGAGGACACGGAGAGGAAGAAACTAAAGATAATTGTTCCTCTCTGTGTCCTCTGTGCACTCAGTGGTGAAATGAATTGGTATGACATTCTGCTTAGGCATGCGAGTGAAAGACGGCCTCGTCGGCATTGCCGATACGCGGGTCACATCGGGCAGTGAGTGCATCATTGCGCGCAAGGTTTCAACGTATCAAGGCGATGGCTGGTCGATGTTCATGATGACCGCCGGCTTGCGCTCGGTGCGCGACAAGGCGCTCACGTACTTCGACGAGATTATGAGCGAGGCCGACCATTCTCCTCCCAATCGGCTCTTCAAACTGGCCAACGTATTTGCCGAGCAGATTCGCCGCGTGGCCACGGAGGACAAGAGATTCCTGGAGCAGTCGGATCTCAAGTTCAATATCCACACGTTGTTCGGCGGACAACTGTCCGGCGATCCCGAGCCCCACTTGTACATGATCTATCCCGAGGGCAATTGGGTGGAAATCGGCGAAGGGACTCCCTACCACATTCTGGGCGCCACCGGCTACGGCAAGCCGGTTCTCGACCGCACGCTCAAGTATGAGGATTCGCTGCAGTTCGCGCTCAAGGTCGGCACGCTGGCGTTCGACTCCACGCGGATCAGCGCGGCCGACGTCGATTTCCCGATCGACATCGTGATTTACGTCCGCAATTCGTACCGCATGATTTCCCATCGCTTTGAGAAAAACGACCTGTTCGAGAACTCGAACGTATGGCAGGAGCGGCTCCGCAAATCGGTCCGCGAGATGTCGCTGGATTGGGCACAGCCGATGTTGGAACAACTGCCCGATCCACACGTGTTGCCGCTGCAATCGAAACGGGCGTCGGGGTAGGTGGTTAGTGGTCAGTTGTTAGTTGTTAGTCGTTGGTTGCCAAATGGGATTTGACGTGCGACTAACAACTAACGACTAACAACTAACTACTTTACACAGGCGGGTAACGGAGGACTCGGACCCACCATGTTGTTTACTATCGAGCACACAACCGAATATCGTTTCGACCGACCGGTGTTTTTCGAACCACACCAGTTGCGGCTGCAGCCTCGCAGCGACGGCGCCCAGCGGCTGGTGCGCTTCGACCTGCAGATTGAACCGACGCCCGTCGGTGTGACGCACGTTTCCGACGCCGAAGGCAATGTTGCCACACTGGCGTGGTTCAGCGACCTCCACGACCGGATGGTGCTGCGGGCAATCTCCGAAGTGGAGACGCTCCGCGAGAACGCTTACGACTTCTTGCTGACGCCGGCAAATCGGCGATTGCCGATCGGCTATCAGCCTTGGGAGTTGATGCAGCTCGCCCCGGCGTTGAAGCGTGCGGCCGTGCCGATTCATGTTGACCCGGCCCGCGAGTTGGCCGAGCAAATCCGCGAGTGCGCGCGAGGCGAAGCGGTGCCGTTCCTGGCCCGGCTCGTAGAAACGATCTGCGAGCGGTTCAAGGTGATTCACCGCGAACAGGGCGGCCCCTGGCCCCCGGCCACCACGATCGAACAGCGGCAAGGCGCTTGCCGCGATTTGGCCACGCTGTTCATCGACATCTGCCGCTCCGTGGGCCTGGCCGCCCGCTTTGTCAGCGGCTACCAGGAAGGCGACGCCGACCAGGACAAGCGCTACATGCACGCCTGGGCCGAGGTCTATCTGCCCGGTGCCGGCTGGCGCGGCTTCGACCCAACGCACGGCTTGGCTGTCGCCGATCGCCACGTGGCCGTCGCGGCCTCCGCCGACCCGCAGCATGCCACGCCCGTCACCGCCACCTTCCGCGGCAGCAACGTCGAAGCCGAGATGTCGGCCGACGTCATCATCGAAACCAACACCGCGGTAGCCGTGTACTGAACGACGGGGTCGCAACCATATAGCCCGGCCATACTGGCCGATTTACGGAACACATGATTCGTCAGCTAGGATCTGCTTACTGACGACCGAACCGACCCAAGATGGGTCGGCTATATTGTGAATCGTCGAAAAAGAGTCCTGCCCCCTCGCGCTGCCAGTGTCTGCCATCTCCCTTCGCAATCCCTTCACGTTCAGGTGGAACAATAGGATTCAGGCGATTCACATGCTTACCACCGGAACGACCGATGAAAAAAGGATTCTTGATCGACATGGATGGCGTTATCTACCGCAGCAGCCAGCTCATTCCTGGCGCCGTGCGGTTCATTCAACTCCTCCAGGACTACCACATTCCGTTTCTGTTTCTCACCAACAACAGCCAGCGCACCCGCCGCGACGTGGCCACGAAGCTCCAGCGGATGGGAATGCCCGTCGAAGAGCAGCACATCTTCACTTGCGCGATGGCCACCGCACGCTTCCTGGCCAGCCAGAAGCCCGGCGGCACTGCCTACGTCATCGGCGAAGGTGGTCTCTTGAACGCGTTGCACCTTAACGGCTACGCGGTCGTCGATAAATCGCCCGACTACGTGGTCGTGGGCGAAGGCCGCACGCTGAGCTTTGAAAACCTCGAGCACGCCGTGCAGATGGTCCTCGGCGGCGCCAAGCTCATCGCCACCAATCTCGATCCGAACTGCCCGACGCAAGCCGGCACGCGCCCGGGCTGCGGCGCGATCGTTTCGCTGATCGAGGTGGCCACCGGCATCAAGGCGTTCAGCGTCGGCAAGCCCAGCCCGGTGATGATGCGCACCGCCCGCAAGGAATTGGGCATGGCCACCAGCGAGACGATCATGATCGGCGATACGATGGAGACCGATATCCTGGGCGGCGTGCAGATGGGTTACCGCACGATCCTCGTTCTAACCGGCACGACCAAAGTCGCCGACCTGGCCAACTACGCCTACCAGCCCGACATGATCGTCGACTCGATTGCCGACCTGTGCGATCCGGAAAAGCTGCTGCACGAAATCCTGCCCACGATGAACCGCGACGACGACACGCCACACGACATGCGCGAGTGGGTTGCGGCCCATTCGTGAAAGCGGACTGCAGTGCAGGCGAGATTGTCTCAATCGGGATGTATGACGTATAATATAATGCGTGATAACGTCCTTTCGAGATCAAGGAACCGAGGATGTTTTCGACGGGTCCGACACGCGTGCCGCTCGCAAGGCATGCCCTCGCGATCTGTGGCCCGCCGCGCGTCGAAAATTAGACCAATTGAACCGCGTGCGTGATTTGCAGGAAATGGCGACGCCGCCCGGGAACCGGCTCGAGCATCTTCGCGGAGATCGGAAGGGACAACACTCCATTCGTATCAACGATCGCTACCGAATCTGTTTTTATTGGAGGAGCGGCAATGCCGACGAAGTCGAAATCGCAGACTACCACTAACGGCAAGGGGCGTGGCGGGATTGCGGCGCGCCGACTGCCTCGTCACCGGCCGCCGACGCACCCCGGCGAGATGCTGCGCGATGAGTTTCTGGTCCCGCTCGCGATCACGCAATCGGAGCTCGCCTTGCGACTCAGGATCTCCTTCCCGCGCTTGAACGAAATCGTTCGCGGCAAGCGAGGTGTCACCCCGGACACGGCCCTGCGCTTGGCGCGGGTGGTCGGCATGTCGGCCGACTTCTGGCTCGGCTTACAGCAGGACTGGGATTTGTGGCACGCGATGCACAGCGACCGGGCCGCCGAGATCAGCCGCCTCAAACCGCTCGGCCGAACCGGTTGAACAAATCAGGCTTTCTAGCGCGACATGGCTATCGAGTCGATCGCCAATTTGTGCGACCCGGAAAAGCTGCTGCACGAAATCCTGCCGACCATGAATCGCGACGACGACACGCCACACGAAATGCGGGAATGGATCGCCACGCACTCGTGAAAAGCGTCGCGGGGGTCGGGAGTCTTTTTCGACGAAGCGCAATATAGCCGACCCATCCTGGGTCGGTCCGTCGGTCAGCACATCTCAATTGGCGTGTCATGCTAGCCGCAAACCGGCCAAGATGGCCGGGCTGTGTTGTCAAAAAGAGTCCCGACCCCTTCGCATTCCCCAAAATCTATCGCGACGTCGCCGCTGTTTCCGGCTCGGCAGAAGCACCGGTCTTCGTCGCGTCGATCGCTCCATCGGCCGGCGCCGCCAAGTACTTGTCGAACCAGGCCACCAGCGCGCTGGCCGCCCGCTCTCCATCCCTGCCGTTAAAGCCGTGGCCGGCCCCCTCAATCACGACCAGCTCACACGGCACCTTTTCCTTCTCGAACGCTGCCACGATCCGTTCGCTGTGGCTGAGCTTCACCAGGTCGTCCTTGTCGCCGTGCACGAGCAGCGTCGGCGGATCGTCGGACGTCACAAACAGCAGCGGCGAGACCGATTCGGCCAGCTTCGGGTCGAAGTCGAGCGCTGGAAAGCGGTTCTTCATGTGCAGGATCTCCGGCAGGCTGACCGGCGGAAAATAGGCCACCACGGCCGCCACGCGGTCGCTCTGGCGCTCGATATCATCCTTGGCGTCGCTCGCCCCTTCGTCCGACGCCGTGCCGAGCATCAGCGACAGATGCCCACCCGCGCTCCCGCCGCATACGCCGATCCGCTCGGGATTAATTCCAAACTTCTCGGCGTTGGCCCGGATGAATCGCACGGCCCGGCGGACGTCGGCCACCGCCTCCGGCACCTTGAACTGCGGCGCACTGCCGTGGCGGACGATGAACAGCGTGTAGCCCTTGTCTACGAGCTCGCGAAAGTACTTGAAGCCGCTCGGCGCGGCCGGGCTGACAAATCCTTCCGGCGGCACCCACATCGAAAACCAACCGCCGCTCATCATGAACAGCACGGCTGCCCCGTTCTGCTTCGCCGGTCGAATCATGTCGCACGTCAACGCCATCCCCGCCTTGTGGCCGTAAACGACGTCCGGGGTGACGGTGAACGAATCCTCGGCCCGCACCACGCCGCAGAGAGCAAACAGAACAAGGACAGCAGATGAGGCGCGCTTCATGGCAAGCTCTCCCAACAAATTCAAGTTCGTCCAGCGAAGAATGCCTACCGAAAGAGCGGCAGTTGCGGCTCCCCGTCGGGCGGCGACAAGCCCAGGTGTTCATACGCCCGGCTGGTAAGCTTCCGCCCGCGTGGCGTGCGAACAACCAGCTCCGAGCGCAGCAAAAACGGCTCCACCTCATCCACCAGTGTGTCGAGGGCTGCGTTCATCGTGTGGGCAATCGCCTCGACGCCCGCTGGGCCACCGTGGAACACCCGTGAGATCGTCTCCAGGTATTTGCGGTCTTGTGGATCGAGGCCCAAGTGGTCAATCCCCAGCATCGCCAGCGCCGCCTCGGCTATTTCCAGCGTCGCCTGGCCGTCGCGTCTGCTGGTTGAATAGTCGCGGACCCAGCGGAGACGATTATTGGCGATCCGCGGCGTGCCCCGACTGCAATGGGCGATCTTCTGGGCGGCCGCATCGTCGATCGTCACCCGTAGCTTGGCAGCGTTGCGGCGGACGATCTCGGTCAGCTCCTCGATGCTGTAAAACTCCAGGTGCTCACGAATTTGGAACCGATCCCGCAGCGGGGCGGAGAGCAGGCCGCTGCGCGTCGTGGCCCCGATCAGGGTGAACGGCCGCAGCTTCATGTTCACTGTCCGCGCCCCGGCCCCTTCGCCCAGTGTGATGTCGACCCGGAAGTCCTCCATCGCCGGGTACATGAATTCCTCGACCGCTTTCGGCAGCCGGTGGATTTCATCGATGAACAGGATCGATCCCTCCTCGGCATTGGTCAGGTACGGCAACAGGTCCTTGGGCGCGGCAAGCGCCGCCCCGCTGCCAATTTGCAGCGGAACTCCCAGGTCGCGCGGGATGCACGTGGCAAACGTAGTTTTGCCCAGGCCGGGCGGGCCATCGAGCAGAATGTGCCCCAGCGGCTCCTTCCGCTTGCGGGCCGCATCGACCGCAATCGCCAGCCGCTCGGCCACTTTCCGCTGTCCGACCATCTCGTGCATGTGCCGCGGCCGCAGCGCAATCTCATCGTCCCGCAGTTTCTCCAGTGCCTCCCGCGACGGCGGTGCGTTCGCGGCCACATCGCGCAGGCTGTCGGCAGAGAGGATTGGTTCGCGGGGCATGAGGCATTTCAATGCAGGGATGGCCCGGTCACTATACCAGACGGCTGCACTCCCAGTGAACGCCAAGAGAAGCAGGGTAGGGTGGGTCGAGTTCCGCGAAACCCACGAATGGTCTGCTACGAAACCAACTGCCGTCCCCGCGACCGGTGCCGAACCGGAAGTTCGAGTTCCAGCTGGCTGTCAACTTGATCGAGGAATTGAGCCAGCGCGGCGTAATAGGCGGGCGGCAAGGTGTCGTTGTGCCGGCCGTTGCGGGTCTCGTGGAACTTCTTGAACCGAGTCGGCGCCGCCTCAAACAGCTTTCGCCCCAGCTCGATGGGAACCAGCTCGTCGGCCGTTCCGTGGCATTGGAACACGGGGCCGTGGTAACCCTTGATCCGGCGCACCGAGTTATAGCGGTTGGACATCACCAGCCGCACTGGCAGCCACGGGTAAAGCACGGCGGCGGCATCGGTCATCCGGGAAAACGTGTTTTCCAGCACTAGCGCTCGCGCACCCTGCTCGGCAGCCGTCTGCACAGCCACGCCCCCGCCAATCGATCGGCCCATGACCACGATGTCTTCCGGTTCCACCCCTTCGCGCTCCGCCAGCCACCGCTGGGCCGCCATCCCGTCGGCCACGCAGCCGCGTTCATCCGGCTTTCCTCGGCTTCGCCCATAGCCTCGGTAATCGAACACAAACACGGTCGCCGCCAGATGCGACTGCAGGCGGAACACCAGATTTGCCTGATCCGCCACGTGCTCGCCGTTGCCGTGACAGTAAACCACGAGCCGACGGGCGTCCGGATTTGGCACATACCAGCCGTGCAGCTTCGTGTTGTCCGCCGAGCGGAACCAGACATTTTGCGGCCGGAGCCAACGCGGCCGCCAATCGCCCCGCTCGCGCGACGGTCGCGGATAGACGAGCGGGCGTTCAATGAGGGTGAACAGCATGGCAGGTGATGTTTGGTATTGCTGAGTGCTGGCAGAGAACCAAAGGCGGGGAATGCTAGCAGTGGACCAAATCGTACCGAAATGAAGATTCGATGTCGACCAGGTTGGCTAGGATAAATCTGCCGATTCAGGAGAACGGGCAACTAGCAGGATAGTTAGCCTGGGACCTCTGGGGAAGCCAAAAAATGGCTGCCCAATCTATTTGGGTACAGTCCGATCCGTTTGTTGCCGCGCTAGCGGCTCGTGGACTGCGCCACCAGGGGTTGGTGACGAAATCTGCCCGAGGGGCAATAGGTGGGATTTCAGGGGTGGGAATCAGCGCCCGGCCAGGGCCAAGGAACTGACCTTATTATCGACGCCCGCTGGCGTCGGTGGCAATTGTACCCAACGACAACCGGCTTGTGCAGCCCAACACCGAGTCTGCCGGCCCGTAAATCGACAGGACCCGAAAGGGGCGACGGAACAACCGGACTGCCCCCATTATGGGTGGGCGACATCCGGTCCGGCGAATTCGGGGCCGACCTGGCCTGACCGTTAGGGCGCCACGCCTGGCTTGGTGCCCGTCTTTTCACTGGCCCGATCCAGGAACCTCACCAGCTCAGTGTAGTAGCTGGCCGGCCACGGGTCGTTGTGGCTGCGGCCGCGTATCTCCATGAACCGTTTGTCGCGGCTCGGCGCCGAATCGAAGAGTCGTCTCCCCAGAGCGACAGGGACTAAGTCGTCGTTGACCGCGTGGATCTGAAAGTGGGGGCCGTGGAAATGCTGAATCCGTGCCATCGAATCGTAGCGGTTGTCCATCAGCCAACGGACGGGGAGCCAAGGGAAGTGCAACGCAGCCACGTCAGGCATGATTGGAAAGGTGTTTTCCAGCACCAGTGCCTGCGCGCCCGCTTCTGCGGCCACCGCCACCGCCACGCCGCCACCCAACGACCGGCCCATCAGCACAATTTGATCGGGCCGCACTCCCAATTTATTTGCCAGCCAGTCTTGCGCGGCCCGGCCGTCGGCGATGCAGCCGGCTTCGTCCGGTCGGCCTTCGCTATGACCGTATCCGCGGTAGTCAAAGACGAAGACCGTTGCCTGGAGCGTGTCCCGCAAGTGGGCGACCAGATCGACCAGGTCGCCGACGTGCTCCGCGTTGCCGTGGCAATACAGGATCGCCCGCTTCGCATTGGGGTGCGGCACGAACCAGCCGTGCAGCTTCGTCCCATCGGCCGACTGAAACTGCACGTCCTCGTGCGCCAGCCCGGCCGGGTGCCATTCGCCGCGCTCCACGGGCGGAGCCGGGTACACGAGCCACCGTTCGAAGATCATCAGCGCCAGCACCACAACCAAATAAAGAACCAACGCCGGTCGTGCGACACGCCACACTGATCGAATCCAGGACGATGTTCTGCCGGTTGAGTTCATAGCAGACCGTCGCTGAATTGCGGATTGCGGATTTCGGATTTCGGATTGCGGATTGAAATGCGCCCTCAATCCTCAAACCGCAATCGCCCGGCCCGCTCATTCGCCGTGCGTCTTCTCGTACACCGCGTGGAGCAACGAATCGACGTCCTTGTACTTGGTCTTCTTATCGAGTGCACCGTCCAGTAGCCGGCGGGCGTCGCTCTCGCTGTGTCCCAGCACGCGGAGCACTTCAAACGCCTCCGACAAGAGGTCGCGCTCGATTTCGGCGACTACCGGCATATCGCGAGCCACGAGCAGCGCGAACTTCGGCACGCGGCGGCGAAGCTTGGCGATGATCCGCTCGGCCGTCGCCGGGCCGACGCCGGGCAGCGTTGCCAGGCCCTTGGCATCCTGATCTTCGATCAAGGCCGCCACCTCTTGCACCGGCCGGACCATCGCCCGCAGCGCCTTCTTCACGCCCACGCCATCCACTTCGCAGAACATCTCAAAAAACTCGCGCTCCACTGGGCTCAGGAAGCCGACTAGCCGCGGAATGAGCCGGCCCTGCATCGCGCTGCCTTCGAGATACTCAATCGTGTGCAGGCTGACCTCGCAGCCAATCTGGTCCTGCAGGTTTCGCCGGGCGAACTCGGGAATGAGAATTTCGTATTCGAAGGCACCGACGGCGAGGGTGAGTACGTCGCCGGCGACGTGGACCGGCGTGCCGGTAATTCTTGTAATCATCGAATGCTTCGTTTTCCTCGGTGATTAGCGAAGATGCCCATAATTCCTCCCCCTATTTTTGGGCATCTTCGGCGAGCGTGGTTTGGGTAGGATGGGAAAGATTCGGCTGTAGTCTTGTGACTTAGAAACTTGAGCAGTTGGAGGATGCTCGGAGGAACTCGGTGGTCGGGATTGGGCTCCATTCCTACCACAAAGCTAGGTTCGAATTCCAGCCGCCTGGGTGGCCAGAAATTGATGGTTGACGGAGCCAAGGCGCGAGCGGGTTACAATGGGCGTGAGAGCAAGTGCGGGATCTGTGCCAAATAGCCGTGGCAGAGGGCAATGGCGAGGGCGTCGGCGACGTCGGGCGGTTCCGGCACCGCTGGCAGGTTGAGCTCACGGCGGATCGCCTCCTGGATCTGCCACTTTTGCGCGTGACCGTTGCCGGTGATTGTCTTCTTAACCTGGGTGGACGGATAGCTTTCGACCGGGATGCCGGCCTGGGTTGCGGCGAGCACGATGACTCCCCGTGCGTGACCCATCAAGATGGCCGTCGTTGGCCGCTCGTAGTGCGAGTAGAGTTCCTCAATTGCGAGCACTCTTGGCTTGAGGGACGCAATCACGTCCGCCACGCCGTCGTGGATCTCGCGGACCCGCTCGGCCAGCGTACCACCCTTCTTTCCGCGCACCACGCCCGCCTCAACCAGCGTCGGCTGCCGACCGGCGAAGTCCAGCACGCCGTAACCGGTGGTGTTGAGGCCAGGATCGATGCCGAGGATGCGCATTAGAAAGTTGAGAGTCAAGAGTCGAGGGTCGAGGGTCGAGGGCCAGAATGCTGCAGGGTAGACAATATCTGGCTCTTGACTCTTGACCCTAAGCTCTTGTCCATTCGGTGCCGCCGGCACGGTCTTCGAGCGTTACTCCGGCCGCTGCGAGGCGGTTGCGGATTTCGTCGCCGGTGGCGAAGTCCTTGGCGGCGCGGGCATCGGCGCGGAGTTGGATCAGGAGCTTCATGACGGCGTCGGTGGCGTTCCCGCCCGCTGAAGCGGGCTCGCCGCCCGACCATTCGGTGCCGCCGGCGCGGTCTTCCAGCACGATGCCCGCCGGGCCGAGCGCGTCGCGAATCTTGTCGGCCACTGCGAAGTTCTTGTTCTTGCGGGCGGCCGCGCGCAGGTCGATCACCAACGGCATGATCTTGGCGAGTAGATCGTCGGAACCGGCGGCTGCCGCCGGCGGTTGGGAGAAGATCCCCAGAATAGTTGATAGTTCCTTGAGCGATGTCAGCAGCGCTGCGAATTTTGCAACTGCTGCCGGGACATTTTTTCCTTGTCCCTCTAAGTCGGCATCGTCGGCGAACTTGTTGGCGATTTTTGCCAGCTCGAACAGTTCGCCGATCGCCCCGCCCGTGTTGAAGTCGTCGTCCATCGCCGCAAGAAATTTCTGGCGGCACGCGGTGGCGGCCTGCAAAACCGGATCGTTCCCGGCCGCTGACTTCGGCAAGCTCAGTCCGGAGAAAGCGGCCTCGCCGGCTTCGCGCGTGGTCGGCGCGTGGAGCGCGTAGAAATCCTTGCCGGTGACGCGGTGGTACCGCTTGAACAGGCGATAGAACGACTCGAGGCCCTTGCCCGCTTCTTCGATCTCCGGCTCGTTGAACAACACCGTGCTGCGGTAGTGCGTTCGCAACAGGAAGAAGCGGATTCGCTCACCGCCCTGCCGCTTGATGAGGTCGGCCAGGCCGCCGGCACCTTTGGAGCGGCTCATCTTGCCGCTGACGGCATCCGGGGCGTTTTGCCCGGCCGCTGAAGCGGCCTCGCCGGCTCGTTCGCCGCGGCCGCCGACCTTGCCGGCTGAGGTGCCCGCCCGCAACAGTCCGTTGTGGGCCCAGTAGCGAACCATCGGCTTGCCGTGGCGGCATTCGCTCTGCGCGATTTCGTTTTCGTGGTGCGGGAACACCAGGTCGAGCCCGCCGCCGTGGATGTCGAACGTCTCGCCCAGGATCTTCTTGCTCATCGCCGAGCATTCGATGTGCCAACCTGGCCGGCCTTGGCCCCACGGGCTGTCCCACGACGGCTCGCCCGGCTTCGCGCTCTTCCAGAGGGCGAAGTCGGCCACGTGCCGCTTGCGGTCGCCGCCCGCGCCACCCTCGCCCTGCATCGACTCGATGGAGCGGTTCGACAACTTGCCGTACTCGGCGTCCTTGCCGACGTCGAAGTACACGTCGCCGTCCGACTCGTAGGCAAACCCGCGGTCAACGAGCGCCTCGATGAACTCGACAATATCCGGCATGCAATCGGTCGCCCGCGGGAAGTGGTCGATCTGGTCGACGCCGAGCGCGGTGAGATTGCTGCGATAGTCGGCAATGTTCTCCTCCGCCACCTGGAGCATTGAGATGCCCCGCTCGTTCGCCTTCTTGATCAGCTTGTCGTCGACGTCGGTGATGTTGACCACCCAATCGACGTCGTAACCCAGGTAAGTGAGGTAGCGCGTGATGCAGTCGAAGATCACCGGCCCCACCATGTGCCCGATGTGGGCCTTGTCGTATACCGTGGGCCCGCAGAGGTAAATGCCCACCTTGCCGGCCTGCACGGTTTCAAACGGCTCCTTCCGTTTCGACAGCGTGCTGTAAACGCGAAGCGTCGGATGGGCGGTGGATTTGTCTTTCACAGGCATCGTTCGTGTAGAAACGCTCATAGTAGATTTGATTTCGGATTTCGGATTGGCGGCCGGGTGGCACGCCCAGAGCCCCAGGCGATGGGCGTGGTGTGTCAACGTAAAACGCGTCAAACCACGCCCTTCGCTGGGAGCTCAGGGACGTGCCACCCAGAGTTATGTATTTTCCTCTAACAGTGCGACGCACGTCGCGCCGATCGCCTCCTCATTTCCAATCGGTCCCAATCCCTCGCCTGTCTTGGCCTTCAGGCCGATCTGGTTCGGACTCAACCGCAGGATTCCGGCGATGCGGTGGCGGATGGCGTCCTGGTAATCGGCCAGCTTCGGCCGCTCGGCGTGAACTACGCAGTCGAGGTTCACGATGCGATAACCGGCCGCGGCCACCTTGGCTGCTGCTGCGGTTAGCATCTCGGCCGAATCGCGACCACGGTTTGTGTCGTCGGTGTTCGGGAACAGGCAGCCGATGTCGGGCAGGGCGGCCGCGCCCAGCAGGGCGTCGGTCACCGCGTGCAGCAGCACGTCGGCGTCGCTGTGGCCGACCAACTGCCGGTCATGCGGCACATCGATGCCGCCCAGCCTCAACGGCCCGCCCGGAGCTGTGCGGTGCATGTCCTCGCCGATACCGATTCGCTGGTTGCTCGTGACGGTGTCTCCTGGTGAGTTCAGTGGGCGCGGGGATTATACCCGGCGTGGAAAAGTGCGACAACGCGAGCGGATCGCCCCGCCCAGCCTGCCGCGGCCCATTATTCAGCGTCGGTAGCGTAGAGTTCGACCGTTGCGGATGTGGCCGCTTTTACCGCACGGGGCAGGCGGACTTCGATTTGAGCGCCGTTGTGCAACGTTTGAACAAGCCTGGCATCAGCACACGACTCGAGATCGACCCTCGGTAGCCGCTCAAACGGAGGACAGAACGCTACGTACAGCATCGCGCTCCGTTCGCCCGGCGCAAACTCCGCCAGCAGCGTGCCGTGGATCGCATCCTGACCCTCGGCTGAGCGCGATCGCGTAAGCTGCTGCAACACCCGATCCGTTCGCATCGCTGGAGAGCGCCGTTTATTCGCCGTGGCGAGTCTCGCCGGCGCAACTTCAACGGCATTGTGCGAAGCAACATACGCTCCAAATACAGTCAGCCACACCAGCCAATCGATGGCTCGCGCACCCGGAAACGAGCACGCCACGGCAAACAGGAGCAGCACGCCAGCCGGCAGCCACCCGGCCCACCGTCGCGGCAATACCGCGCGAACCGCCAAGGCCCAGGCTAAGAGCAGCGTAGCGGCCGCGACAAGCTGCAGGGGCGGCAAGGCTGCGTGGAGGGCGCCGTTCACGCGGCGACCGCATAAGAAAATGGCGGCAATGAACAACAACACGATCGACGCTGCTACAGTCGGACGAATGGCACTGTTCCACTCGCCCAAGGCGTTTTGGAGTTTGCGTCGACCCAATTCCGTTGGAGAAGCAATCAAACTTACACATCTCCCGGACCGACAGTTGTCTCACTTTGTGCTGTCTCGCCCGGCCGGTCCGATTGCGGAGGCCGGTGCGCCGAACAAATATCGCAGCCACATGCATCATTTGTGAAATGCCGTACCCCAACGGCGACATTATTCCGACGATCAGCACGTCTAAATATCTCCTGGAATATATCTTTCTCGCCATTTTCGAGATATCGTCGCAGACCATACGCACAAAGGTCGGCAATTTGCACCATGCTGGTGAGCTGGCTATCGACGAAGAGCGGCGTTTCGATGATGCTCTCAACTCGCGTCCAAAACGTTCCAGCTCGCAAGAAGGCCTTCATTAGCTTTGTATGTTTGTTCGCAACTGTTTGATTATTGTCATGAATCAGTAATCCATAATTCCGTCGTTGCTGATCAGCACCACATGGAATAGCTTGCAGGTATTGCTCGAACCGTGAAACAATTTGCTCAAAGGCTTGCTCGTCGATTGTCCGCACAGATCGTCTGGGATCAAAATGTACTTTATCCACGCACTCGGCAAACAGGCGAGCGAAGCCCCATCCGCCAACGCATCTTGCAACTTTAAGAATGAACGCTTTTCTTTCGGCGAGCGTTAGATGGATATAATCCTGAGTCTTTAGGAAGTTCTTCTTCGTTTGTTGGTACAGCTTGTGCTTTGACGACGACTGCAGCCGCAGGAGTTCTTGGCGTCGTGCTCGCTCAACCTCGGAGCGTCGTTGATCGAAACTGAGAGAATCAAAATTGGCTATCCGCGCCTGCTCAGGATATTTTCTAAGAAGCCACGCTACGTGAATCTCGGCGTCTTGCAAGCCGATTGGTCGCTTGATGCTCTCAACCTCTCGATCGCAAGTATTCCAATGCCAAATCGGAATAGAGATGCCTGCGAGAACGAAGTGAGAGGTATTGCCAGGAATATCCGATGTGCCCGACTCGTCGATGTAGCAGAGGTACACCCAACGCACTCCCTTTGAGACGAGCGCAAAAAAAAGCGACTGGGCTTTTGGGGCACAAGGCCCCAAGGCGAGACGCGTGGCGACTCATCCCAGACGCATAGAAACTATATCGTAAAAGCCGCCCATTTTCAATAGAAAAAGGGAATTTGCTGCCAATTCGGCTGTTTCTCACGGCATTCGGGTTTCGCACCTGACCTCAAGATTCAGCTCACCGCGGCGGCCGTCTCGGCTGCTGCGGCCAGCGCCTTGGCCTTGTCGGTCCGTTCCCAGGTGAACTCCGGTTCGCTGCGGCCGAAGTGTCCGCCCGCGGCCGTCTTGCGATAGATGGGCCGACGCAAGTCGAGATGCTTGATGATCCCCGCCGGCGTCAATGGGAAGATTTCGCGGATGAGCTCACAGATTCGTGTGTCCTCGATGCGGCCGGTGCCGTCGGTGTCGACGTTGACGCTGACCGGGTCCGAGACACCGATGGCATAGGCCAGCTGCACTTCGCAGCGATCGGCCAGTCGAGCAGCCACGATATTCTTCGCCACGTAGCGGGCCATGTAGGCGGCGCTGCGGTCGACCTTGGTCGGATCCTTGCCGCTGAAGGCGCCACCGCCGTGCCGACCCCAGCCGCCGTACGTGTCGACGATGATTTTGCGACCGGTGAGCCCGCAATCGCCGTGCGGCCCGCCGACGACGAACCGGCCGGTCGGATTGATGTGATACTTGATGCTGCCGTTCATGAGATCGGCCGGCAGCAGGGGCTCGACGATCTCCTCGACGATGAAGCGCCGAATTTCTTCGTTCTTCACATGCGCGGCGTGCTGTGTGGAGACCACCACCGTGTCGATTCGAACCGGCGTCGCGCCGTCGAACTCGACGGTGACCTGGCTCTTACTGTCGGGCCGCAGCCAATCGACCTCGCGCTGGAAGCGGGCCTCGGTCAGCCGATTGAGTATCTTGTGGGCCAGCGAAATCGGCAACGGCATCAGCTCCTTCGTATGATTGCAGGCGTAGCCAAACATGAGACCCTGGTCGCCGGCGCCAACGTCTTTGCCCTTGCTCGCGTCGTCGTTCACGCCCATGGCGATGTCGGGCGACTGTTCGTGGATTGCCACCAGCACCGAGCAATGGTCGGCGCTGATGCCCATGTCGGCTTCGGTGTAGCCGACGTCGCGAACCACGTCGCGGACGATTTGCTGCATGTCGACGGTCGCCTTGGTCTTGATTTCGCCGGCGATGACGCACAAACCGGTCGTGACCATCGTCTCGCAGGCCACGCGGCTCATTGGATCCTGGGCCAACATCGCGTCGAGTACCCCGTCGGAGATTTGGTCGGCCAGCTTATCCGGATGGCCCATGCTGACAGATTCGCTGGTGAAAAGATGCTTGCCGGATGCCACGGGGGATACTCCTGAGGTCGCCAAAAGGAAATTGCCGATTTTGGCCACGCAACCAAAGATGGATGCGGCCGAAACCATCATTATAAATGCGGCGGGCACAGCCGAGCAACGGGCCAGTGCCGCTGGCGGGCCGTTTCTTGTTCGACGGGCCGGTTGTAGCGGGTTTGCAGGTGGCCACTCGTGTTGTAGGGTGGGTCGAGTCGAACGAGACCCACCAATCGTTGGCTGGCTTGGATAAATTCATGGCACGTTGGCCGCGACACGTCTGGACTTCCATCTTCACCTATGGCACGGTGTTTGTGCTATTTCCCCTGCTATGTCTATTGGCCTACGCTTGGGTAAGCGGTTGGATTTTTTAGCACAGGGCCGATTGCCCGGCGAACTGAGTACCAAGTACTGAGTACAGATTTCTTGCCGCTCGTCACTTCCATGCCCGCATTACCGCCCTTCCGCGATCAGCTCACTGCCCGGCTCAAACCGTACGGCCAGGAGCACCTGCTGCGATTCTGGGATGAACTCGACGCGGCCGGTCGCGAGCGACTGGCTGGCGAGATTATCGCGATCGACCTCGATCAGATTGGCCGGCTCTCACGCCAATCGGCAGCCACGCAGGATTGGGCCGCACTCTCGCGGCGAGCCGAACCGCCGCCCGCCATGCGGCTCACCGATCGCGCCGGCGGCGGACGCTTCACTCCGGCCGCCGCCCGTCGCCGTGGTGAGGAAGCGCTCGCGGCCGGCGAAATCGGGGTGCTCTTAACCGCGGGCGGACAGGGCAGCCGCCTGGGCTTCGACCACCCCAAGGGTTTGTATCCGATCGGTCCGCTGTCCGGTGCGTCGCTGCTGCAGATTCATTTGGAAAAAGCGCAGGCCGTTGCGCGGCGCTACGGCGTCGCCGTGCCGGTCTACATGATGACCAGCCCGGTCACGCACGATGAGCAGGCCGAGTTCCTCGCCAAAAATAATCGTTTCGGCCTGCCGATGGACGACCTCGTGATCTTTTGTCAGGGCACGATGCCGGCCATCGACGCGGCGACCGGCCGTTTACTGCTGGCCGCGAAGGACGCGCTGTTCCTCAGCCCCGATGGTCACGGCGGCACGGTCGCAGCGCTGGCCAAGAGCGGCGCGATTCAGGACATGCACCGCCGCGGCATCCGCCACCTGTTTTACTTGCAGGTCGACAACCCGCTGGTGCCGATTGGCGACCCGGAATTCATCGGCTACCACTTGCTTGCCCAATCGGAGCTCACTTCGATGGCGGTGGCCAAGCAGTCGCCGCGCGACAAGCTGGGCAACTTTGCCGCGATCGACGGTCGGCTGCAGGTGATTGAATACAGCGACTTCCCTGACGATGTGGCTGAAAAGCGAGCCGCCGATGGCTCGCTGGTGTTCTGGGCCGGCAGCATCGCCGTGCACGTGTTTTCGGTGGCGTTTCTGGAGCGAGCGCTCGCGCTGGGCGATGCGCTGCCGTTCCACATTGCGCACAAGAGAGTGCCGCACCTGGATGACGCGGGCCGGCTGGTCGACCCGCGCGAGCCCAACGCCCTGAAGTTTGAGCGGTTCATCTTCGACCTGTTGCCCCACGCCGAAAACGCGATCGTCGTCGAATACCCGGAGGCGGACGTCTTCGCGCCGGTCAAAAACGCGCCGGGCGCCGACCGCGACACGGCCGAGTACGTCCGGCGTTTCATGATGGATCAGCACCGCCACTGGCTGGAAGCGGCCGGTTCGCGCGTGGCCAAGGGCGTGGCCGTGGAAATCAGCCCACTTTGGGCGCTCGATGCCGATGGCGTGGCGGAGCGCCGCGACCGACCGAATACGATCGATGCGCCAACGTATCTTGCGTCGCCGCCGCTAGAATTGCCCTATGACTATCGCCAAGGGCGCACCACCAACGAACTTTTGTTTGCGGCGGGCGAACTAGACGCCTTTGATCGGGCAGGACGCGAAAGGAACGCTGGAGAAATGATCGCGGCTCTCAAACGGTCCGGCCTTCCTCAAGACGAAGCTGAGAAGATCGCGGCGACTGTTCTCGAATCGCCGCAAACATACGGTTTCTGATTGTCGCGGTACTCGTTCGATGCAATACGAAGTTGAACAAAAGCATAGGGTCGATGACCTCGACGCGCTTGTTGAACGACTAGCGGAGCGCGGCGCGAGCCTCGGCGCGCCGATTGAGCAGTCGGACCAGTACTTTTCGCATCCTGCACGCGATTTTGCGGCGACGGACGAGGCGCTGCGGATTCGTCGCGTTGGCGGAGCAAGCTTTGTCACCTACAAAGGCCCCAAGGTCGACGCCACAACCAAGACGCGGCGCGAATTGGAATTGCCGCTCCACGCCGACGACACCGACGGCTCGCAGTTCGCAAAACTCCTGACAGCCCTCAACTTCACGCCCGTCGCCACAGTCCGCAAGCAGCGGCGGCCATTTCACGTCGAAGTTTCGGGTCGCCGCGTCGAGGGCGCACTGGACGATGTCGACGGCGTCGGTACGTTCGTCGAACTCGAACTCTCGGCCGACGACGCGGAACTGGCGGCGTCCCAACAGATCATCCGCAATTTGGCCAACGAGCTGCAGCTCGGCCCGTCCGAACGCCGCAGCTATCTGGAAATGTTGTTGGCGAATAACTCGCCAGGCTGAAGCCGCGATATTCCGACCTTTTCCTCGCTTGCGTATTTTGACATACTTTCCGCCCTCCCACGTAGCACCACAGGGACTGGCGGGATGAAAATCTTTTTCTCAGTCGGCGAACCGAGCGGCGATTTGCACGGCGCGAATCTCATCCACGAGCTCCGCCGCCGGCGCACCGATTGCGAGTTCGTCGGCTACGGTGGGCCGCGGATGTCGGCAGCCGGCTGCGTGCTGCACGAAGACCTCACCAAGCTGGCCGTAATGTGGTTCGCCCGCGTGCTCTTGAACCTGCACCGTTTCTGGGGCCTGGCGAGTCGGGCTGATCGCTATTTCCGCCACCATCGCCCGGACGCCGTCGTATTGATCGACTATCCCGGCTTCAACTGGTGGATCGCCCGGCGGGCGAAGGCTCACGGCATCCCGGTGTTCTACTACGGCGTGCCGCAGATGTGGGCCTGGGCAGGCTGGCGCGTGCGCAAGATGCGGCGGTTCGTCGACCACGTGCTTTGCAAACTGCCGTTTGAGGAAACGTGGTACCGCGAGCGGGGCTGCAACGCCACCTACGTCGGTCACCCGTATTTCGACCAGCTCCGCGGCGAAAAGCTCGACGCCGCGTTCATCGGACGACAACGCGCGCCCCAGAGCCCGCTTGTGGCCATCTTGCCCGGCTCGCGGACCCAGGAAGTGCGCAGCAACTTCGGCTGGTTCTTGAAGGCGGCTCGAATCATCCACCACCACGTGCCGGGCGTCCGGTTTGCCGTGGCGGCGTTCAAGCCGAGCCAGGCCGAAATGGTTCGCGCTCAAATTGCGGAATGCGGTCTCCCCATCGAGGTCCACGTCGGCCGCACCCCCGAGCTCATCCACGCCGCCGACTGCGCGATGGCTGTCTCCGGTTCCGTGTCGCTCGAGCTGCTCTATCACACCACGCCGTCGGTGATTCTGTACTACATCTCGCCTATCGCCTATGTTGCTCAGACCTTCTTCCGCAAAGTCCGCTACATCACGCTAGTGAATCTGCTCACGACCGACGACCTCTTTCCCAAGCGGGTCGCCGTCTACGATCCGAACGACCCGGTCGACGCCGGCGTCTTGATGCCCGAGTACTTGACGTGCGGCGACAAGTCGGGCGCTGTGGCCGGTCACATTGTCGAGTGGCTCACCGAACCGGCCAGGCGGGCCGCCCGGGTCGCCCAATTGGCCGAGTTGAAGGAGCGTCTCGGGCACGGCGGCGCATCGCGGCGAGCGGCCGACTACTTGCTCGGTGCCCTCGACTCCCGCCCGAAACGAACGTTGCGCACGCACTGCGAGTTCGCCAAAAGGCTGCCAGATGCCGTGCGCGGTGCGGCCTGATCGAGCAGATTTCGGATTGCGGATTGCGGATTGAGGCTTGAGAATGCAGCTGCATACGCACGCATTCGTCATTCGTCATTCGTCATTCGTCATTCGTCATTCGTCATTCCCCCATGCTCCTCGGCGAACCAGCTCCGTCGCAGGCCGACCTGCACTTTCGACTGTTCGGATTCCCCGTGCGGGTCCACCCCTTCTTCTGGGTCGTCTCGTTGCTACTGGGAATGGGTGGGATTGGAGGTGGCCAAGCGGTGCCGGTGAACGTGCTGATCTGGATCGCCGTCATGTTTGTTTCGATCCTCGTTCATGAGCTGGGCCACGCGTTTCTCCAGCGCTTCTACGGCGGCCATCCGTGGATCACTCTTTACAGTTTCGGCGGCCTGGCCTCTTGCAACGACTGCGATCGCGCGCCGCGCAGCCAGATCGCTATTCTACTGGCGGGTCCGGGGGCGGGATTTCTGTTCGCAGCCTTCATCGTGCTGGTGTTGCGGTTGAGCGGGCACTATGTGGGATTCGCCCTGAACCAGACGCAAATCGATCTCGAAGCCTTAAACCTGCAGCGCGTGCTGATCCAGCCCATGGGGCCATTCCTGGCCTTTTTTGAACCACTCACCTCGCGGCCGCTGAATACCATGATCGGCGACCTGCTGCAGATCAACATCCTATGGGGCCTGGTGAACCTGTTTCCGATTTACCCGCTCGACGGCGGGCAGATTGCCCGCGAGCTGTTCACCCTCGGCAACCCGCGGCAGGGGATCGAGCAGTCGCTGCAACTGTCCATTGGCGCGGCCATCCTGGTGGCCATCTACGGAGTGCTTGTGACTAGAAGCATTTTCCTCGCCCTGATGTTTGGCTTCCTAGCCTACGGCAGTTATCAGGCGCTCCAATCGTACCGAAGCCATTGGCGGTAAGTAGTCCGTAGTCCGTTGTTGTCGATAATTGCGATAGTCGCACAACGGACAACGGACAACGGACCATGGACTACGGACAAATCCACCCCACCCGCCGCGTGATCCTCTTGGGGGCGAGCAACCTCGCCATGTCGTTCCCGGTGGTGGTCGAAACCGCGCGGCAAATTTGGGGCGAACCCGTCGAAATCATGGCCGCGATGGGGCACGGAAGGTCGTATGGGCAGGATTCCCGGGTGTTGGGGAGAAAAATTTCCGGAATTTTTCCCTGCGCGCTTTGGCAGGATTTACAAAATCGCCCGCCAATGCCCACGGCGGCCCTCGTTACCGACGTCGGCAACGATTTGTTGTACGGTGTGCCGCCCGATCAGGTGTTAAATTGGGTCGCCGTATGTCTCGATCGGCTGTCGGGAGCCGGCGCGACCACCGTCGTCACACAATTGCCGATGGACAGCATCGAGCGACTCGGCGAAGCGCGATTCCGATTCTTCAGCCGCTTGTTTTTTCCGCGCTGCACGCTCACAAAGTCGGCCGCGCACGAGTCGGCCTGCGCCGTAAACGAGGGGCTGATTATTTTGGGCGATCAGAGAAACATGTCGGTAATTCCAGTGTCCGGCGCATGGTTTGGCTTTGATCCGATCCATCTGAAGCGCCGCGCTAGGCAGAGCGCCTGGCCCGAGTTGCTCGCCGCGTGGCGCGCGCTGGACGAACCGCTGCGTGAGGCCCGCGCATCGCTCTGGACAAGCGCGTACCTGGCCTGCTTAGCGCCCCACGAGCACACCATATTTAGTGTGCGGCGCCGTTGCGCCCAACCGAGCGGTCGACTCGCCGACGGATCTACCATTTCTCTCTATTGAACGGCGCGCACGGTGCGAAATTGGGCGCGCAAGTACCTTCGGAAGTCGATTCAGTGGGTGCAATGGACTCGCGCGGTGGGAAAATTTTTTTGCGTGAGGTCATTTTTTTGGTGAAAACGTGTTGCATTAACTGAGCAAATTCGTACAACTACGGTCAAGTGACACCGGTTTTCACGCGTACGCAACTCATGCAACGGATGATCTCGATCGTTTCAGTTGCGAGTTGCATCGCGAAGTACCGGCGAGCTACCGCGGAATGGTAGCTAGTGTTTAGAGGTGAAATCGACTGCGGTTAATGCAACAGTGTGTCAGTCGAAGTTTCACCGGGACCTTTTTATGGAGGAGTAACTGTGGCCAAGAAGAGACGCGCTGCGAAGAAGAAAGCAGCCAAGAAGACTGCCAAGAAAGCCCGTCGCAAGAAGGGCACGAAGAAGAAAGCCCGCCGCAAGGCAAAGCGCAAGACCAAGAAGGGTTAGCGCATTGGCAGCTAGTGCACTGCGTAATTAGTGCAGATGTGCGGCGTCCGATCTTCGATGAGACGCCGCCGCGGTGAACTAACGAGAAAGGGCCGTCGGGACTACCCCCGACGGCTCTAATTTTTTGCGTCCATGACACATAGCCGACCCATCTTGGGTCCGGTTGTCGGTTGGTTATCAGCGGCGAACCCGGCCAGGATGGCCGGGCTATCTGCGAAAAAGCCGCAAAAACAGGCCCTTTACAGCACGCTCAAGCTCGGCAGCGGCGGCTCCGCCTTGTGCGACGTGCTGATCTGCCGCACCAGCCGCGTGCAGATGTCGCGGAAGAAGCTGGCCGTCGCGTCGTCGTTGAAATTGCCCGCTGTGTCGCCCGCGTCGCCGCGCACGCGGATGCCAATCTGGATTGGCACTTCGCCCAGGAACGGCACGTCCAGCTCGGCAGCGCGCCGCTTCGCGCCGCCCGAGCCAAAGATGTCGTACCGCCGGCCACAATCGGGGCAGAGAAAGTAGCTCATGTTCTCGACCATGCCGAGCATCGGAATGTGGACCTTGCGGAACATCGCGATGGCCTTCACCGCGTCCAGTAGAGCCACATCCTGCGGCGTACACACCACCACCGCCCCGGTGAGTGGCAACAGTTGCGACAAGGTGAGCGCGATATCGCCCGTGCCAGGCGGCATGTCGATAATCAGATAATCGAGCTGGCCCCACTCCGTGTCGCGCAGGAATTGGGTAATGGCACCATGTAGCATCGGACCGCGCCACACCACGGCTTCGCCCGGAGGCACCAGGAACCCCATGCTCATTACCCGCAATCCGTCCTTTTCGATTGGCTCCAGCCGGTTGTTGACCAACTGCGGTCGCCGATTGACACCGAGCAGGTGCGGAATGCTCGGTCCGTAGACATCGGCATCCATCAATCCCACCGCCGCCCCCGCATTCTTCAAGCCGTAGGCCAGCGATGCCGCGATCGTGCTCTTGCCGACGCCCCCTTTGCCCGATCCGACGGCGATCACGCTCTTGGCTTCCAGGCCGAGCTGGCCGATCTTTTCCGGTGGGCGTTCATGCTCGACCAGGCGAACGTGCACTTCGGCGTCCCGCGGCAGCTTGTTCTTCAGCAACTGCTCGGCTTCCCGGCGAGTGTCCTCCCACAGCGGACTGGCCCAGGTCGTCAATCCGAGCGTCACATCAATACGCCGGCCATCGACGACGATCTCGCCAATCTGCCCCATTTGCGCCGCACTTCGACCCGTCTCCGGATCGGCGAAGTCCGATAGCGCGGCAAGGACGGAGTTACGGTCAATTCGGTCGGCAGCCATGATGAATTCTTTGTACGCGACGGCGAGCCCGCTTCAGCGGGCGGGAACGAGCGACCGAAAATGAGCGGATGGAGACAATGGAGTTCCCAACCTACCCCCCATCATTCCGCTTGCCAAGGCAGCGACGCCCAGACCCACTCCGCGATCGACATCCGGGCCGACGGCCCATCGAATCCTGCCGCCCGCAGCGACGCATGACGCCGGCCCAACTCCAAAATGCCCTGCAATTGTCGCGGCGACGTGACTACTTCGGCGGCCCCCGCCTCGCGCAGCACATCGATCATCGGTTGCCGGTCGCGTCGCCCCGCAGCGGAATCGGTATCGAGCGACTCCCAAACCCCGCGGTCCACCAAGGCCACAAGTCGGGCCCGCCGGTACAATCGGCCCGCTTCCGCCAGCCATTCAAGCACCTCAAACACATGGGCCCGCTGCACTTCCACCAGCGCCATGTCGCTGGGCCGCGCGTCGAGCCGCGTGGCCAATTCGCCAAGCTGCCGCACCTCGAATATTCTCGGCACGGATGATGGCGGCCAACCGGACCGGCCCAGCGCCGCACGCAAGGCCGTCGCCCAACGGCCCGAACGCTCACACACGATCCAATTCACTCGGCTCATGGCTCCTGCTCCGTTGTGTCGCGCTCGACAAACTCGGGCAGTTGCTCATCCGCTTCGCCGGTCGCCTCGCCGGCCAAGCCCAGCTGTACCAGCCGGCGATAGAACCGCGGCCGGGTCATGCCCAATAGCGTCGCCGCTTCGGTCTTGTTGCCACCCGACTGGGCCAATGCCCGCTCGATGAGCTCGCGTTCGATCTTGGCCAGCAGGTCGTCGAGCACGATCCGCTCCGGCTGTCGGCGAACCTTGCCCGCCGCGCTGGCGGCATGATGAATGACGGCCGGCAGATCGCGCGACGTAACCTCGGTCGTCGTTGCGGCCCGATGGGCGGCGGCAATCACGTCCCGCAGTTCGTTCAGCTCGCCCGGCCAACTGTACAGCGCCAACAGATCGAGCACGTCGGCCCGCACCGACCCGACCTGTTTTGTTCGCCCCTGATTGCACGCTTCCAAAAAGTATTGGGACAGGATGGGCAAGTCCTCCAACCGGTCCACGAGCCGCGGCAGTCGGATGGTGATCGTCGAAACCATATCCAGCAGGGCGGGCTCTATCGTAGTAGGCACACTCCGTGTGCCGCAACCAGGAACCTCCGCTGACGTGGATTCTACGGTGCCGCTTTCGGCTTCAGTTACGGCACACGGAGTGTGCCTACTACTCAGGGTGCCGATCAACCGGGCGACAATCGTGTTTTGCCGAAGTGCCTCCACAAGTTGCGATTGGTGCGCCGCACCGAGCCGCTCCAAATTTTCCAACAGCAACGTCGGCCGATGCCGCGCGTCGCCCCGCTGGCCGGCGAGCGAACCCAGCGTTCGCCGCAGCAGGTCATCGTTCAGCACGCTGCAATCCAGTGGCACCAACTTGACGTCGGTGTCGGCCGCCGCGCGGTAATGAATCACGCGAGCCACATGTGCCCGGCCGCTGCCGGCCGGGCCTATGATCAATGCGTTGGCCCCGCTGGCCGCTGTTGCCGCCGCTTGGGCCCGGGCCTTCTGGATTGCCGAACTCGCGCCGAGCAGCGACGGAAGTCCGTATTGCGCTGCCTGCGAGCGGCGGAACCGCCGGATCGCCCGGTGCAGCTCGTCGGCCGTCGGTTCGCCGGAAATTTCCGTCGCCAGATCCTGCGGCGACAAGTCGGTTGCGGCCAGCAGCACCAGTACGCCGCCTCCCGCCACGACCAGCGGCACGAATTCCGACTGTCGATGGACCAACCGCCCATCGCGTCCCACGCACGACACGGTGCCCACACTTGGCTCACCGGCGAGCGCCCGCGGCGGCGGACACAAAGCGGCCAGCGGGCCGATACCCTCCGCCGTTGCCCCATCGGAGCGCTCCGGCTCCGAATGATATTCAACCTCGCGGCCGACAATTCGAGCCGGCTCCAGCCCCAGCCACTCGGCCAGCGCCGCATTGCAATAGACGATTTGCCGCCGCGCGTTCACCGCGTAGATCGGCCGGCTGCTCGCGTCCAGCAGCTTGGTAAGCGTATCGGCAAGTTTGGTCTTGGCGGCCATCTCTTCCAGCCTGCGCTAAAGCAAAGCCCGTGGCAAGCGGGAGCCCGCAGCGCGAGCTAGGGAGCAGGCGAGCGCAAGCGATATTACTACATTCCTCGACGCCTTTCCGACAGTCCCTTGCTCGCGCTGCGGGCTCTTCCACCGCGCAATACGAAACCGCGGCGCCCAGCCGAAGCCAGGCGTCGCGGTTCGTTAAGCCTCATCCTCGAAGCACCGCGCGTCGACGAGTGTCCCCCCAGACGATGACGCACAGTTTCCATTCGCTAGCCAACCGGCCGGCGGCTAGAAAATGTCGAGGACGAAGTGGTGTCCACGATGATAGGGTCTTGGTGACGGGTAATCGTTGAACCAATGGCGATTGTAGACGGGAATCCGCATCTCGGGCGGATAGCGGTAATACAAGCTGTCGGCGCTGCGGTAGTATTCGCTGCCCCAGAAGTTCTGCGGGTAATACACGTACGGATAGTGGTAAAAGCGGTCCCAATCCGTCGTGTTGTACGTATGTCCCCACGCCCTGCCGTAGGCCTGTTGGGCCTGGGCCCGGTCGGCGGTCGTCACGGCGGCCAGCAGCGTCAGCGCGGCTACCGCGAAATAAATCCGGCGGATCATCGCTCCCCCCTGAGTCGTAGACGTTCTCGCTGTGTGGGCGGGTGGCATGCTCTCGCGATGCAACTACATGCCCACGCTCGCCGATACGCTGAACTGCATCGCGTGAGCATGCTCTGGCGAGCGAGGGCATGCCACCCACGGTGTCCGTAGTAGCATCGTCCGCCCTCACAACCCGGATTGAGCGAAAATCCGGCACAACCGGCACAACCGGCCCGCCACGAAGTGATAGCGTGAGAAACCTTGCGGGTTAGCGAACATATAGCCCGGCCATCCTGGCCGGCAAGAACCTAGCCCGGCCATCCTGGCCGGCGATGGAACGCGCAATCGACCCAAGATGGGTCGGCTATGTATTTACTGCGGCGACTTCCCGTCCACCAGCTCCCGCTCCCACTGGTCCATCAGCGGCCAGTCGATCGCGCAAGTGCCGAAGTCGGCCATGTGAAGATACGTCTCCAGCCGGGCGATCGTGCGATCAATGAGCCGGTCGTCCTTGCGGAACACCGGCCCGTGGCTGGGCAGCAGCCACTCGACGTCGCTGGCACGGATCCGCTGCAGCGACTTGATAAAATCCGGAATGCTGCTGCCATGGTGGGCGTCGATCGCCCCCACGCAACCGTCGCGGAACAGGTTGTCGCCGGACAGCAGCAGATTGCCGAGCCGGAACGAAAGTTGGCCGTCCGTGTGTCCCGGCGTGTGCCAGACCTCCAGGTTGAGGTTTCCGATGCGAATCCGGTCGCCGTCGTTGACCAGTTGATCGACCTTCACCGTCGGCATGGCGAGATGGATATCTTGCGCGGCCACTTCGGCGTAGGTCACCAGTTTGTCGCCCGCCTCGAGCGGTTTGGCCGCCAGCGGGTGGGCCGTGACCGGCGCCTTCAGAATCTGCCTGGCCTTGGCAAAGCCCTGCACATGGTCCACGTCGGCGTGCGAGGCGATTAGCGTCACACACTTCGAAAACGGAAAATCAAGCTGCCGGATGATCTCCAGGCACTCGTCCACCGCGTCTTCGTAGCCGATGTCGATGAGAGCCCAATTGTTCGCATCGTCATAAATCAGGTACACGCTGCAGCTGATCCGTCGCCGAGCCTGGTGGTTCAGCTCGATGACGTGTGGAAACAGCGGCTGACGCTTGATCATGGCCATGCGACGTTCTGCGTAAGTAGACGACTCGCTCCACCGCTCATGATAGAGTTCGCGCGGCTGCGAGACAACCGGCGGGGGTAAGTACTCATCTCGCTCCGCGAGATGGAATGCCTCTCGCGGAGCGAGAGGCCTACAATCAACCGAGAATTTTCGCTAATCCCGCGCGATAATTCGGATACGACAGTCGTACGCCGAGTTCCGCGAGCATGTGGTCGTTGCGCACGCGCCGATCCGCTTCGGCCCGCGCCGCGCGCGGCGAACCCGGATCGGGAGCAGTGAATGTGGGCGGCGGAGCACCGATGAGTCGGGCCACCTCTGCATAATATTCGCCGCGTTGCACCGGATGGCCGTCGCTGACACAGTACACCCGCGGCATCTGGGTGGCTGGGGCATCGCCCCAGTTTTTCTCCCCTGCCGCCACAATCACCGCCGCAGCATCATCGATATGAATCAGATTGAGATGTCCTGCGCTCACGGCCAGGATCGGCTCGCCGGCTCGCAGCTGTTCGAGAAATGGAATCCGGCCCGGCCCATAAATGCCGGCCAATCGCAGGATGACGCCGCGCTTCCCCAGCGGATGTGCCGCCAGCGCCTGCTCGGCCGCCAGCGATGCCCGACCCCCCTCGCGACGCGGATCAGGCGGCGTGCCTTCGTCGACCCAACCACCTTCGGCTGGCCCATACACACCCGTCGTGCTGATGTAAATGAATCGGCCCGAATCGCGGGGCAGGGCGGCCAGCACGTTCCGCACGCCGCCGGCGTAAACGTCGTCAATCGATTGGCCTGCCGCGCGATCAAAGCCGACCGCAAATAGAACCGACTCCGCCGCCGGCAACCCGACGAGTGTTCCTGACTGCGTGACATCGGCAACCACGGCGCCGTACCCGTGATGAATGAAGCCGTCGGCTCGCGGCCGGCTACGTGTGACGATCGTTACCTCGTGACCTGCCTCGTGCCAACGTCTTGCGACGCGTACGCCCAAATATCCGCAGCCGAAGATGAGTCGTGACATCGCCGAATTCTTCAATCGATCGCGCCCGGCGCATCCTGACCGTACCCGCCTGCTTCGAGATAGGCTGTGAGCATGATTTGCGCCGCGATCTGATCGCGGCGGGCCTGCCGCTTTTTCTTCGTCAACTTCCGCCCGCTTAGTAGCTCGTCCGCCTCGGCCGTCGTGAACCGCTCATCGAAAAAATCGATCGGTACGCCCGTCACCTCGCCGAGCCACTTGCCAAACTCGCGGGCCTCCGTCGACTTCTGCCCCTCGTTGCCGTCCAGGTGCACCGGCAGGCCGACGACGAACCGGCCGATCTGTTCGTCTTTGGCGAGCCGCGCGAAATACTCGGCGTCCAGCTCCGGCGTCCGCCGCGTGTAATTGTCGTACGGCCCGGCGATGCGGACCTCCGAATCGGCCAGCGCGACGCCAATCCGCACCGTGCCAAAATCAATTCCCGCAATACGCATAGGATCGCCGCCGGTCACAAGTACTCCGTCCAGCCGCGCTTTTCCAGCTCCTTCACTACCTGCCGAATCTGCTCCTCATCGTGCTTGCTGGCCACCAGCGTGGCGTTGGGCGTGTGCACAATAATGCAGTCCTTCAGCCCGAGCGTGACGACCAGGTGTTCCTCATCGGTGCGGACTATCGTGCCGGCAGTATCGAGCCCAAGGTGCCGGCCGATGATCGTGTTGCCATTCTCGTCGGCCCCTTCCAGCCGCGCCAGCGACTGCCAGCCTCCAAGGTCGTCCCACTCGAACGGTGCTTCGATCACGGCGACGTCGCGGGCGTGCTCCATCACGGCGTAATCGACCGAGATCGGCTTGATCTCGGTGAACTCCCGCTCGAACACGGCATCGCGATCCTTCGCATCCCAGCCGGCGACGATGGCCTCCAGATGTTTGAGCATCTCCGGCTGCCGTTCGCGTAGCGATTCCAAGATGGTTGCCGCGCGCCACATGAAGATGCCCGAGTTCCAATAATACTCCCGCGAATCGAGGTATTGGCAAGCCGTCACCGCGTCCGGCTTCTCTTTGAACATTCGGACCGCATACGCGCCCGAACCCGACTTCAGTGCCGCTCCCCGCTGAATGTACCCAAAAATCTCGGCCGGATAGGTCGGCCGAATCCCAAATGTCACAATCCGGCCCGGCGCCTCATCCACCAGCGCCGCCGCTTGGCGAAGGGCCGCCCGAAATTTCTCCGCCGGACGAATAACATGATCGGCCGGCAGCACCGCCATCGTCGCCTCCGGATCGTCGCGGCTCACCAACATGGCCGCCAGGCCGATGCACGGTGCCGTATCCCGCTTGCAGGGCTCGCCCACGACCGCGCTGGCCGGCAGTTCCGGCAACTGCTTCCGCACCGCATCCACGAGCCGCGCATTGGTGACAACTAACCGCCGTCCATTCGGCACCAAATCGCCGAGCCGGTCCAGCGTCTGCCGGAGCATCGTCGCGCCGCCCACCAGCCGCAGCAGCTGCTTGGGCGCGTCGTTACGACTCGCCGGCCAAAATCGCGTGCCGGTCCCGCCGGCCATGATGATCGCGTGAAGCATGGAAGGGTCGAGAGTCGAGGGTCGAGGGTCGAGAGCCAGCAATCCTCATCAAGCCACGACTGGCGGTCGCGGTTTCAATGAAGCTGATTTCAGCATATCCAAGTTGAGAAACGCCCTAATCTCAATTCGAGAAACATCGAGCTTTTTCGAAGGCGTCACGAAGATGACACGTTATTGTAGGTCCTCATGCGCAAGTTCGGTTCTGCGTTTTGCGCACAGCGGTCGCGTCGGCTCCGCCCCAGGAACTGGGCGCAGCCTAAGCGGCTCGGCTATGATGAAATCAACCAAGTGGTCCGAGGAACAAATACTATACTTATGTACATACAGGTTAGCGATAGTGGTGGCCAAAAGCAAGGCAGTCTATGCACTTAGCAAAGCAAGCGTCATTTTACTGTCCAAACCGCTGCTCCAAGCAGCACCGCAACCAGCGTCATGCCGATTAGCAGAGTGCGGAGGCTGAATCTGGAGCGTAACCAAGGTAAAGCACTAAGCGCGGCCAATACCGCGACGGAGAACCAATACGGCAACTCAAGCGCACTCGTGTTCGTTAAACTCACCGCAGCGAACCCGAAATCAGGATAGATGATGAAATCCAGTGGCGGGTCGCTGATCCTAGTGTTTCCATCGCCTTGAGGCCAAACCCCAAGTGGTTTGGCTTGGAGCGCTGAGGTTGTCGCTGTGGTAATTAGGTGCCCGGCAGCCGAATAGGCCATTATCGTGCCAACCGGCGAACGCACAATCACGATGCGGCCAGGAACGTAATAGCTCCGCACCCACAACGCGATCAGCAGCAGGCAGATAATCCCGCACACAGCCGAGAACGCGATTCGCAGCTTGCGGTACTTCAGCGTTGGGTTAGTAATGGTTTCGCTCACGGAACTATGCACAAAGCAAAGTAGGCCTATTTGGCGACCCAAACAATCGCCCCCAAAAGTGCCGCAATCAGCATCACGGCGATTAGCAGCGTGCGGAGGCTGAAGCGCGATCGCATCCAAGGCGCGAGGGTAAGGGTACCGCAACATATTAGTACCGACCAATGTGGAATGCTGGCATAGAGTGTGTTGGCATTGGGAAACCAGGAAAACGGCAATACGTTCCGTTGAACCGGTTGTCCCGTCCGAACGTTGAACGGTTGAAGAAGTGCCGTTACTGCCGCAGACTTGGCTTTTGAACCCCACAGCTGCCATCCTGGTTGCCGCGATCCAGGACGAGGCGGATACCGCATCAGGATCAAGCACTCTGATTCGGACATTAGCACGGTCGCTCGGCGATTTGTGCCCAAGTGGTATACTCCGACGACGTAGAAATAGCTCACTATCCACAGCGCGATCAGCAGCAGGCAGATAATCCCGCACACGGCCGAGAACGCTATTCGCAGAATGCGATACTTGAGCCGACCGGTCGCAGGGCTAGGATTGGTTTCGCTCATAGGTCGTGATGAGGCCGCACTTGGGAAATCGGGTCTCGCCCTGCTCGTCGACCATTTTTAGACTCGTTTGTTCCCGGATTCTGAGTCAGCTTGCAATCGGCGAGTTGCGGTCGCGGGTGCTTCATTCAGGATAGACGATAACTCGTGTATCGCGACAGATGGGTCGTTGGCCTGTGTTACCGCCGCGCTGACGGCAACCCTTAATATTCCCGACGACAACACGTCGCGAAAGTTCTCGGCGGTGATACCGCCGATGGCGAAGGTCGGCAGGCGGATTTCGGCGGCCACTTCGCGCAAATATTCCAGGCCGGCGAATTTGTCGAACGCTTTGGTCTCGGATGGAAAGGTTGGCCCGGCGCCGAGGTAATTTGCGCCGTCGAGCACCGCCGCCCGGGCTTGCTCAATGTTGTGCGTCGACACGCCGATCAGCATCCGCGTGCCGACCACCGCGCGGGCATCCTTGACCGACACGTCTTTCTGGCCGAGATGGACGCCGTCCACGACGGCCGCCGCGGCAATATCCGCCCGGTCGTTGACGATTGCCAGCGTCGCCGTTTCGCGAGTGAGCCGGCGCAATCGCCGCGCGCGATCCAATACCTCGCGGTCGTCCAAGCGCTTGTCCCGCAGTTGGATCATGCCGACACCCGCCTCCACCAGCGCCGCCACCAACCGCTCAAATTCATCGGCCGACGTTGCCCCATCCACCAGCACGCACAGCCGCACGCCCGCCAGCCGCTCCCGGCTCGATCGGCCCACGTCGATCGCCTTCTCCAGCGTATACAACCGGTAGCGGAGCGTTTCCATTTGCGCCGCAGAACCGCCATCAATTAATTTGCCAAATTCCTCCAGGCTCCGCAGCGACTGCTCCGCCCTCTTGAGGCTGGCCGCACAAACGGCGGCCACATCCGAACGATTCTTCTCGGCCGACGTAGATACCTGCGTGCCGACGTCATGTACCGTGTCCCGCGCCGCGTGCAGATCAAAGGGGGCAATCGTTGCGGCCGCCATGGCCAGCTCGTGCCGCAGCGCTTTGATCTCACGCGTAAGGAGCGGATCGTCGAGCACGAACCGCACATAATCTTCGACGATGCGCAGCCCCTCGCCGGCCCGATTGAGAGCGGCGTCGATGATTCGCAGTGCGTCGGTGTGCGACATTATATGTAGGTTAGACTTCCCGAGTTGGCCGAGTTGATAGCACGAAATTGGCGTTCCGCAGCGGCCGATATTGGGTCCCCGGCGATTCATTGTTCACCCCGGCGTGCCCCGCGGTCAAACGGCGTTGCTGGCAACAGTTTGCGTTCGGCAGCCGGCCGCGGCAGCCGATTTACCCGTGTCGCTCTAACTCCAAACGAGCTAACCGGTTGCCTTGAATCGGGCCGCTTTGAGGGCTACACTTCTGAGGACTTTGTGTCGAGCGTGGCCCGCCGCTTGACCGACAAGTTTGCGACGACACGAATCGTACTCCTCGGATGGCATCGCCGAAGTTCGGCGACGAATGGGGCATGGTGCTAGTCGCCCAGCGGGGTTGGGCGCGACGTTAGATAGCGGATAGGATGACCGCGGATTATATAGCCCGGCCATCTTGGCCGGATTAACCAACAACCGAGGTCGAGGCGAGAATTCACCTTCGCAGAATCCGACCCAGGATGGGTCGGCGATGTATTCGCCGCACGATTTGACCGCCTGCATACAATTTGGATAGATAGCATTGCTCGCCGGCAATGGGCGAGCTTGATGCGACACAACCGGAGACGGACATGTACGAACGATTTACCGACCGTGCCAGAAAAGTGATGCAGCTCGCCAATCAAGAGGCACAGCGCTTTAACCACGAATATATCGGCACCGAGCACGTCCTGTTGGGCCTCATCAAAGAGGGCAGCGGCGTGGCCGCCAACGTGCTCAAGAACCTCGACGTCGACCTCCGCAAGATTCGGCTCGAGGTCGAGAAGCTGGTCCAGAGCGGGCCCGACATGGTCACGATGGGCAAGCTGCCACAGACGCCGCGGGCCAAGAAGGTCATCGAGTACTCGATGGAAGAGGCCCGCAACCTGAACCACAACTACGTCGGTACCGAGCACATCTTGCTGGGCCTGCTGCGCGAGCAGGAAGGCGTGGCCGCCCAGGTGCTGATGAACCTCGGACTCAAGCTGGAAGAGGTCCGCGAGGAAGTGCTCAACCTGCTCGGACACGGCATCGAGGGCGGCGAGACCGACCGCGGTGGCCGCGGCGGTGTGGCTGGCGAAGGCGGTGAAGGCGGCGAAGGCCGCAAGAGCCGCAGCAAGACCCCAGCGCTCGATAGCTTCGGCCGCGACCTGACGGAATTGGCTCGGCAGAAAAAGCTGGACCCCGTCATCGGCCGCGAGACCGAGATCGAACGGGCCATCCAGATCCTCAGCCGCCGCACGAAGAACAACCCGGTCCTGCTGGGCGAGGCGGGCGTCGGCAAGACGGCCATCGTCGAGGGCTTTGCCCAACGCGTGATCGAAGGCGACGTGCCCGAGCTTCTGTTGGATCGTCGGATCGTGGTACTCGACTTGGCGATGATGGTCGCCGGCACCAAGTACCGCGGTCAATTCGAGGAGCGGATCAAGGCGGTGATGAACGAAGTCCGCCGTGCCAAGAACACGATCCTGTTCATCGACGAGCTGCACACGTTGGTCGGCGCCGGTGGGGCGGAAGGGGCGATCGACGCCTCGAACGTGCTCAAGCCGGCCCTGGCTCGTGGCGAAATTCAGTGCATCGGCGCCACCACGCTCGACGAGTACCGCAAGTACATCGAGAAGGATTCGGCCCTCGCCCGCCGCTTCCAGGAAATCCTGATTGAACCCACGAGCGCGGACGACACGGTCAAGATTCTCCGCGGCCTGCGCGACCGGTACGAAGAGCACCACCGCGTGCAAATCACCGATGATGCGATCCAGGCGGCGGTCGAACTGTCGGACCGCTATATCACCGGCCGCTGCCTGCCGGACAAGGCGATCGACGTGATCGACGAATCGGGCGCCCGTGTGCGGCTCAAGAGCATGTCCAAGCCGCCCAATCTCAAAGAAATCGACGACGAAGTCGAGGGCCTCAACCGCCAGAAGGAAGAAGCGGTCGCCAACCAGGACTTTGAAATGGCGGCCAAGCTCCGCGACCAGGCCGACAAGCTCAAGAAGAAGAAAACACAGATCACCAAGGAATGGCGCGAGAAATCGCGCGAGAACGGCGGCGTCGTCGACGAGGAAGTCATCGCCGAAGTCGTGTCCAAAATGACCGGCATCCCGCTCACGCGGATGACCACTGAGGATTCCTTGCGCCTGATGCAGATGGAAGACGAACTCCACAAGCGTGTGATCAGCCAGGACGAGGCCATCAAAGCCGTCGCCCGGGCTGTTCGCCGCAGCCGCAGCGGTCTGCAGGATCCCAAGCGTCCCACCGGCACGTTCGTGTTCGCCGGCCCCACGGGCGTCGGCAAGACCTTGCTCGCCAAGGCCCTGGCCGAGTTCATGTTCGGCGATGCCGAAGCGCTGGTCCAGATCGACATGAGCGAGTACATGGAGAAGCACAACGTCAGCCGTTTGATCGGCGCCCCGCCGGGATACGTCGGCTACGAGGAGGGCGGGCAGCTCACCGAGCAAATCCGCCGCCGGCCGTACGCGGTCGTGCTGCTCGACGAAATCGAGAAGGCCCATCCCGAGGTCTTCAACATGCTGTTGCAAGTGATGGAGGAAGGCCGGCTGACCGACAGCTTCGGCCGCAACATCGACTTCCGCAACACGATCCTGATCATGACCACCAACGCGGGCGCCGAGGCGATCAAGAACGAGGCGGCGTTCGGTTTCACCAAGCCGGACCAGGATTCGAACTACGAAAGCATGAAGACCCGCGTCACGGACGAGATCGAAAAGGTCTTCCGCCCCGAGTTCATCAACCGCGTGAACGACATCATCGTCTTCCGCCACTTGAACGACGAGGACATGAAGCACGTGGTCGAGCTTGAGCTCTCGAAGGTCCGCAAGCGGCTCGAAGAGAAGGGCCTGAAAGTCGAGCTTACGGACGAGGCGAAGGAATTCCTCGTCAAGAAGGGCTCGAACACCGACTACGGCGCCAGGCCATTGCGGCGGGCGATCGAGACGTTCGTCGAAGACCCGCTGGCCGAGGAACTCTTGAAGGGCGAGTTCGCCGGTAAGAATCTTATCAAGATCGAAGTCAAGAAAGTCGGCGATAAGAAGCAGCTCGTGTTCGAAGGACTCTCGACCAAGGACGCCGCCGCCCTGCCGCCGCCAGAACCGGTCGGTGCCGGCGCCGGCGCCGATGGCGAAGGAAGCTCGAGCGAAAGCTCCGGCTCCTAATCGCCGGTTGCTTTCAGCCCTGAAGGGGCACAATGGGATAGCCCAGGGCGCAGCCCTGGGAAAAATGAAGTTATAGACACCCAAGCCCTGAAAGGGCGGCACAACAATCGATGCCGCCCTTTCAGGGCTTGTTTTTTGTTTGTGCATCGTACCCAGGGCTGCACCCTGGGCTATCATACGGTTGGCCTTTCAGGCCGCCGTTCAATGTACCGGGCGACGAGGGTTTCCATGGCGGTTTGGTACTTACCGAGTTCTGGATTGCTCGTACTCGCCATTTCGATCGGGCATCTGTATGCTGCTCCGCCGCGTGCTGCCGGCGATCGCTACACGCTCGAGCTCGTCGCCGCAGAGCCCGACATCGTCACGCCCATCGGCATGGCGTTCGACCGTCAGGGCCGGCTGCTGGTCATCGAATCGCACACCCACCAGCGGTCGAAAGATTACGACGGCCCCGAGCGTGATCGCGTCCGCATGCTGGCCGATACCGACGGCGCGGGCACCCGGCACAGAGACAAATCGCCGGGTGCCGGGTCGCGGCTCGACCTCTGGACCACGTTTGCCGATGGCTTCCGACATGCGATGAACTTGCTCGTTCGCGACGACGGCGGCGTGTACCTGGTCACACGCGACAGGCTACTCCTGTTGCGCGACACCGACGATGACGGCATTGCAGATATGCAGCGGGAATTGCTCCGCCTGGAAACCGAAGACGACTACCCGCACAACGCGCTCGGCGGTATCGACCAGGCCGCGGACGGCTCGCTCATGATTGGCTTGGGCGAAAACCATGGCCTGCCGTTTCGGCTCATCGGCGCCGATGGCAAGATAATCGCCGCCACCGGCGGCCTGGACGGATTCTTCCGCTGCTCGGCCGACGGCGCGAATCTGGAACACGTGGCCCGCGGCGTCTGGAACCCGTTCAGTCTGTGCGTTCTCGACGACGGCCGCATTTTCGCCGTCGACAACGATCCCGATGCCAGCCCGCCCTGCCGGCTGCTCCACGTCGTCCCCGGCGGCGACTACGGCTATCTCTACCAGTACGGCCGCGCCGGCACGCATCCGTTACAGTGTTGGAACGGCGAGCTGCCCGGAACGCTGCCGATGGTGTGTGGCGTCGGCGAAGCACCCACCGCGATCGTCGCCCACGGCGCGTGGCTGTGGGTCACCAGTTGGGGCGACCACCGCATCGAGCGCTACCGACTCGTGCCGCGCGGCGCTTCCTACGGAGCCCAGCGCGAGGTGATCGTCCAAGGCGACGCCGATTTTCGCCCTACCGGCATGGCCGTTGCCCCCGATGGCTCCCTCTACTTCGGCGACTGGGTGAAGCGCGATTATCCGGTCCACGGCAAAGGCCGCATCTGGCGGCTCGTGCTGCCAAAAGAGGACGCAACCGAGCGATTTCTGGCCCGTTCGCCAGAGGATATCGCTGCGACCGACGACAATGGCGGCGCTTTCGCCGTCGCCGAATCAAGCGATCCATTCGTCAACATTCATGCCGTATGGCGACTGAAGCAGCGCATCTTCCGCGACGCCGTGCCGGCGGCAACCCCCCGCTTTCGGTTAAACATGCTCGAATCCGCTCGGTTATGCATGCTCGACGCTGGTCGATTGCCTGGATTGAATAGCCCCGATCCGCTGCTCTCCGCTGCCCTCCGCGACGAATCACCCGACGTCCGCCTCTATGCCGTCCGTTGGATCGCGGACGAGCGGATCATCGCGCTCCGCGACGATGTCGCGAGGCTGCTCGAAGGCCCGCAGCCGGATTCGCGCTACTACCTGGCCGTCCTCGCCGCCGTCGATTGGCTCGACCACGAGCCGAAAATGCGCGGCCGCGATATCGCCGACGAATTGATCGTCCGCGAGCTGCAAAACACCGACCGTTCCCCGACGGCACACGCGCTCGCGCTCCAGTCGCTCTCTCCCAACAATAAGTTTCTCACTCTCGGTCGCTTGCGAGATTACCTGCAGGCCGACTATCTACCGCTCCGGCTGGAGGCAGTCCGCACGCTGACTCAGCAAAGTGACAAGGAACGCTTCGACTTATTGGCTGCGACTGCCCGCGACGCAGGACAAAACGATGCAGTGCGGGCTGAAGCGATCATGGGCCTGGCGCCCGCGGCCGAAGATTTCAAAGACCTGCTGGAACGATTTGCCGTCAACGACAATCAGTCACTGCAGAGCGAATCGGAGCGGGTCATGCGACTGACGAAGCTGAGGCCAGCGCCCGCCGAATCCAAACCGCCACTCACCGACCTCGCCGCCTGGCACGCGCTGCTGAACGAGCCCGGCGACGCGGCATCCGGCCGCCGTTTGTTCTTCAGCTCGGTCGGCGCCCGCTGCGCCGTCTGTCACCAGTACGACGGCCGCGGCGGCCGCATCGGCCCCGATCTCACCCACGTCGGCCGCAGCACGTCCCGCGAGCGAATTATCGATTCCGTTTTGCAGCCCAGCCAGGAAGTTGCGCCCCACTATCAGCCGTGGGTGCTGACCACGGCCGACGGCCGCACGCTAGTCGGTCTGCGGCTCGCCGAAGGCGGCGACGACGGCAGCGAGGAATACGCCGACGCCGCCGGCGAGCGCTTCACACTGAAGAGCGCCGACATCGAGTCGCGCGAGGCGTCGCCCAAGTCGATCATGCCCGACGGTCTGGAAAACACGATTTCGATCGCCGACCTCCGCGACCTGGTGACGTTCCTCACCGCAGGCACACCCGTACAATAGCCAGCGAGCTACGCTCGCCGGACCACGTTCGAACTAGCGAGCTTTTGGTGCCTCCGCCGCCGGCTGCTCCGCTGGAAACTCCGGCGCCCGATCGAGATACACGACAAATGCCGACAAGTGCTGACGCACCGGCTTTACCTTCGGCTCCACACCCGGATGAGGCGACTCAAGAGAAGATTCTACAAACGTCGTCGTGCCCATCACGGTGTAATGCGCCAGTGGTGTCAGGATCGAACCACCAAGCCGAGTCTTTTGCGGATTCTGTTGTTGCTGCACTTCGAACTCGAACTGCAATGCAAAGCGATTTGTGCCGCTCGGTGTCACAGATCCGTTGCCTGACAGTTCAAACAGTTGCGAGTTCACCAGTACCGGGACGGTAAATCCAAATCGTCCTCGGTTCTTGTCGTCCAGGGTCAACGTTGTCATCTGTTGACAGACGACCGACGGATCTTCAAAACCCAACCGCCTCAGTGCGTCGAGCACCTGCGGACTTGCCTGACCTTCATTCGGTGTCATCCCGCCGACACCGTCCAGCAGCCACACGATTCGCAACTGCAAAGTATCCAACGAAGCGCTTTCCAGTTTCCTGTCGGGGCCCGATTCGTCGAGCCGCATCAACAAGGCCTCGACAATTCTCATCGTATTCTCGTCCGCAGTCACGATCAGCGAGTTCGACCGTTCATCGACGGCCATCCGCAAGCCACGGTCGCCGACGATGTTTGCCAACACCTGGGTCAACTCCGGGGCCTTGCTGTACCGCAGCGCGAATACTCGCACCTCGGCATTTTCCGGCAGCGGCGCCGGCGTTTGCCGTTGTCGTTCGGCCTGGGCCGCCATTTGGGCCTGCAGTTCGCGGACTTGGTTTAGCAGCAACTCCCGCTCGGCGTCCAACGAGCCCGGCTGTCTTTCCTGCAACAGATTGTGATTGTACTGGGCCGCGGCGCGACGGAAGTCGCTCTCCATCTTCTTGTACTGCTCGGTCAGCCGTCGCATTTGCTCTTCTCTTTCTTTCAATTGCGATTGCAATTGCCGCGCGGCCTCGCCGTCAACAACGATTGAGTTTTGCGACGTTTCAGTCCGAGGCAATATCTGACCACTGCCCTTGATGAACTCGTTCGAGAAGTCGCCCTGCGACGGATCCGGCTGCAGTTCCACGGACTTATCCGTCGCCGGTTCCTGGGCAATTCCCCGCGCCGCGAATGCCAGGCACACCGCCATCGCCATGCAACTGCCGGTCACGTTGAAAACAGATCGGGAAATGTTCGCATTGGTTCGTCGACAGTTCATCGTTAACCTCCGTTGAGATTTGGCCACGCAAATTCGTCGCCCGAAGTTGATTGCTCC
>JBIOWO010000375.1:0-5228 GCA_044868555.1 Lacipirellulaceae bacterium | reverse complement strand
AACACCGTCGGCAGCATGCAGGCCAGATAACACGGCAGCAAATACCACCACGCCACGTTCCGCAGCAGCCAAATCTGATGCTCCACCTCATCAAGCGACTCGTCGACGCACGCCGCCAACGACCGCTCGACTGGCGCCGGACCGAGACGCCGTCGCCGCCAGCGATCGAACAAAATATATCCCGCAATCCACAATCCGGCCACGCCGAGCGACAACCACACCCAGCCGAGAGACTGCGCCATGTACCATGATACGGGAACGAGCGCGAGTCCGACGAACACCTCGCGGAAATCCCGCCAGAACAGCGTACGTTTCAAACTCTGCTGGTTGCGGACCATTTCCTTCAGCAGCAGCTCAGGGTCGATGCGCAGCTTGGGCGCGACTTGCGATTGCCACACCTGTTGAAGTTCGTCAAGCAACATCTTCCCGACCCTTCAATGCGACTGCCAATTGCTTCTTGACGCGGTTCAAGCGCACGCCGATGTTGTTCTCGGAGATGCCGATCACTTCCGCCATTTCGGCGTAGCTCAGGCCGTCGAGATACAACAGCACGAGCGCCCGGTTGGCCGGCTCCAACTCGCGAATGGCTGCGTACATGCGGTCGATCGTTTCGCGATTCGCCGCGCGGTCGTCCGGCGCGGCCATCGCTTCGGCAACGATGGACGGCTGCATGTCGGCACGCCGGCGGCGATGCTTCACCTCGCGCCGCTTCCAGGCCAGTGACGTATTGAGCGCGACACGATACAGCCACGTAGTCGGCTTCGATTCGGCCCGATAATTGGGCAACGATATCCATACCTGCAGCAGCACTTCCTGCAGCAAGTCGTCGGCATCGCTCGCACTGTCGGCAAACGACCGTGCGACCTTGATCAAGAGGCCGATGTGCTCCGCGAGCCACTGGCGAAACAGCGATTCGTGTTCGTGAGTGCCCAACGACGCCTCGACCTTTCACTCTATTAGTGACGGCAGAAGCGAGTATCTTACAGCCGGACCGAAAAAAGTTGTGATAGCCGCTTGCGGCTTAGCGGCGTCGCCTCCTAATTCGCCGGCAGATTAAAGATTTCCACGGGCACGATTGGCTCCGGCAGCTCAAACCCCAGCACGCGAGAATAGAAATAGAGCTCCGCCTCGTGGGCCCGCATGATGTTTTCGGCCTTCCGGAATCCGTGCTGCTCGCCGGCAAACGGCACGTACGCCACCGGCACGCCCTTCTTCTTGAGCGACGCCAGAATCATCTCCGCCTGGTTCGGCAGCACGATCTTATCCTCCAGGCCCTGCAGCAAAATCACGGGCCGGTTGAACGCATCCAAGTGAAATATGGGCGAACGCTCGCGGTAAAGTTTCTCATCCCTTGGATAGAGTCCGACCAGCCGATCCAGGTACCGCGCTTCGAACTTGTGCGTATCGGCGGCCAGCAGTGCCAGGTCGCTGATTCCGTAGTGGCTTGCGCCGCAGCGAAACTCTTTGCGAAACGCCAGGCACGCCAGCGTGGTGTAGCCGCCGGCGCTGCCGCCGCGAATAATCAGCTTGTTCGGATCGGCCTTGCCGGCCTTGGCCAGAAACGTCGCCGCGTTCGCCGCGTCTGCCACGTCGACCACGCCCCATGCGTCCCGCAACCGGTTCCGATACTCGCGCCCGTACCCGGTGCTGCCTCCGTAATTCACATCGCACACCGCAAACCCGCGCGAGGTCCAGTACTGTGTCGATAGACGAAACTGGGCCGAAGTCGCCGAGGTCGGCCCGCCGTGAATTATCACCAAGAGCGGCGGCGCTTCGCCCACCGGTCCGCGAAAGTCGCGGTTCGCCGGCGGATAGTAGAACGCGTGCGCCGTTTGGCCGCCATCGGTTGGAAACTCGATCGCCTCTGGAATCGACGTGTAACTCGGATCGACCGCGAGCGGCGTACTCGTGCGAATAGGCGTCACCTTGCCGCTGGCCAATTCGATCTCGATTAGCGTCTCCGGCACGGTCGGCGACCCGGCCGCCGCGAACGCCACACCCCGCCCAACCTCGATGCTTGCCACGTTCGAGTAGGGCAGCTCGAGCGTCGTGTGCTTGCCCGAGCGCGGCTCGATCCGCACTACTTCCCACTTCCCGCCGCGTGTAAACCGGGCCACCAAATGACCGTCCGGCTCGAATCCATACGTGGCCGACCCGAATACCCACTGCGGCACGCCGAACTCGGCCTCCATGGGGAGCACCGGCACGATCTGGCCATCTCGCTCGGCATACAGGTTCCACCAATCGGTCCGATCCGAAACGAAATACAGCGTGCCGTCGGGCGACCACGCCGGCTGAAACACCGACTCCTCCACTTGCCCGGCCACCTGCCGCGACGTGCCGAGCAAGCCCGCGCCGTCGAACGTGGCGACGAACAATTCCGTATCGTCCCACGGCATGTTCGGATGATTCCACGACAGCCACGCCAGTTGCCGCCCGTCGGGGCTCACGCGCGGCGTCGAATAAAAGTCGGCCCCCTCCACGAGCGTCGTCACTTTCCCGCCGTCCAGATCAACAGCCACGATGCGCGTCGTCGGCTCAGCACCGTCCCTGGTGTGATCTTCGCACACGGCAATGAGCCGGTTGCGCGACTTGTCGAGCACGAAGTCTGCGAACCGCAGCTTCCCTTCCGCCGTGATCGGCTGCGGCGCCTGGCCCGGCTTCAAGCGCCACAAACGCTGATCGGCGTAGTTGGAAAAGAACACGGTGCCGTCCGAGGCCAGCATCGCCCCGCCGCCGTATTCGTGCACCAGAGTCCGCGCACTGAAGGGCGGCGGCAGCACGTCGTCGATCTTGCCGTCCGGCGTGCGCCGCACGATCACGTAGCGGCCTTCCTCCTGCGGCCGAGTCTCGACCCAGTACAGCGTGCCGCCATCGAGGCACAAATCACCAAACCGCACGGCCCCTTGCACGAGCATCTGCGTCGTAATCGGCGAACGCCAGGCGCCAAAGGGGGCGATGGTCGGCGCCGCGACACTGAGCGGCGGCACGACACCAGCGGCAAGAATTGCAGCAAACATAATCGGCAGGGCAGGGTGGATTCGCATAGTCTGAGCCACGACAACACGATACGCGGATTCAGCTTTCCGGACAAGAATGCGGGAACCACGCAGCTTGCCAAAAAGGGCCAATAAGCTCCCCCCGTATTTTGGCCCACGGTGCGAGCTCGAACTCTTCGTCCCGTTCGTGGGTGGCGTCGGCTGGTGGGTCTTTTGAAGCGACCAACCAGCCGAGGCCAATACCTATTGGAATGATCAAATTCACTACACGATGTCGCCGCTTCGCGGCTGAGGAGCCCTCGCCCATTCGCGACCAATGCTGCGCACCGGTGCCCGTCTCTACTTCTCCCGTGGGGATGGTAGGAATCGCCGAACCGATACGGCATCACCGGCAGAGAATGATGTGTCGACGTTCGCCCGCCGTCGCGACCACAAATCCGCTTTCACCGCCGTAATACCGCAGGCCGTTGACTGAAACTCTCAGTGACGACTTTGCAATTTCTTTGCATATTGGGCGTGGGAAGGTCGATTGCGTCCCTGACGTGGAGGTTGAGTCTTCGGTCGCGCAGTGAGGTGGGGGCGGGCTCTTTTCGTGCTGAGTGGTGGAACCGGTAGGCTGGCTGCCTGCTGGCTGGTCGGACCCACATACGGGGCCGGTTCGGCAGCGGCCCTTGGTACTGTGCCGGCCTTCGATTGCGGCTGACGGTTCTGTTGGGGAAAGTCGAATTTGGGAAGGCGTCGGTCGCGGGCGACCTGCGGTAGCGGGCCTTCGGTCGAGGGCGCTCGTGGAGCGATTGGGACGGTGCGGGGCAGGTGGTCGCGGGGTGTGATTCCCTCGTTTTCAAGTTCGATTTGCGTATTTTGCAGTTTCTTGCCAGAATGAAGACGGCGGTCGGCTGGCGCGCGTTGGCTGAGCTTATCAAACGCGCGTTTCGCTCCCGGTGCGCAATACCCAAGTTGGCGTGTGCGCCCGCGCTCCAGCCGACGCTAAGGCCACGATTTCACAAAGGGCATCCATGATGAATCATCCAGGCGTCCCGACACGATGGGTGTCGGCTCTCGTGCTGTTCGCGACGTTTGCCGCGACCCGCGCGGCATTGGGGCAGGAATTACTTAGTCTTAACGTCAATCGCACTACCGGCGCCGCGTCGATTTCGAACCCTGCTACCAATACGGCGCCCATCGTCATTAACGGCTATTCGATCCTGTCGTCGCTCGGTGCGCTGAAGCCGGCTGACGGCCAATGGAGCAGCTTCGACGATCAGAATATCGACGCGGCTTCGTGGATTGAAGCGGCGCCGACCGTCACCGACCTGAGCGAATTGAATCCGCTGAGTTCCCATTCGTTCGCTGTGTCCGATGCACCTTCGATCGGAAGCATTTATCAACAAGTCGTCCCTGCGTTCGGCGTCGATCCGGACCATCTTACTTTCGAATATAACGTGGTCGGCGGTACCACGACGACGACAGGTATCGTGGCTTACAGCGGCACGAAGCTGACAAACGACCTGCTGCTGACGGTCAATACGACCAACGGCCAGGTCCAGCTCAAGAACGATTCGCCGTACGACGTGTTCATCGACGGCTATGCGGTGTATTCCGTGTCGGCTTCGCTTCAAGAGATCAATGGCAAATGGAATAGTCTGGACGATCAAAACGTTGGCGGCGCCGGCGTTTGGGAAGAAGCGTTTCCGTCGCCCAGCGCGGTCTCCGAGCTCAAGCAAAACGGCAGCATGCGGCTGACACCCGGAAGTGGCTATGCGTTGGGCGAGCTGTACAACTTTGGCACAGGCGTCCCGGACCTGCGGCTCGAGTTCCTACAACCGGGCGCTCTGACACCGACCGAGGGCACGGTCGCATACGGTGCGTTCGCAGCCGCCGCCGCCACATCGGCCGGTGTGCTGGCCGACTTCGACAATAACGGCGTCGTCGACGCGCGTGACAGCGTCTTATGGCGGAATAGCGTGGGGACGACCACGGTGCTCCGCAACGACCCGATTGGCGGAGTGATCGGCACGGGTCAATTTAACTTGTGGAAGGCCAACTTTGGTAACTCGACGGCCGGAGGCGCCGGGGCCGTGCTGGCCAGCGTGCCGGAGCCGGGTTCCGCGGTGTTGTTGCTGACGATGATGGTCGGGCTGTTGTGGCATCGCGGTGGGCAACGTCCGAAATGCTGCTGATCGCATGATTGAAGTCACGGATGCAACATTCCGTCTCGAAGCGCGACGC
>JBIOWO010000374.1:0-11636 GCA_044868555.1 Lacipirellulaceae bacterium | reverse complement strand
TCGCGCTTGAACTCCCCGTCAATGAGAAGCCACCGACAATTGGTTGCCGCCGTCAAGTGTGACGACTTTCACGAAGCGGTGCCGACGGGAAGTGCCCGGCGCGTATGAAGCGGGACCCGTGTAGGGTCCCATCAACCGCGCAGAAAACCGGCCAGTCGACCACCAGTGGAGCGGAAGGGAGTCGAACCCTCGACCTCTGCATTGCGAACGCAGCGCTCTCCCAACTGAGCTACCGCCCCGGTGCGGATAGGATCTGATCCCACCCGCGGGTTGAGCACCGTATTCTAGGGGCCCTCGCTGGCGCTGTCCAGCTTGAGACCGTCAGGATCCAGCGGCGCGGCGATCAACGGTTGTCCGGCTTCCGGGCGCCGGCCACCGGCATCCGTTCGTTCACTTCGGCGGCTTGCGGCCGTCGTCCAGCATCGGCCGCAGCTCTTCGAAGAAATCGTAGACGTCGTTGAACTGCCGATACACGCTTGCAAACCGTACGAACGCTACGCCGTCCAGGTCGCGCAGGTAGCGCATCACCAGCTCACCCAGCTCGCGGCTCTCCACTTCGCTCTCGAACTGCGCGTACACCTCGGTCTCGATCGCCGACGTGGTGGCCTCGATCTGCCGCGTGTTGATCGGCCGCTTCCAGCAGGCCCGCTCCAGGCCGCGCTTGATCTTTTCGCGCTCGAACGGCACGCGCGAGCCGTCCTTCTTGATGACCTTGATCGTGGTCTCTTCCGGCCGCTCGTAGGTGGTGAACCGGCGATTGCAGTGCACACACTCGCGCCGCCGCCGAATCGCCAGTCCATCCTGGCTGGAGCGCGAGTCAATCACCTTATCGTTGTCGACGCGGCAATAAGGGCACTTCATATTCGCACTACTATAGCACGGAGCATGGAGCAGGAATCAAGGAGCGAGTAGTAACGGAGTCAAATTTCTTACTCCCTGCTTCCCGCTCTCTGCTTCCTGCTCTTCCACCACACCCATCCACCGCCGACAATCCACAAGCATGCCCCACTTCGGCATCCTCAACGTGAATAAGCCGCCCAATTGCACGTCGCGGGACGTGGTCGACCGCGCCGAGCGGATCATCCGACCGACCCGTGCCGGGCATGCTGGCACGCTCGACCCGCTGGCGACCGGCGTCCTGGTAATTTGCGTGGGACAGGCGACCCGACTCATCCAGTACGTGCAACGAATGCCCAAGCGCTACCGGGCCACATTTCTACTCGGTCAGCATAGCGAAACCGACGACACCGAAGGCCCGCTCACCCCGCTGGAGGGAGCACCGCAGCCAACCCGCGCGATGATCGACGCCGCATTGCCGCAATTCGTGGGCCACATCCAGCAGCGGCCGCCCGACCACTCGGCCGTTAAAATCGCCGGCCGCCGGGCGTACAAGCTGGCCCGACAGGGGAGGGCGGTCGAAATCGCCGCGCGGTCCGTCACGATCCACCACCTGGACGTGCGGCGATACGAATACCCCGAGCTGGACCTGGAAATCGAATGCGGCAGCGGCACCTATATCCGCTCACTCGGCCGCGATCTGGCCGCCGCCCTGGGCACCGCGGCCGTGATGTCCGCGCTCGAGCGAACGGCCATCGGTGGATTTCATGTCGAAGACGCAGTCGCCCCGGACGACCTCACGCCCGAATCACTGGCCCGGCACTTGCAGCCCGCACTCACAGCCGTCGCCGATCTGCCGCGCATCGAGCTCAGTGAGGCCCAGCTCACCGAAATCCGCCACGGCCGGCCCATCCCCACTTCGGCCGATGCAAAACCAGCAAGCGTACCAACCGCCACCGAATGGGCCGCCGTCGACCCCGCCGGCCAACTCGCTGCAATCCTCGTTGAAAAAAGGCCCGGCCAACTCTGGCCGGCGTGCAACTTCCAACCATGACGCACGGCAAACTTTGGCGACGAGCGAGCGCTATCCGTGCGTAACGCTTGCAACGGATTTGCCGTTGCGCGTATCCGCTCGTTCAGGTTTCAGCCCATTTTTGCCGCCGACCATGCTGGTCCTCCGCATCACGACGGAGATACTTCCAGTATGCACCGCGTAAGCCCTGATGCGGCCTGGGTTAAAGTTGGCGGCCGCCTGGGCCGCTGACCGAAATCTAAGGATGTGTGGCGCAATGCCGTTCAATCTCCTCTCCCTGCGGGAGAGGCCGGGTGAGGGCATTCCGCACTACACCGCCGTTTACGGATTGCTCGTCGGGCATGGACGTGCCCAAGTGAAGTCGTTCGCACCCCACACGACTGATTGGTCGCGTCCGCTATTGTCATTCGCTCGTCTCGCGGCCCGACCGTCGCCCGATCCCGCATGAAGTTCGAAGACCGCAGTCGCAAGCTCGACCTGTGCGCACTGGTGCTCCTGGCGCTCGTGGTGTTCCTCGGCGTTGCGCTGTGGACCTACCACCCGACTGATCCGCCCGGCTCGTCCGTCTGGCCGCACAGCCAATCCGTGCAAAACGCCTGCGGCCAGGCCGGCGCACTCGCCGCCCACTACCTGTTCGATAGTCTCGGCCTGGGCGCGTATTACCTGCTCACGTCGCTGGCCGTGCTCACGTTCCTGCTCGTCGTCCGCCGCGAAGTCGACCAGCCGCTGCTCCGCGCGTTCGGCTGGGTGATCTCGGTGCTGGGGCTCACCACGCTCGCCGCGCTTGCGATTCCGAATTGGACGCCCGGCCCGGTCGTCGGCGCGGGTGGATACATCGGCGCGATGGGCCGCCAATTGCTCGAAGCCCAGTTCGCCCAGGCCGGCACGTACATCTTCGCCCTCAGCGTATTGCTCGCCGGCCTGCTGCTCTCGACCGATTACTTCCTGTTCCGCGCCGCGGCCGTCACCACCAGCGTCACCGGCCGCTCGCTGCTCTCGGTTGGCCACCTCGGCCACGTCACCCGGAAGAAAGCCGGCCGCCCAGACACCGACCTCGACGAAGAAGAACTCGACGATGCCGACGACGATGAAGAGTCGGAAGACGACGAAGAAGATTCCGACGAAGAATATGAGGACGAAGACGACGAGCTCGATGAAGACGAAGTTCGCGACATCAAAGTCCGCACCCCCGGCGAGTCTGGCGAGCCCGCTTCAGCGGGCGGGAATAAAACCGCATCCACAACATCCGCCGGCACCGCCTCCAAGCTCGCCAACGGCCTGAAAGCCGCATTGGGGATCACCAGCCGCCGATCCCAACCACCGGCCCAGTCCGCAGCCCCGAAAACCGAGCGCGACGCAGTCATCGAGCAACTCGAAGCCGCCGACCAGCAGCCGCTCGACAGCGAGGCCGACTACGAGCTGCCGTCGCTCGACCTGCTTCTGCCCAACGAAGACGTGTGCTACGAAGAGCACGAGAAAGAGGTCCGCCGCAAGGCCAAGATCCTCGAAAAGACCGTCCAGGACTTCGGCTTCAACGTGCGTGTGGTCGAGATCGAGACCGGCCCTGTCATCGCCCAATACGAAGTCGAGCTCGAAGCCGGCCTGCGCTTGTCCCGAATCACCGGCCTGGCCGACGACCTGGCGATCGCCCTCCGCGTCCCCAGCGTCCGCATCGTCGCTCCGATCCCCGGCAAGAACACCGTTGGCATCGAAGTGCCCAACGAGAACCGCCAGTTGGTGCGCCTTCGCGAAGTGATCGAGGAAACCAACGGCCGCGCCAAGCGGATGAAGATCCCGCTCTACCTGGGCAAGGACGTGGCCGGCAATCCGATGGTTGTCGACCTCGCAGCGCTGCCGCACCTGTTGATCGCCGGCCGCACCGGCACCGGCAAGAGCGTGTGCCTCAATTCGATCATCGTCTCGATGCTGATGACCCGCGGCCCGGACGAAGTGCGGATGCTGATGATCGACCCCAAGATGGTCGAGCTCAACGGCTACCGCAAGCTGCCGCACCTCATGCACCCGGTCGTCACCGACATGCGCAAGGCCGAGGCGATCCTGGCCTGGGCGGTGGACAAGATGGAAGAGCGTTACCAGCTCCTGTCGCGGGCCGGCGTCCGCCACGTCAGCGTCTACAACCAGCTCGGCGACGACGAGCTCCGCGACCGAATCCAGCCCGAAAGCGATGAAGAATGGGCGACGATTCCACGGCAGCTACCTTATATCGTTATCGTGGCCGACGAATTGGCCGACCTCATGCTCACTTCCGGCAAGGACGTCGAGCAGCACATCATCCGCCTGGCCCAGAAGAGCCGCGCGGTTGGCATCCACCTGATTCTTGCCACGCAGAAGCCGACCGTCGATGTGATCACGGGGCTGATCAAGTCGAACCTGCCGGCCCGCATCTGCTTCCAAGTCGCCAGCCGCGTCGATAGCCGTGTCGTGCTCGATGAGATGGGCGCCGACAAGCTGCTCGGCAACGGCGACATGCTGTTCCTGCTGCCCGGCACCAGTACGCTGCTCCGCGGCCAGGGCACGTTCCTCTCTGATGATGAAATCACGCGCGTCGTCGACGCAGTCGGGGTCGACGCGCCGCAATTCGCCGGCGAGCTGCTGACCCTCAAAACCAAAGACGAGCTGGAAGCGGCCGCGGCCGGCGGCTTCAAAAACCGCGACGAGCTCTACGAAACCGCCGTCGACATCGTCGTCCGCGAACGTCGCGGCAGTTGTTCGCTGCTGCAGCGGGCCCTGGGCATCGGCTACGGCCGCGCCGCCCGACTGATCGACTTCATGGCCGAGGACAACATCGTCGGCCAATACAACGGCTCACAGGCCCGCGAAGTGCTGATTTCGATCGAAGACTGGGAAGCCATGACCCGCGCCACGAACGAACCCGGCGAGGCCGCCTTCCCTGGGGTGAGCTTGCCGAACTCAGCGGCCGGGATCTCAGCCCCGCCCGCCCGCCCAATCCCCACCACAAAACCCGTCGCCACCGCCCTCACCACGCCCCTCCCACCACGCCGCAACAAAATCACCCCAGCCGCCGAAGCGGAAGGCGAGCCCGCTTTAGCGGGCGGGATGATAAACGACAACTCCGACGAGTGGGACGAAGAAGAATCCGACGAAGACCTCACCAACGACGAAGACCTCTGGGACGAGGAAGAGGACGAAGAATCGGCCGAAGACGAGTCGGACGAAGAGGAGCTCGAAGAAGACGCCGAGCTCGAAGAGGACGAAGAAGAGTCCGATGAGGAGCTCGACGACGAGGAGTCCGACGAGTGGGACGAAGAAGACGACGAAGATTCCGACGAAACAGATGAAGAGTCGGATGAAGCGGACGAAGAAGACGAAGAATGGGAGGAGGAAGAAGAGCCGCCCAGGAAGAAACCAGCCCGCAAATAACACTTTTCGCGTGACGCCCGCAAACTTGCCGCTTTTCCCCCAAATTGGGCCGGTTCCCCCGCCCTCGCCTTTATCGTAAAATTGTCCTGTTGAACGATTCGCGACAGGCAGAGGCACTTCAGCTACGGAGGGAACAAGTCATGCGTCACACATGGAATCACGCCGTTCGATTCACGGCACTTACGGTCAGCGGCATGCTGATCGTCGCAGTTGCCACCGCCTTCGCCCAGGAACAGTCCGTGGTCGTCGAGCCGCAGGCGGCTCCGCCCCTCGTGCAGCCGGCGACGCCCGACCCCGCTCCCGCCGCCGCGGACGAATCCATGCCGGGCCCCGTCGCCACAGAGACGGTCGTCCATCCGACGCCGCCAATCGTCTATCACACCGGCCTCCGCGCCCGCCGGATGCTCCGCTGCCAGGATCAGGTGCAGTTGGTGATGGTCGCCAAGAACCCGGCCGACTGCTGCCTGTACGAGATTCCACTGTGCGTACCGGCCTGCTGCGAAGGCCAGCCGGTCGTGCGAGAAGGCCGCGGCATTTTCGGCCGCGGCGTGGTCGAGTACTGCTGGCCGTGCGGCTTCACGGCGAAAGTGAAGTTCCGCCCGGTGCTGTGCGACGTGAAAGTCGATTACAGCGCCTAGCACATTGCGACAAAATGGGTGCCATGCCTTCGCCGCGCGGCGGCGTAGGCATGTCTTCGGGCCTCTCCACATGCTCACGCCGCTGCGCTGCGAGAGCATGCCACCCACGACGTTACTTCGCCGAGTCCCACCACCAGGCCTCCGGCCCCAAATCGGGCGGCGCCTCGCGCCGCCGTTCGGCAAGCTCCGCGCCGCTCGCCCCGTCGCGCGACTTCGCCAGCATGTCGGCCGGCGCCACCATCACGCCGCCGCTCACCCCGGCCACGATGTGCCGCCGATTGATCACCCGGTGATTGATCACCGTCTCCACCTGTCGCGGCACAGCCCCCGCCGGCAGCCGCAGCTTTTCCGCATCGGCCAGCAACGTTGGCTTCCATTCAACGCGCTCCGCCAACCCCTCGCTCTCGATCAAGGCCACAGCCATTGCCAGATCGAACACATTACGAAGCTCGCCATACACAGGATACTCCCTGGCTAACTCGGCGAAATGCGTGGTGAACGACTCGGCAAACTGCCGATTGAGCGGCTCACTTTGATTCGTATGGACCCGCTGTCCCTGCGCCGCCAGCATTTCGTTCTCGCTCAACACGCGCACGCCCTGGCCCACCAGCTCGAACGCATCCTCTGCACTCGATGTGCGAATCTGCTCGTAGTTCAAAGCAAACCACCACCGCAGCACCGACATCGGCGGCGGCGACCCGCCCGCCGGCACCCGAATCGACGCCAGGTAGCTCTCCACGCCGTCGACGCCCTCGGCCAACCCCATGCCGACGAGCTTCATGTGATAATCGGCCTCGACCAGCACGCGCGCCAGCCGGCTTGCCGGATCGACGCCCCAAACCTCGATGTTCTGCAATCCGACCGAATCGCGCAAGTCGCCAAGCCACTTCTTCCGCTGCCCCGGCTCCAACGGCTTCTGGCTCGTCGACGCTAAGTACGCTTGCGTCTTCGCGAGCGCCTCCTGCCGCGGATTGATCGAGCACCCAAAATGACTCTCGGCCGCCGCGCCGCCGCGCCGCAGCAGAGTGAGCAAGTCATCCAGCCGCACCACCGGCTCGCCGCTCGCGCTCGACACGATGCGGCCGTTGGGATCCACTTTCCAATCGCCGGCGGGCCCGGCCAGCACCACGTCGCCCGACGCCGGATACACGAACACGTACCGCACGCGCTCGAGGCCGGCAAGCGTCAGCATCGACGCATCGAGCCGTTCATGCGCCTTCTGCCGCCGCAGTATCTCCCGCTCCAATCGCGGCAGCGAAACATAACGCAACGTGCTCGCCCGCCGCGCATCACTCTCCTGGCGAGGTCGCTTTCCCTGGACCGGCGCCGCTCCGCGCGCAACGCTCAAATCGTCGGCGCCGCCCGCCGGCGCGAGCGACTTCAGCCGCAGCGTCCCCGCAGCGTCCACCAGTACGCCGGTCGGAAACGGACGCACCTCCGCCTCGCCGCCGCCGTTCTCCGCCCATGTCTCCGTGGCCACCGTCGACACAATGAGGTCGATCAGCGAATCGAAATCCGCAAGCGCGCCGCCGCCTTGTTGCGTCCCGTTTCCCGTGGCCGCTGCATTCGGCCCGCCGAACACCATCGCGCCGTTATTGTTGCCGCCCGGAGCGATCAGCGCATTTTGGGCATTGCCGTTCTGCCCGGCTACGAATGCCTGTGCCGCCGCCACCCGCGCTCCGATCGTGCTAAGCGCCACGCACATCAACAGGTACGACAGGCAGCGAGCCATTTCCGTGCCGTTTTGCATTCGCAAAAGTGATAGGAAGTTGCGCATGGGGCGATTCTCCATTTTGCGGTTTCCAGAGATAATCGTACACTAAGGCCGGAAGTATTCCCACCAAGATTGTCCGGCCCTCGGCGAACGCCGCGAATCCGACACCCCGAGGCATGACCAGCGGTGTGGCAGCACCCGGATCGATCCAACCGCCGAGAATTGAGGCCGCTGATCCTGGCGGTGCTCCTGGCCGTGGCTGCCGCGAGCCGAGCGGCACGGGCTGCACCGCCCGACGACGCCGTTTCGCCTCGGCGCGGCGAACCTACGACCGAAGCCACCGAATTCTTCGAGACGCACATTCGCCCGGTGCTGGTCGAGCGGTGCTACAAATGTCACTCGGCCGACGCGAAAATCCTGCAGGGCGGCCTGCGGCTCGATACGGCCGAACGATTGCGAGCCGGTGGCGACTCAGGCCCGGTCGTGACGCCCCACAAACCGGACGACAGCCTGTTGATCTCGGCGATCCGCTACGAATCGTTCGAGATGCCTCCCACCGGCAAAATGCCGGACGAAGTCATCGCCGACTTTGTGAAATGGGTCGAGCTCGGCGCGCCTGACCCACGCGCTGGTGGCCAGGCAACCGATCCGAACGCTGGCAAAATTGCTGATGCACGCACGCATTGGGCTTTTCAGCCGCCGCAGCGACTCGCGCCGCCAGACGTCAAGACATCGGATTGGCCGCGCTCCGATGTGGACCACTTCATTCTGGCCAGGCTCGAAGCGGCCCACATCTCTCCGTCGCCGCCGGCGGCGCCGCGTGCTCTCCTCCGCCGATTGTATTACGATCTCATCGGCCTCCCGCCGACCGCCGACGAGCTCGACGAATTCGCCGCCGACCCGACGGACGCCCGCTACGAGGCGGCCGTCGATCGCCTGCTCGCTTCGCCGCGGTTTGGCGAACGCTGGGCCCGCTACTGGCTCGACGTGGCCCGCTATTCCGACACCAAGGGATACCTGTTTCAGGAAGACCGCAACTACAAGCACGCCTACACCTACCGCGATTGGGTCATCGCCAGCTTCAACGCCGATCGGCCGTTCGACCAGTTCATCATTGCCCAGCTTGCCGCCGATCAGATCGACGACAAATCATCGGCCCCGGCGATCGGCTTCCTCACGCTCGGCCGCCGCTTCCTCAACAACACTCACGACATCATCAACGACCGCATCGACGTGGTTTCCCGCGGCCTGATGGGCCTCACCGTGGCCTGTGCCCGCTGCCACGACCACAAGTTCGACCCGATCAGCGCCGACGACTACTACGCGATGTACAGTGTGTTCAACAACTCCGACGAGTCGACCCGCGACGACGCCCCGCCCATGCTGACCGACACCGCCAAACTCAAGGGCCAGGTCGTGTTTCTCCGCGGTAACGCCGGCAATCGCGGCCCGGCGGTAGAGCGGCACTTTCTCAGTTGCCTGGCAAAAGACAAGGCCGCCAAACCGCCCGCCTTCCAACATGGCAGCGGCCGCCGCGAGATGGCCGAAGCGATCGCCAGCCGCGACAATCCGCTCACCGCCCGCGTGTGGGTCAATCGGGTTTGGTCGCACGTCTTTGGCCACGCACTCGTCACGACACCGAGCGACTTCGGCGCCCGCGGCAACCGGCCCACGCATCCCGAGCTGCTCGATTCGCTCGCCTGCTCGTTCATCGAGGATGGCTGGTCCACCAAACAGCTCGTCCGCACGCTGGTGCTCTCCAACACTTATCGCCAGGCCAGCGACGATCGGCCTGCAAGCGCCGCGATCGATCCCGAGAATCAACTACTTTGGCGAGCCAACCGCCGCCGCCTCGATCTGGAAGCCATGCGCGACAGCCTGCTCGTCGCCGCTGGCCGGCTCGACGAAACTCTGGGTGGGCCGTCCGTCGAGCTCACCACCGCGCCATTCTCCACGCGGCGAAGTGTCTACGGCTTCATCGAACGCCAGAATCTGCCCGCCTACTTCCGCACCTTCGATTTCGCCAACCCGAACACGCACACGCCCGAGCGCGCCCAAACCGTCTCACCTCAACAAGCGCTGTTTCTTTTGAACAGCCCGTTCGTAATCGAACAGGCCACTCATCTGGCCGAGCGCAGCAAGACCGGGGTCGGGAGTCTTTTGCGACCACCAACCGCAGCCGGCGAAGAAACCAACCAGTCGCAAAAGAGTCCCGACCCCCTGGCATCACCATCGTCACAGGTTCGCCGCATTCAACTCCTATATCGCTGTGCACTCGGCCGCGATCCAACGATCGATGAAGCATCCGACGCGCTTGAGTTCATCGGCGTGGGCGACGCGAATCCAGAAATAGCAAAGCTCGGCCGCTGGGAGCAATTGGCCCAAGTGTTACTGATGAGCAACGAATTCATATTTGTCGATTGAAACATAGCCCGGCCATCCTGGCCGGATTTGCAACCGACCCCAGTGGCCGGTTCCGCAACCGACCCAGGATGGGTCGGCTATATAGGTGTAACATGCCCCACTCCTTCCCCTACGAACATCTGTCCCTCACGCGCCGTGAGCTGTTAACGCGCTGCGGCATGGGCGTCGGCGCCCTCGCCCTCGGTGGCATGCTCCTACCACCGCAACAAGCGGTTGCTGCCGGCGCAAACACACTCACGCCCCCCACGCCCCATTTCCCGGCCAGGGCCAAGCACGTCATCCACCTGTTCATGAACGGCGGCCCGTCACACGTCGATACGTTCGACCCCAAGCCGATGCTCGCCAAGTACGCCGGCCAGAACCTGCCCATGCCCAACCTGGCCACGGAGCGCAAAACCGGCGCCGCCTTCCCCTCGCCGTTCAAGTTCCGCAAATACGGCCAGAGCGGCATCGAAGTCAGCGACCTGTTCACCAACGTCGCCCAATCTATCGACGACATCGCCGTGATCCGCTCGATGCACGCCGACGTGCCGAATCACGAGCCGTCGCTCCTCTTGATGAATTGCGGCGATGCCCGCCAAATTCGCCCCAGCCTCGGCTCCTGGCTGTGCTACGGGCTCGGCAGCGAGAACCAGAACCTGCCCGCGTTCGTCGCCATGTGCCCCAACGGCTACCCGATCCAGGAAACGCAAAACTGGCAGTCCGGCTTCCTGCCCGGCATTTACGAAGGCACGTACATCGACACGAAGCACACGGCCATCGAGCAGCTCATCGAGCACATCCGCAACGAGCGCGTCTCGCGCCCGCAACAGCGCGAGCAGCTTACCTTGCTCCAACGGCTCAACGCCCGCCACCTCGCGGCCCGCCAGCACGATTCCGCGCTCGAAGCTCGCATCCAGTCGTTCGAGCTGGGCTTCCGAATGCAGACCGAGGCGGCCGAGGCCTTCGACGTCAGCCGCGAGCCGCAGCACATCCGCGACATGTACGGCCCGGGCGTGCAGGCCCGCCAAATACTCATCGCCCGCCGGCTGGTGGAGCGCGGCGTCCGCTTCGTGCAGGTCTGGCACGGCGAAGGCCAGCCGTGGGACAACCATGACGACATCGAGATCAATCATCGCCGGCTCGCCCAGGATTGCGACCGGGCCATTGGAGCGCTGCTGGTCGATCTCAAGCAACGCGGACTATTGGACGAAACGCTCGTCGTGTGGGGCGGCGAATTCGGCCGCACGCCCACCGTCGAGCTACCCCAAAAAGGCTCCAACGCCGGCAAGATCAACGGCCGCGACCACAACCACTACGGCTTCACCATGTGGCTCGCGGGCGGCGGCGTCCGCGGCGGCCAGGTCTACGGCGCTACGGACGAATTCGGCTTCAAGGCCGTCGAAAACCGCATGCACGTCCACGACCTGCACGCTACGCTCCTGCACCTGTTGGGCTTCGACCACGAGCGCTTCACCTACCGCTACGCCGGCCGCGACTTCCGCCTCACCGACGTCCACGGCCACGTCGTGCGGGAGCTGATTGCGTAGCAGAGTGAGTAGGTGAGTAGGTGAGTAAGGAAGCTCTGGCGCGACCTACTCACCTACTC
>JBIOWO010000373.1:0-7289 GCA_044868555.1 Lacipirellulaceae bacterium | reverse complement strand
CGTCACAAAATGAAAATGTTCGAGGGGCATGGTGAGTAGGTGAGTAGGTGAGTAGGTGAGTAGGTATTCGGATGCAATACCTACTCACTTACTCACCTACTCTCCTACTCACCTACTCACCATGCCTCTCGACCATTTTCATTTTGTAACGGGTCGATTGGCCGAGCATTCGCTGCGGCAGATTTTGGAGCCGCTTGCGCCGCAGGTTGGCTTTGAATATTCGGTCGATGTGCTGCCAATCACTGTGGCCGCGTTGATGACGCCGCAGTGGATTGCGTCGCGGCTGAATGTTCCCGTTGGCACGACGCGGGTGTTGCTGCCCGGCTACTGCGAAGGCGACTTGGCGCCCGTGGATCAAGTTGCCGGCGTGCCGGTCGAGCGCGGGCCGCGCGATCTGCGGCGTCTGCCCGATTTTTTTGGCCGCGAGCCCACACCGGCCGATTACGGTCACTACGACATCGAGATCATCGCCGAGATCAATCACTGTCCGCGGCTGCCGCTCGCGGAGATTCGCGCCGAGGCCCGCCGTCTGGCCGCCGACGGGGCCGACATGATCGACGTCGGCTGCGAACCGGACGGACCATGGGCGGGCGTGGCCGACGTGGTGAGGGCCCTCCACGAGGACGGTCACCGCGTGTCGATCGACAGCCTCGATCCGCGGGAGATCGAGCCGGCCGTGCGGGCCGGCGCCGAGCTCGTGCTGTCGGTCAACAGCACCAATCGCGCAGCGGCCCGCGACTGGGGCTGTGAAGTGGTCGTCGTGCCGGATGATCCGCGCGGCCTGGCCGGTTTGGAGGAGACGGTCGACGAATTGGCACAGGCCGGCGTGCGGCTGCGGATCGACCCCGTACTGGAGCCGATCGGCTTCGGCTTCGCCGCCAGCCTGGGCCGCTACGCCGAAGTCCGCCAGCGCTACCCCGACGCCGAGATGATGATGGGCATCGGCAACCTGACGGAGCTGACCGACGTCGCTTCGGCCGGCGTCAACGCGGTGCTGCTCGGATTTTGCGAGGAGCTGGGCATCCGCAGCGTTCTGACGACCCAGGTGATCAATTGGGCTCGGTCCAGCGTCCGCGAATGTGACCTGGCGCGGCGGCTCGTGTATCATTCGGTGCGGCAACGCGTGCTGCCCAAGCACCTGGAACCGCGGCTGGTGCTGTTGCGCGATCCAAAGATTACGGAAGTCTCCGCGGACGAGTTGGATCGAATGTCGCACCAGATCAAGGACGCGAACTACCGCGTGTTTGTCAGCGGCGGCGAGGTGCACGTCGTCAGCCGCGGTACGTACCTGCACGATGCCGACCCGTTCGCCCTGTTTGAGCAGTTGATGCACAGCAGCCCCGGCGCAAGAATGCCAAAGAACCTGGATACGTCGCACGCTTTTTACCTCGGATATGAGATGTGCAAGGCGGCCACGGCGCTCGCGCTCGGCAAACAGTACGAACAGGACGAGCCGCTCGACTGGGGCTTCCTCACCCGCGAGGAATCGCGACACCGCTTGCGCCCGCGGCCTGACACGCCGGAGCCGGAATGACACACAGCGCCAACGACGACCACCGACTGCCGCTGGTCGAGCGCCTGGATAGGGGGCTCGAAGCGGTCGATGTATTTCGGCGCCTGGCCGCGTTGCAACACGTGGTGTTCTTCGACAGCGCGATGCGCCATCCGCAACTTGGCCGCTACTCGTTCGTGGCGGCCGATCCGGTCGATTGGCTGACCGTGCCGGCCGATGGCAGCGACGCGCTGCGGCGGTTGGCGGGCCGGCTGGCCGAGTTGCCGGCCACGACGCGGCCGGACCTGCCGCCATTTCAGGGCGGCGTGGCCGGCATGTTCGGCTATGAGCTGGGCCGCAGCCTGGAAACCATTCCCGCGGCGGCGATCGACGAATTTCAACTGCCGGCGCTCGCCGTTGGATTGTACGACGTCGTCGTGGCGTTCGATCACGAGCAGTCGGCCGCGTGGCTCATCTCGCAGGGATTTCCTGAAATCGATCTGGGGGCGCGGCGCGATCGGGCCACCGCGCGACTGGCCCAGTTTCGCGACCGGCTCTCTTGCGGCGCAATCAATCATTCCGTCATTCACACGCCGACATCGCCATCCTTGTCGCTCGGCGACCTGGCGCCGCAATTTGCCGTGCCGCGGGCCGACGCGCTGACGAGCAACTTCTCGGCCGACGCCTACCGCGGCGCGGTGCGGCAGGCCATCGACTACATCCACGCCGGCGACGTGTTCCAGGTGAATCTGTCGCAACGATTGCTGCACCCGGCCCGCACGTCGGCGGTCGACCTCTATTGCCGCCTGCGCGAGCGGAACCCAGCCCCCTTCGCCGGCTATTTGGATGGCGGCGACTGGCAGATTGCGAGCGCGTCGCCCGAACGGTTCGTGCGCGTTGCCGATCGCCACGTCGAGACGCGGCCGATCAAGGGCACGCGCGGCCGGGCCCATCGCCCCGAGGCCGACCTGTTTGCCGGCGACGACTTGCGGGCCAGCGAAAAGGATCGGGCCGAGAACGTCATGATCGTCGATCTGTTGCGCAACGACCTGTCGCGCTGCTGCCGGCCGGAGAGCGTCCGCGTGTCGCAATTGTGCGGTCTCGAAATGTACGCCTACGTGCAGCACCTGGTATCGGTTGTCGAGGGCACGCTCCGCGACGGGGCCACGTCGCTCGATTTGCTGCGGGCCTGCTTCCCCGGCGGCTCGATCACCGGCGCCCCGAAGGTCCGCGCCATGGAGATCATCGCCGAATTGGAGCCGACGGCGCGAGGTGCGTACTGCGGCTCGCTCGGGTACATTGGCCTGGACGGGCGGATTGATACCAGCATCCTCATCCGGACGATCACGGCAGGGCGCGGCTGGTGGCAACTGCCCGTGGGCGGCGGAATCGTCGCCCAGTCCGACCCGCAGGACGAATTCGACGAAACATGGCACAAAGCGGCCGGCCTGCTGCGAGCGCTCCAACCTTGATGACTTCACTCTGACCTGCGACACCTGATCTCCGATCTCTCCCAGATGCTGCTCCTGATCGACAATTACGACAGCTTCGCCCACAACCTGGCGCGGTACTTCGAGCGCCTGGGCGTGCCGACGAACATCGTTCGCAACGACGCAATCGACGCGGCCGGCGTGCGAGCGCTGCGGCCGGCGGCGGTCGTGCTGTCGCCCGGCCCGTGTACGCCCGGCGAAGCGGGCGCGTCGCTCGACATCGTGCGGGCGGTGTACGGCGAGCTGCCGATCCTGGGCGTCTGCCTGGGGCACCAGGTGATCGCCGAAGCGCTCGGCGGCCGAATCGTGCGGGCCGAAACGCCGGTGCACGGCAGGACTTCGAGCGTGATGCACGATCGCACCGGTCTCTTCGCCGACCTGCCGTCGCCGCTCGTCGTGGCGCGGTACCATTCGTTGGTCGTCGAGCCGGCGTCGCTCCCGCCGGAGTTGCGGGCCACGGCCTGGAGCGACGACGGCGTGCTGATGGCTTTCGAGCACACGCGCTGGCCGGTGTTCGGTGTGCAATTTCATCCCGAATCGATTCTCACCGAGTGTGGTTATGAACTTCTCGCCAATTTTCTTCGCCTGGCCGGCGTGCTGGTAAGCCAGGATCCGAGCAAGCTGGCGGACGACGAATTTCGCGTGCCGGTGCGCGAAAGGCAGCCGCTGCCGAGCGAACCGGTTACGTTCTAGTTTTCCAATTGTGACTCCATGTCGCACGATTCCCCACCCGACGTTCCCGCGCTTCCCGACGGCACGCTTGTCGAAGGGATCATCACCACGCTGGGCGAGGACGGCACGCCACACGTCGCGCCGATGGGGCCAATTGTCGATGCCGGTTTCAACGTGTTGCTGCTGCGGCCGTTTCGTACGTCGACCACGTATCAGAATTTGAAACGGACCGGGCAAGGCGTGTTGCACGTGACGGATGATGTCGAGCTGTTGGCCCATGCGGCGGTCGGACGACTGGAGCGAATGCCGCGGATGCAGCCCGCCGAGGCGGTTGACGGCATGATCCTGTCGGACGCCTGCCGCTGGTATGCGTTTCGCGTCGAGTCGGTCGACGAGCGCGACGAGCGGACCCGGATCGTCGCCTGCGTGGTCGACCGCGGCGCGTTGCGCGAGTTTCTGGGCTTTAACCGGGCCAAGCACGCGGTGGTCGAGGCGGCAATTTTGGCGACGCGGATCGGAATGCTGGATGCGGATCATATTCGCGACGAATTCATGCGGCTGGCGGTGCTGGTGGACAAAACGGGCGGCCAACAGGAACGGCGTGCGTTTGCGTTTCTGCAGGATTACATCGCCAAGCAACTTGCCAAAGTCGATTTGCCGAAAACAATCCCTCTCCCAGACCCTCTCCCAGCGGGTGACGGTCTGGGAGAGGGGTTGTGAAGGAGTCGCCCGCCCGATGACGCGATCCGTCCACGTCCGCGCGCCGAGCCGATTGCACTTTGGCATGTTTGGGTTTGGGCGGTCGAGCGGACCGCAGTGGGGCGGAGTGGGCGTGATGGTCGAGCCGCCGGCCGCGGAGGTGGCGATCGAGCCGGCCGCCGATTTCGCGGTGAGCGGCGCGCTCGCCGAGCGGGCCGAAAAATCTGCGCTGTCGGCTGCCAGCCACTGGCAATTGCCGGCGCCGCCCGCCTGCCGGATCCACGTCGAGTCGCCGCCCGAGCACCACGGCCTGGGAGTCGGCACGCAGCTGAGCCTTGCGGTCGCTGCCGGCCTGCGAAGTTTTCTCGGCCTTCCCGAGTTGACGGCTGAAGCGCTGGCGGCCAGCGTCGGCCGCGGTCGGCGGTCGGCGGTCGGCACGCACGGCTTCCTGCACGGCGGGCTGATCGTCGACGGGGGCAAAGAGGCGGGCCAATCGCTGGGCACGCTTGGCGAACGCGTCGCCGTGCCGGCCGACTGGCGCTTCGTGCTAATCACGTCGCGCGATCGGCCCGGCCTGTCGGGCGACACGGAATCAGACGTTTTCGGCCGCCTGCCGCCGGTGCCGGGCGAAGTGACGCAGGAGCTGTGGCGGCTGACCGAGGACGAGATGTTGCCGGCGGTGAAGCGGGCCGACTGCGCCGCGTTCGGCGAGGCCGTGTACTATTTCGGCCGGTTCGCGGGCGAATGCTTCGCCGCCGCACAGGGCGGACCGTTCGCCGGCGAGGAAATTGGCCGCCTCGTGGACGCGCTCCGCGACCACGGCGTGGACGGCGTCGGCCAGTCGTCCTGGGGGCCGACCGTGTTCGCCATCGTGCCGAACGAAGCGACAGCCCGTGCGCTCGCCGATTGGTTGCAAACTGAAATGCGACTGGCGCGCGATACCATCTCGATCGCACGAGCGAACAATTGTGGAGCCGTGATTCGTTGAGCGTTGGTCTTACACATGATCGTCAACCGATGGCAGCCTCGTGAAGCATCGACCCATTGGCAGGTTCAGGGTAAACGTTAGCAGAAGCGCGCGGCGTGTTCAGCAACTATTTTTGGCCGGGGCGGATTTATTCGCCACGAAGAACACAAAGGGCACGAAGAAAGATTTTTGGAACGCTAATCCGCGCTAATCTTCGCTAATTTGATTTGATTAGTGTCGATTAGTGCGGATTAGTGTTCTAAAGACAACGAGTGCGATCACGGGCGGAGCGCGTGTGCTGTAATTCCTCAATCGGCGTGCGCGGCGCGCGAAAAGTGGCTTTGATTTTCGTAGATGACAGGGGGATGGAACGTAGTCGCGAAAAAGCGGCTTGTTTTTGCGAAGGGGTCACGAGCGCGTCGACGTAAGTCCTTAAAGTTTCGAAGGGGACAGGTGCGCTTGGGGGTCGCGCGGTGGCCGGTTCGTTCAAACTGGGCGAGCGGCGTCGAATGCATCGAGCGATGGTTGGTGCGTGATGGAACATGGCGGTGGGCGCGCAGGATGAGCGCGAGCGCCGGATTAGCGCGTTGGCGTTGCTGTTTCGGCGCGTAGTGTCGCGCGACACCGACCGTATCACATACGGAGCGCGAATTCAGCTACTATTTTTGGCCGGTCCTGAATGGATTCACCACAGAGGCACGGAGGGCACGGAGAAGTGCATGAGGGGAAAATGACATGGCAGCCGTGCTTCACGCTGTGCCGGCAATTGGCCCCGGCTCTGGATTCACCTTTTCTGGACTACGATGGCGGACCTCCAAATTGTGCGAATCCCACGCTGACATGTCGTAATTGCGGCCATGCTTTTGCATTTCGGCTTGGCCCGGCTACAATCGGGCGCTGTGTAGGGATGTTCGAAAGAGCTCGCGACAGAAACGAGGGCGGTGAAATGCGGCAAGCGAATCTGACGGTCGGTGGGCTGCGGCGGTATTTGGTTTTCACGGCTTGGTTGGTGGTGGCGGCGTCGCGACTGGCGGCGGCGGCCGAGCCGATTCCCAAAATTGGTCCCGCGGGCGAGGTGGTGAAAGTCGCCACGGGTTTCGGCTTCACCGAGGGCCCGGCGTGGGACGGCAAGGCCCTGCTCTACTTCACCGACATCCCGAACGCGCGGATCCACACCGTCAATGCGGCCGGCGAGACGGCCGTGTTCGTCGACCAGAGCGGGCCTTGCAACGGCTTGATGTTCAATCGCGAAGGCGAGCTGGTGGCCTGCAACATGGGCGGCGAGCTCGTCGCTTGGAACGTCGCCACCAAGGAGAAACGCGTGCTGGCCGGCGAGTTTGAAGGCCAGCGGTTCAACGCGCCGAACGACCTGGTGATCGACTCGTCGGGCGGCGTTTACTTTACCGACCCGAGGTTCCGGGCCCCGGAGCCGCTGCCGCAGGGCGTGCAGGGCGTGTACTACCGCAGCGCCGACGGCAAGGTAACGCGAGTCGTGAGCGACGCGCCGGCGCCGAACGGCGTCCTCTTGTCGCGCGACGAGAAGACGCTGTATGTGCTGCCCTCGATGTCGGCCGAAATGCAGGCGTATCCGGTCAAAGCGCCCGGCCAACTCGGCGACAAGCAGGTGTTCTGCAAGGTGAAGAATCCGCCCGGCCGCGACAACGGCGGCTGCGACGGGGCGACGATCGACGAGCAGGGCAACCTGTACCTGACGACGGGGCTCGGCGTGCAAGTGTTCAGCCCCACGGGCGAGGCCCTGGGCCTGATCGAAGTGCCCGAGCAGCCGTCGAACTGCACGTTCGGCGGCGCCGATGGCAAGACGCTGTATGTGACGGCTCGCACGTCGCTCTACTCGATCCCGATGCTCGTGAAGGGGCACTGGTATGCGCAGAGTATTCCGAAGGGGACGGTGCGCATACGCGCCGGCTCCACGGAGCCTTTCACCGACGCTCAGGGCAACGTCTGGCTG
>JBIOWO010000372.1:0-20840 GCA_044868555.1 Lacipirellulaceae bacterium | reverse complement strand
GCATGGGTGTCAAGGTCGAGGGCGGCGGAACAGTAAATGGCTTTGCCGGCGTCGCAGGCGGCGAAGATGGGTAGTTCGCCGTACCAACGGGCCGAGAGCAGCAGGACAGCGTCAATATCGGGGCTGGAGGCCAGGGTGCGGAAGCCGTCGCAGGTGCGAGCCGGCCAGCGTTGGGCGATCTCGGCGGCGCGATGGGCAACCGGGTCGCAGAATGCCCGCACTTCGAAGCGGTCGGACAGCGCGCGGAGGGCCGGAGCGTGGCGGCTTTCCCATGCCTGGCCGAGGCCGATGATACCGACACGGAGTTTCATGGGAAGGACGCAGGATGCGGGATTCTGGGGGCAGGGACGTCAACAGGCTGCTTCTTCAACTTTCGCGTGTTCGGCGGTAAACGGCAAGGCGAATTTGGTATTGGGTCCGTTTGGTACAACGACGTTCAAAGATGACCAAAATTCATGTGTCCAGAGGGGGGCATTTTTTCCCGGCGTTTGTTCAAAGATGACCAAAATTCGGGAAGGGACCGGGCGGACTTAGTTAGGATGGGCGATCTCGTTCAACATTTCGGCCAACAGCTCCATCGGCAGGCCGACGACGTTCGACGCGCTGCCCTCGACAATGTGGACCCAGCCGAGCCGGTCCTGGTAACCGAACGCGCCGGCCTTGCCTTCCCATTGGCCGCTGGCCAGGTATTCGTCGAGCTGGGAATCGCTGAGGGGGTCCATCCGAAGTTTTGTGACGGCGATGCGGACGAGCGGGTCTCCCTCACCCGGGCCCTGCTTCAAATGCCGTGGGAGAAGGGGCCACAGGCAGACTCCGGTTAGGACACGGTGCTCGCGGCCACTGAGCTCGGTGAGGATCCGGCGGGCGTCGGCTTCGTCGCGCGGCTTGCCGAGGATCAGACCATTGCACTCGGCGACGGTGTCGGCGGCGAGGAGCAGAGTGGGAGAGGGGGAGAAGAGGAGAGGGGGAGACTCGGTTTCTAACTTTTTTCGGACGGCCAAAGCCTTCAGGTAAGCAAGCTCCGTCACCAAACCGGCGGGGCCCGCTTCACTGCACACGCCACACTCGACGTCCTCGTCCGGAGCCACGACTCGAAACTGGTAACCGGCTTCCGCCAATAGTTCGCGGCGGCGCGGCGAGCGGCTGGCGAGGATGAGGGACCAGGGGCTGGGGATTGGCGGCTGGGGGTGTGTCATCGTTTGAGGTGCATTGGTAAGTTGTTGTCGTGAGATTGTATTGTAACCGGCAGCAGCACCTAGTCCCCAGTTCCCAGCCCCTAGTCCCTCCATGCTCGAAGTTCTTTACGAAGATAACCACCTGTTGGCGCTGAACAAGCCGGCGATGTTACCGACGATGGGTGTGAGCGAGGATCGACCGTCGCTGCTGGTGGCGGCGAAGGAATATGTTCGGCGCAAGTACGCCAAGCCAGGCAACGTGTATCTCGGCATTGTGAGCCGACTCGATGCGCCGGTGACGGGCGTGGTGCTGATCGCGCGGACTTCGAAGGCCGCGGCGCGACTGGCGGAACAGTTCCGCGAGCGGGACGTCGAGAAAATTTACTGGGCAATCGTCGAGGGCGTGATCGAGCCAGCGGTCGGGCAACTGGTCGACTTCTTGCGCAAGGATGAACGGCATCGACGCATGCACATCGCTGGTGCGAGTGCGCCGGGTGCGCAGCGAGCGGAGCTGGCGTATCGGGCGCTGGTCGACGAGCCTGGTGCGCCGCGGCTTTCTGACCGGGCCTGGGCCTCGATGTTAGAAGTGCGACCTGTTACCGGGCGCAAGCATCAAATTCGGGTGCAGTTGGCGCAGGCCGGCTTTCCGATCGTCGGCGATCGAAAGTACGGGAGCCGACGGGAGTTTGCGGCCGGGATCGCCCTGCACGCACGGCGGCTGGTGGTGGAGCACCCGGTGCGGAAAACGCCGGTGACGATCGAGGCGCCTTTGCCGCCGGAATGGCAGGGCTTTTTTGCGCGGAGACGCTAAGCCGATATCGGCAGGTTGGCCATTGGCCCGTGGGTGGCACATAATGGAAGTGTGAAGATTGACGAAAGCTTGGCGCGGCCGCTGGCCCCACGTTAGACTGATCGGCAAGCGGAACGGGTCCCCCAGAATGGGCTCCCGGCAGTAGTCGGTTGGTGGTATGTCCCCTCAGACGTCTCATTCCGTGTTTCGGCAAACTGCTTTGGCGAGCGGGCTGCTGTCTTCGCAACAATTGGAAGATGCTCTTTCTGGGCTTGTGGAGGGCGCCAAAGGCGAACCGCTTACGGCCGACATGGTGACCGACGAAGAGCTCGGCCAACGGTTGGTGGACCTCGGCTACTTGAACCGCTGGCAGGTGGAGCAGCTGAAGGAAGGCCGCACGAAATTCACGCTCGGGCCGTATCGGATCGTCAACGCGATCGGCCAGGGCGGCATGGGGCACGTGTTCAAGGCGGAACACAAGCTGCTGGGTCGCGTGGAAGCGATCAAGGTGCTGCCGAAGTCGAAGAGCACGCCGGAAGCGATCGCGGCCTTTCAACGCGAGATTCGCGCGCAGGCCCAACTCGATCATCCGAACCTGGTGCGGATCTCGTACGCCGACTTCGAAGGCGACACGTATTTCTTTGTCACCGAGTACGTGCCAGGCACCGACTTGCGGAAGCTGGTGCGGCGGAATGGGCCACTGCCGTTTCAGATCGCGTCAACGATCGTCTCGCAGGCGGCCGAGGGATTGCACTATGCGCACCGTCGCGGGCTCGTGCATCGCGACGTGAAGCCGGGAAATCTGCTGGTGACGCCCGACGGACACACGAAAATCACCGACCTGGGCCTGGCATGGTTTCTGACCGAGGAGCTCGATCCAACGCCGACTGGCAGAAAGCGATCGCTGGTGGGCACGGCCGATTATCTGGCTCCGGAGACGATCCGCGAGCCGGACAAGATAGTGCCCGTGAGCGACGTGTATGCGCTGGGCTGCACGTTGTACTACGCGGTGACGGGCAAGGTGCCGTTTCCGGGCGGTTCGACGGCGGACAAGATGCGGCGGCATCTGGAAGAGGTGCCGCTCAATCCGCTGCACTTCAATCCGGATTTGCCGGACGGATTCTGCGACGCGATCGCCGCTATGATGGACAAGAACCCGGACACGCGGACGCCGACCGCATCGGCTGTGGTCGAGCTATTGCGTCCGTGGTGCGACGAGCGGGCGACTAGAATGCTGGCCGAAGCGAGCCCGCCGTCATCGGGGATTTTTTTCCGCGGCGGCGCACCCGCGCCACCACCGCCGGCGCTATTGGCGGAGACGGCGTCGTTCAGCGTGCTCGACGACGTCGAGTCGCCGCCGAATCCGCTGGAGAGCCCGAGCCAGATTTCTCAGGGCACCGTTTCCATGGCCGGGGAATCGGAAGACACGCTGCCGGGCGTACACGTGCCGCGCCGCTCGGGTCACGCGTCGCGGTCGCCGGTCGTCGCTGGGCCGCGTCGCAATTGGCGGAAGATGCTCGTCTGGTCCGCAGCGCTGTTGGCGGCCGGGGCGGCGCTGGGCGCCTGGTTGGCGGGCGTTTTTTGAGCGTCGGTAGCGGCCCGCTGGGCCGCCCGCAGCTCGTCGTGCAACTCGCCGATCGGCCGGCTGTCGAGGAATTTTCCCAACACGGCCTGCATTCCTTCGACCAGTCGATCGATCCGCTTCTGAATTTGCGGGTCGTCGCTGCGGACGAGCCGCGCCTGCTTGGAAAGCTCTAGATCGAACTGGGCGCGGCCGGGGAGCTCGTCCAGCACACGGAGCAGCTCGCGGGCTTGTTCCCAGTCCTTATTCTCGATTTTCTGTTTGGTGCGGGCCATCAGAATATTGCGCCGCACGACGACGTCGATGAGATCCTCTCGCATGGCGGCCAGTTGGGCTTCGGCCTCGAGGCGGGCGTCGTCGTCTGGCAGTGGCGCTTCGATGAGCGGCTCGGCCCCCGGCACGACCGGCAGCCGGGCCAGCAGCTCGCCGCCATTTTTGAGATACAAAAGCTGCAGCCGCGTACGGCCGGGCGGCACTTCGATGCGCCCGGCCAGGTCGCTCGCACCGATCGGCGTCGTGGATTCGTCGTCGGTATTTTTGGCGAACACCTCGTAGCCGACGAGCGGCTTCTCGGCCTTCACGCGCGAGCGGAGTTTCAATACGGTGTTGGCCGGGTCGGCGCGGAGTGCGATCGCGACCTCCTCGACGCGGCCGCGGCGCCGGGCGCCAAAGGGTTGCCGGCTGCCGCTATGGATGCGGCCGACGATTTTGCTGCCGTCGACTTCGGTCACCTCGATAAACGTCCAGGGCACCGCCTGAATTCCGTCCTTCATGAGTTGGCCGCCGCGCGTGGTGCGACGAAGAACGGGCAAGAATACGTCACCCGGTTGGGCCCATTGCATGTCGTCGCCGGTCAATGGAAACTGATTGCCGCGCGGCCGGAGCACGACGCGCTGCGGGTCCTTCGCATCGATCTCAAGATGCGTCACCGACGCGACGACCTGCCACGCAATCGCGAAAAGTTGTTCGGCGAGCGCTTGCTGCTGCCGGCACTCGCGCGTGACGGGCCGGCCCCAGCGCTCGACCAGGCGGTCGTACTCTCGACCGGTGAGCGCATAGCCGTCGGCCGTACGGCGCACGGCGAGGAGCAGCAGCTTGTCACCGTCCTTGGGAAATTCGTCGGGCGGTTCACCGTCGGTCGACGCCACCTGTTTGAGCACCAGTTGGCGCAGCGCGCCGGTGACCACCTTCGCGTCGAGATTCCAGGCAGGCCCGACGGCGGCGACGGCGCGTTGGGCGAGATATGCCGGCAGCGTTTCGGCGAGCTCGTGCGACGAGCCGCCCGGAATATCTAGTGCCATTAATGCATGGATCTTCGTGGGCGCATCGTCCCAGATCGGTTCCTGCGTCGCCGCGCTGGCTGCTGGAAGAAAGCAGAACAGTGCGCTGGCCGCCAGCAGGCAACAGAGCTTCGCTATGTGGAACGACTGCGTCACGGCCAGCGTGCCCTCATCGGCTGGATTCAAGTTGCGCCATATTGTCGCCCAGCGACATCCGCCAGTCGTCGACGTTTTGATACAGCGTGAGCGGCGCGTCGCCGAGGCCGCCCATCCTGGTGCGATAGGCAAAGAAATTTACCGTCTGCCAGAGCGGGATGACGGGCAACTCATGGTGGGCAATCTGGTGGATCTCCGCCAACCGCGTGCGCACATCCTTCCAGTTGTTTGCCTGATCGAGGCGGCGGAGGGCCGTGTTGAGATACGGGCTGTCGATGCGGCCCACCAGTCCACCGGGACCCATGATAAGCCGCGCGTCGGTCACCGGTTCCCACACGGCCAGTTCGGCGTAGCGGAGGTCGCAATCCACCTTTCCAGCCAGCAGCTCGTCGGCGGTGAATTCGCGGAGCTTGATCGGAATGCCCTCGCGTTCGAGTTGCAGCTCAATCGTCTGGCAGGCGAGCCGCGCGACCGGATCGCTGGGATGGGCCAGCACGAGCTCCGGCATTTCGGCCACCGGCAAATTGGCGTCGTCCTCGGCGATTTTTTCCTTGTTCGTGGCGCCGTGGCCGCTTCCGGCTTTGACTTTCGCAGCCTTTTGTGCTTCCTTTTGCACGTTGGACCAGGCGACCTCGGCCAGGATCGCCGCCAGGCGCGGCTCGAAAGGCCGTGGGACGACCTGATTGTTGTTGCCGTAGCGGATTGGGTCGCTGAGCGACAGGCCGGTTGGGAACGGCCCGCTGACGACCTCGAATCCGGGCCGCTTGGCGCCGCCCAACAGCACGCGGTCGACGATCCATTTGCGGTCGATGCCGAAGCACAGTGCGCGGCGGAACTCACGCTTGGAAACGAGCGGGCGGTCCATGTTGGGGATCAACACGTGGACGGTGGGCAGTCGGTAGTTCTGCACTCGGATGCCTTGCGCGGCGCGCAGCTGATCGAGCTTCCACGGCGGGACGCGGTCGAGCACGTCCACTTCGCCCGCCAGCAGAGCATTGATGGCGGACTCGTCACTAAGCATGCGGCTTTCGATGATGGCTTGCAATCCGCCGGCCGCGGCCGTGCCGTTCGGCGCGGCGGGCGTAAAAACGACCTGGTTCGGTTCGTGGTCGGCGACGATGAACCGAGGCGCGGATTCGAGGTCGATGGGCGCGACGCTTCCATTTGCTGATACGATTGTCGGCGGCGGGAATTGAAGCAGCGCTTCGGGCCGGACGTGCGGCCGACGCCAGTGGAGCTCAAGCTCGCCCACGTCGGAGACCGAAACGCCATCGAACAGGTTCGCGAGATCGCTGCGATAGAGCTTACTGTCCGGATCGACAAGTTGGAGGACATAGCGAGCCAGTTGGTCAACGCTCAATTTGACCGGTGGCGTGAGTTTCAGCGTCAATACCAGGCCGCTGTCGTCGGCGTCCCATTTGCCGAAAGGCGAATGATAGACGCCACCTTCGGAACCGAAGTCTACTTGCTCGGCCAGCGTGCGCCCGACGAGACGACTGGCACGAAGAGCGGCCCAGTCGTCGATTCGCCGCGACGGCTGGCTGGGAGCCGTCTCGAAAACCGCGACGGTGACGAAGGGAAAGTCGCGCTGGATTTGCGCGAGCAGGTCGGAAGCCGGTTTGAAAGTGGGCCAGATGCTCAGCGCGCCTTCGGCTGCCTTGCGGGCCGGAATGAACTGCTTCTGATCGACCAGTTGTCGGGCTTCGCCCAGCTTTCGCTCGGCTGCCGCTTCGAAACGACGCTGCCACGCGGCGGCGGCCTCCGGCGCGACGCCTTTGAACTGGATGCGCCACAGGTCGAGCACGGCACGCGCAGCCGCAAACTGTTGATTGCGCAGGTACTGAGTGATAATCTCGCCGGCCACGGTTTCCACGGCGCTCGCGAGGCCGGGATAGCGCGGATTGCGCTCGTACAGCGTCAGCAGGAGCGCGAGTGCGCGATCATTCTGCTTCGCTTGATGCAGCGCGAAAGCATTTCGTCGCAGATAGTCGCCGACCGCGTCATCGAGGCCGGGGAAGTTCGGATAGTCGTTCGAGACGCGGGCAAAGTAGTCGTACGCCGAATCGAAGTCGCCCGCCGCTGCCAGCCGCCGTGCTTCGTCGAGCAGCATCTGCTCGTAGACGCGGATTTGGGCCACCGCACTCCAATCGACTTCGAATGACTGAGTGGGGCGATCCAATAATTGCACGGTGAGCTTGCCTTCTGGGGGCAAATTCTGTGGCGGCCGCTGGGGCAGGTTGAGCGGCACCACGTCCAAGCGGGCGTTCTGGTTGGCCTCATTGAGGACAATCTGGTCGAAGGCCGGACGGTCGAGGAGGGAGGGGGCTTCGGCGCACCAAGAGGGGCTGACAAAAACGGAGAGTAAAATGACGAATGACGAATTACAAATGACGAATTTCGGAGCTCGCCTTTCATTCATCATTCGGCATTCGTCATTCGTCATTCGCATGTCGAATCTCACGGTTGGTCAACGACGAGCAGCGTCCCATCATCCGCGGCGAGCACCAGGCGCCGCATAAAACGGACTGGTCCGGCGGCGAGCGGATGTTCGACGTCGCGCTGGGCGGCCGGTTTGCCGTCGGTCATGCTGCGCCGCTCGACGATTCCCTTACGATACGCCAGGAGCACGCCGCCGTCGGTTGCCAACGGCGCGCCGGCCAGCTCGCCGTGTTCTAAGGGCGCTTTCCAGGCGACTTCGCCGGCGGGGGAAATGGCCACCAGTTGTTCGTCGGCGGTGGCGACCAGCGCTTGCTCGCCGATGCGGAACGGACCCCATACGGCCTCGCCGGGCAGGTCGGCATCGCCGGCCGCTTCGAGGGCCGGCAATTTGTATCGCACCAGGTGGCCGCCTTCGGCAGCAGCGATCGCCACATCGCCCAACACGGCAACCGGCGACACAATTCGCAACGGACTCACTTTTCCCTCGGCCACGCTTTCCAAATGCGGTTGAGGCTGATCGACCAGCGCCACGAGATAAATTTTCTCTCGGCCGTCGGTGACCACGAAGCGGCGGTCGTCGGCGGCGCCGACACCTGGGGGCCGATATTCAACCGTCGTCCGCGGTTCGAGCTTGGGCTGGAACGGCGCGGCCAACGGTTTGCCGTCGGCCGGATTCAAGTAAAACACTTGCCCGACCTTGAGCGGCGCGAGTAATCCATTGCCGAAGGGCGTGACGGAGCACGCCAGCGGACTCGGCAATTCGATCCACTGTGCGGCACCGCTTCCCGCGGCCGGGTCGTACAGCAAGAGCTGATCGGAATCGGATGCGTAGAAGGCGGCCCGGCCACCGCCCAAATCGGCGCCGCCGCTGAGTGGCTTGACCGTCACCGGCATCGACCGCGCGACGAGCGGCTCGTCCTGCACGCGGGAGCGGATGGCGGTATCGTCGAAGCGGAACACGAAGCCGTTGGCGTTGGCCACCGCGAGCATCCGGCCGGTCGAGTCGACCACCGGCGCCGCAGCGGGCGGCACGGCGAGGTCGGTTTCCCATAGCGTGCGGCCCTGCTTCATGTCGGTGGCCGCGACGACGACGCCGGCACGTCGCTTGGGGCGGCGGACGCTGATCAGCGTTTCGCCGAACAGTTCCAGCGGATGGTCAAAGGCATCGCCAGCGAAGTTGTTCTGAATGCTTTCGACCGGCAATCGATCGCCGGTCGGCAGAATCGCGTACTTCGTCATCTGCATGTCGCCCACCCATAAATACCCGTTGACGACGGCCACATAGCGCACGACGGGCTGGCGGTCGGTCGCCTCGCGCGTGGCAACGGGAGCCAGTGCTTCGTCGCCCTTCCCTGCCCCGATTTCGTACACGTCGAATCGACCCCGATCCGTGATCACGATTAGCCGACGGCCTTCCACGAGCAGCGGCGACGCGGCCAGTCCGGCAAGGCGGCGATCGGTTTCTTGGCCGGCGACAGCGCCGCGATCGTCCAGCGACATCACGTGGAGCCGGCTGGTTTCGACACCGTCGTTTTGCAGCACGGCCAACTTGTTGAGCAATTGCGCCGGCGCGACCTGCACGCTCGTGGCTTCGTGGCCCAGGTAATACGCGCCGATACACGTCAAATCGGCGAGCGAGATCGAATATAGGCTGAATTGGTCGCCGGTGAGGTACAGCCGTTGCTGGCGGCGATCGGCGGCGGGCGGGGGGCCAAGCGGCTGTGGGAATTGCAGATAGCCGGCCCGTGCGCCGGAGGCCAGGTCGACGACGTACAAGCGGCCCGATTTCGCAGCCAGGAAAACGCGTGGGCCGACAACGAGCGGCTCACTGAACGGCTCGCCGACGGTTTGCCGCCAGACGAGTTTGCCAGTGGCTGCGTTCAGCCGCACGAGCTCTTTGTGACGGGCGTCGGTCACCAGCACGTCGCCGCCAATCACCGTCGGCCAGGCGGTCGATGAGAAGCCGACATATCGCCGCCAAAGCAGCTTGCCGCTGCCGACATCCAAGCCATACACCGCGCCGTCGACGCGGACGCACGCGACGGTGCCGGTCGAACCGGCCGCTGCGGGAGCGTTGCCACGCCGCTGGGCCAGGGCCAGCGACGCCACCCACGGCGTCGGCCGGTCGCTCGTTTCGGCGGCCTGTTCTTCGCGGACGAATTTGACCGCGGCTTGATCGGCGGCTGTCGAGCGCTTGAGCATCTCCGCCAGTTTAGCGTCGCCGGCTAACTCGGGGCGCTCTTTCACCAGCCGCTTGTGTGCGGCGTAGGCGGTGGTCCCGTCGCCGGCGCCCACGGCCTTGTCCATGGCGGCGAGCGTGTCTTGCAGTGCCTGGTGCGATTGTTCGCGATATTCGACTCGTCGCAACGTCTCGAGAACGACATTCAATTGGCCTTCGTCGCGCAGAGTTTTCGGTATGTAGGTAACGTTGTTGCAGAGTTCCAGCGCCGTTTTGGCTTGTTCGACCAGCTTATCGGTATCCTCGGCGCCGGCGCTTCTTTGTTCGGCCTGCTTCGCCAATCCGAGCGCAATCTGGGGCAAGAGAGATGCCAGGTCGCCGTTGGCGTCGCTGAATTTGTCCTCGTCTTCGACGGCTTCCAGTTCCTTCGGCGCCAATTCCAGAGCGGCCGAGAAGTTGTTCGCTTCGGTCGCCTGCCGGATGCGGGCCAGCGCCAATTGCACGCGGGCCTTGCCGCGCTCGGGGTGACGCGGCGAGTTCTCGAGGAATTGCTGGTAGTGCTCGATGGCTTCGGCGAAGGCACCGCCATCCAACGCCGATTTGGCTTGCCTCAGCTCCTGGTCGCCTTTTTCCCAACTCAGAAGCCACCAGACGCCGGCTCCAATCAGCAGCATCAACGCCAACCCACCGCCGCCATAGAGCATCAGCGGCGAGTCCCACTGCTTCTTGCGGATGGTCGGTTTCTTGCGGGCACTGCGGCCCTCACCGTGAGACCGGTGTTTCGTGCCGCGGCGCGACGTCGGCGCGTCGTCGGCATCGTTCGGTTCATCCGAAGGAGCGTCAATATCCGCCAAGGCTCGCTTGGCTGCGTCGTCGACCGGGCGAACTGGCGATGGGACCGAGCGCGGAGGTTCCGTGGCCTGCCGCGGCAGAACCTCTTCCGGCGGCACCAACATTCCGAGCACGGGAACATCGTCGTCGGATTCCACTGGGTCGTCGACGACGCCCGGCGACGCCGCAACTTCGTCGTCGATGGCGACAAGGGTCAGCTCATCGTCGTCGTCCGGAGGCGGGGGCGACGCACTGGGCTTCTTCTTGCCGGCGCCTGCCAGGAACGGGGCGAAGATCGAGCTGCTCTCGGGATCGTCGTCCTCGTCGAAGTCATCCATCTTTGCGGATCGAGGCGGCGCCGCGCTAATAATGGTCGATGGCGGGCCCGTTTTGTCGACGTCGATTCCGGCCACCAACAGGGAGTTGATCACGTCCGCAGCTTGCCGCTGCGACAGGTGATTCTTCTGAACAAGGAACTTGGCGAGCGTCCGGGCGGTGAGCGGCTTGGTCGGGTCGGCCACGGCTTCGCGCAGCTTTCCCATGAGCCGTTCGGAAAGCAGGCTGCGCTGTTGAAGTTCGTTGATAAAACTGTCAACGGACATGAGGCTGTCGATTGCCGAAGCAATCGCGTAAGATTGATAAGCTGAACCGCCACGAACGCCAAGTTCGCCAAGAATGCCGGAAGAGGATAAGATTTCCTCTTGGTGATCTTGGCGTTCCTGGCGGTTGCAAACTATCGATAGAACTGCTCTTCGACGCTGAATTCAAAGCCCTCTCCGGTTTGTTTGACGCGGAAGACCGTGCGGCGAATCTCCGCCGGTTTGCGCGTGCCAGCGTGCTTCTGTTCCAAGTTGTAAAGGATTGCTTGTGCCGGCGGTGGGTAAAACTGCAGAATGAGTTGGCCCTTGTCGGCGATGCCGGCGGCCTCAGCCAATTTGCGGTCGAGCGCGGCAAACTCGCTGTTCGTCGGATTCATGTACAGCCGCTGCTCGTCGGCCGGATCGCCTGTGCGGACCGACGGTTTCGCCTGGCTCAGATTATAAGCGTAGTAGACTTTGTTGTCCTGACCCAGCACGCCCAACTCGATCTTGAAGAAATCGAGCCAGCGGGCATATTCGGCGAGGTCGGCCGGCTCGAAGCGAATTTCGCGCTGCGGCTCGGGCGGTCCGCCGCGGCCTTTGCCGAAACCGGAGCCGATTCCGCCGCCCGATCCGCCGCCGCTGCCGCCGCCGAAGCCGGGCCGCCGTTTGTCACCCTTGCTGGCTCCCTCCGTCGGTTCGATGCCGAGGTCGATGGTTTCGTCGGTCAAGATGGCGCTCTTGGTATTCACCGCCGATTCGACCGCGGTGAGCGTGTCCTGCAACTGAGGCTCCATCAAGTCGGCCACTTCGGCGTTGCCGGGCTGCTCCAGGTCGTCGCCGGTGCCCATGGAGTCGGGGCTGCCACCTGTGCCGCCGCCGCCGGCGCTGACGGGCATCACCGGCAGAACCACTACTCGGTTGGCCCACTTCTGCGAGAAGTAGATCGATAGCAGACAGGCAACCGTGACGCCCGTGATCACCAGGAACGAAAGCAGCCAGCTCGATACACGATCGTACGAGCTTATGCGGAGCTGATTCTTAGTTCTGTGGTGAACGGTGGCCATGAAATCGTTCTATATCACCACAACGACACGACGAGCGCGACGAAATACAAATTCATTCAAACGTAACGTCGTGTCGGTCATGTCGTCGTGGTTAATACTCAGTCGTTTGCTATTCGAGAACTGCAGTGGGGCGGAGGGAGCGGTACCAGTTTTTCCAGGCGGCGACGGCTTCGAATCGCTGGGCCTCGGTGAAATCGTCGGGAGGACCGTAGCCCTTGAAGTTGCGGCTGGTGAAGCGGAGGCCGTCGCGGGACTCCAGCACGATCCGCGCATCGGGATCGGTCAGGGCGTAAAGCAGCGCGGGCACATAGTCGAGATTCCCGGTGCGGCCCAGGGCACGCACCGCTAACAGACGGACCTCCGGCTCGCCGCCGCGAACCAACTGCTCAAGTCGCCGGGCACTTTTTTCGTCCACTTTATCGACGACTAGCTGAGCCGGATCGCGGGCCAGCTCGTCGAGCGTGGCTTCGTTTCCGTCGTCGATCATCGACAGCAACTGATCGACTTGAGTGCGAACCTGATCGACGACGACCTGGCCATTGCGCAATTTGGCGCGGGCCAGGTTCCGGGGCAAACCGCGCCCGCCGAGCAATGTGCCTTCACCCAGCCGCGCCCGGATGCTTTTTTGTGTCGAGCGCAGTAGAAACAGAATCGAAAAGGCCGTGTCGCACTCTTTGCCGCAATAACCGGTCCAGCTTCCATCGGCGGCTTGATCTTTGGCAAGGAACTGGTAGCCCTCGTTGTACCACTTCGGCTCCTCAACCGGCTGACCCTCGAACAACTCCTGAAAGCTTTTGTAACGCTCCAGAGCGTAGAGGTAATAATATCGCTTCGAGCCAATGTCGATCGCGTAGTTCTTGTCCATCCAACCATGGGCACGGGAAATCGTGGCGAGCAGCTTGCCCACGTCCGTTCGCTGGGCGTGCATCTGCTGTTGCGTGCGCGGTTGATTGGACTGAGCGACGACCGCGCGGAGCGCCGGCGGCAGACCAGTGGCCGATGCGTCCTTCGCCGCTGCGGCTTGCGGATCGGGCTTCGTGGGGCGCGGTTTCACGTTCAGCAAGTCGGCGCAGACGTAAGCGCTTCCCAGCCCGGCGGCCAGCATCGAACAATTCGTCTCCGATTGCTCAATCAGCGGCCCGCCGGCGGGGGCCACTTCCCCTTGGTAACCCCAACATCCGCCGGGGTCTTGCGAGCGGATCAACCAATCGGCGACGTTTTCGACGGAAACCGGGTCGAGGCGGAAGCCGTTTCGATGGGCCTCCCAATAGCTCAGCGCGCCGTACTGTGTTTGCGAAGTGTCGCCTGTCTGGTACGAGCTGTAGCCCCAGCCGCCGTGCCCCTTTTGCCGCTTGTGCATGCGGCTGAGAAACCATTCGATTTCTTTCGCGTATTGCTGCGGTGCCAATTCGCAGAGAAAAATGGTGGCCAGGCCGTTACTGTAGACGTCGAGGTTGGCATCATCCGCGCCGGCGTTCATTGCCTCGCGGCAGGCGTACACGGCCTCCTGCACCCGCCGGTGATCGCGACGCTCGGCTTTCAAGAAGGCCAGGCCGATCAGGCACTTGCCGCCGACCCGATCGTCGCCGTTTTGGCTCAGGAACTCCAAGCCGGCGTCGACGAGCTTTTTGACTTCGGGACTTTCGGGCGTGACGGCCAACGCACGGCTACTGCCGGCAGTGAGCGCGCATAACATTGCCGCCGCCAAGAGTGCGGGCGGCCACGCTCTCCGCCGGCGCAGCCCGCAGCAATTTACCCCAGCCTTCCTAAGCATCGCGCCTCTCCACTGCCATTTACAGTCGGCCAGTTTTCCCTATTATGGAGGCTACCGGACGGGTAGCTCAGTTGGTAGAGCACAGGACTGAAAATCCTGGTGTCGCCGGTTCGATCCCGGCCCCGTCCACTAACTGCCATCGATTCGGGTGGGTTGCCCGGGCGTCCCTTCAACTGCGAGGGGCCGGCCGGGTTTTTTTGTCAGGCGGGCGACCGGTAACTCGACCACGAGCCACCGATCTCCGGACCGCTCACTGTTCCACCGGCGGTCCAATTGTTGTGTTTCCGTATTCTACCCAATAGTCGCTGGAGATTCGAGCATCGAGTGCCCGGCGGCCGGAAACCTAACCGGGCCGGCCGGCTTCCCGAGGTTTCGTGCGATGCCCGATCCAAGACCTGAGCCCTCGCAAATTGACGTGATCGTGGTCGGCGCCGGGGCAGCGGGCTTGCTGGCCGCGGCACGCAGTGCGGAGCGTGGTCGGCGGACACTCCTACTGGAGAAGAATCGTAAGGCGGGGGTGAAGATATTGATGTCGGGCGGCACGCGGTGCAACATCACCCACGATTGCGACGCGGCCGGGATCATCGCGGCGTTTGGTTCGGCCGGGCCGTTTCTCCACTCGCCCCTGGCTGCGCTGGGGCCGCACGAGCTGGTCCAGCTGCTCAACGACGAGGGTTTGACGACGAAGGTCGAGCCGGGCGGCAAGGTCTTCCCGCGAAGCGATCGGGCGGCAGACGTGCTCAATGCCCTTTTGGAACGATTGAATCGCAGTGGAGCCGAACTGGCGCTCGACGAAGCAGTGATCGACGTGGAACGGAGCGAGCATGGTTTTCGCGTGGAGACGGCGCGGCGGGCGCTGGAGTGCGAAAAATTGGTGGTCACGACGGGCGGCAAGAGTTATCCCGGCTGCGGCACGACGGGCGATGGATATCGGTGGCTGACGGCGCTGGGTCATTCGATTCGCCGTCCGCGGCCCGCGCTCGTGCCGCTTACCAGCGATGAATCGTGGATTCACGATTTGGCCGGCGTGACGATTCCAGATGTGTTGCTGCGCGTGATGGATCCGGCGGCCGCCCAATCGGCCGGACCGCGGAAGCGGCGGCGCGGCGGACTGCCGTCGGGCGTGCTGATCGAGCGGCGCGGGTCGCTATTGTTCACGCACTTCGGTCTGTCCGGTCCGGCTGCGCTCGATGTGAGTCGGGCCGTTACCGCCGCGGATGATCCGCGCTCACTGGTGCTCGCGGCCGACTTCATGCCGGGCACGTCCGCTGACGAACTGGACGCTTTCTTACGCGAGTGCGCGACTAAGGACGGCCGCAAGCTGGTGGCCGGCCTGGCGGTGGACCAGTTACCGCGAAGTTTGATGCAGGCATTGTTGACGCGCGCCGGCATTCCTCTTGATCGCCGTGTGGCGGAGTTGACGAGGAGCGAGCGCGCGGGTTTGTCCGGGCAACTGAAGCGGTGTGAAATCGGCGTCACGGGCAGCCGCGGGTTCGACAAGGCGGAAGTTACGGCGGGCGGCGTTGCGCTCGAGGAAGTCGATTCGCGCACGATGCAGAGCAAACTCGTGCCGAATCTGTACCTGGCCGGCGAAATTTTGGATCTCGACGGCTTTATCGGCGGCTACAACTTTCAAGCCGCGTTCAGCACGGGCTGGCTGGCGGGGGAGAGTGTGTAGCAAATCAGCGAGCCGGGCCGTCCTCGGCCCCGATTCAAATACCGGTCACTGAAGTGACCAGTATTTGAAGCTCAGCGAAAATCGCGCGACTTGACGTCGAGCTCACGCAGTTCGTCGGCCAGCGCTTCGAGGCGGGTGACGACGACGTGGATCACTGGGGCGAACGACTCGAGCGTGGTTTGAATGTGGCCGTGCGCGATCCAGGCGGGCTCCGCGCGGGCAATGCGGTAGAAGCGGTCCCAGGTGCGCTGGTGGACGACCAGGTTGACCGTGCCCGTTTCGTCTTCGAGCGTGACGAAGGTGATTCCCTTGGCGGTGCCGGGGCGCTGGCGCAAGAGCACGAGTCCGGCGACGCGGACGGGTGCGTCGTTTTTGAGTTCTACGAGTTTCCGCGCGGGCGTGATGCCGAGGCGATCCAGTTGGCGGCGGTAGAAGGAGATCGGGTGGGCCCGCAGCGAGAGGCCGGCCGTGCGGTAGTCGGCAACGACTTCCTCGTACCCAGAAAAAGGGGTCAGAACTATTTTTTCCTCTTCGCGTTTCTCATTGCTCGGTTCTGCAGAAAAAATAGTTCTGACCCCTTTTTCGAACAGCGGCATCGGGCGGCGTTTCTTTTCCTGGCCGAGTGCTTGCCAGAGCGCTTGGCGGCGGTTGGTGTCGAGGGAGCGGAACGCATCGGCTTCGGCCAACCGCTTGACGACCGCCTGGCCGAAGCCGGTGCGGCGGGTGAAGTCGTCAATCGAGGTGAAAGGGCCGGCGTGGCGGGATTGTTCAATAACTTTGCCGGCATCTTCGCGGAGGCCGGTGATCATGCGGAGGCCGAGGCGGAGGAAGAGAGAATTTCGGATTTCGGATTTCGGATTTCGGATTGAATGAGACAATCCGCAATCCGCAATCCGCAATCCGCAATCGTCGACATGCCCGCCCGCTAAAGCGGGCTCGCCGTCTCCCTGCTCTAACGTGCAGTCCCAGTTGCTGTGATTCACGTCCACCGGGCGAACCACGACGCCGTGGTCTTGGGCGTCGCGCACTAGTTGGGCGGGGGCGTAGAAGCCGAGGGGCTGGCTGTTGATCATCGCGGCGGCGAACGCGGCCGGGTAGTGGTGCTTGAGCCACGCCGAAGCGTAGACCAACAGGGCGAAGCTGGCGGCGTGCGATTCGGGGAAGCCGTACTCGCCGAAGCCTCGAATTTGCTGGTACACGCGCTGGGCGAATTCTTCGCTGAGGCCGCCCGCGCGCATGCCGTCGAGGAGCTTCTTGCGGAACTGGTCGATCACGCCCGGCCGGCGCCAGGCGGCCATCGCGCGGCGGAGCTGGTCGGCCTCGCCGGGCGTGAAGCCGGCCGCCACCACGGCCAGCCGCATCGCCTGCTCCTGGAAGATGGGGACGCCGAGCGTTTTTTCGAGCACCGCGCGGATGGCGTCGTTGGGGTAGGTGACTTCTTCGTCGCCGGCCCGCCGCCGCAAGTACGGATGCACCATCTGCCCCTGAATTGGCCCGGGGCGGACAATTGCCACCTCGATCACCAGGTCGTAATACTTCCGCGGCCGCAGGCGGGGCAGCATCGACATCTGGGCCCGGCTTTCGATCTGGAACACGCCGAGCGTGTCGGCCCGGCAGATCATGTCGTAGACGGCCGGGTCTTCGGGCGGGATCGTGGCCAGCGTCAGCTCGCGGCCGTAGTGGTCGCGCAGCAGGTCGAAGCATTTATGAATGGCGGTGAGCATGCCCAGGCAGAGGCAGTCGACTTTGAGGATGCCGAGCTCGTCGAGGTCGTCTTTGTCCCACTCGATGACGGTGCGGTCGTCCATGGCGGCGTTTTCGATGGGCACCATTTCGCATAGCGGGCCTTGCGTGATGACCATGCCGCCGACGTGCTGCGACAGGTGCCGCGGGAAGCCGATGATCTCGTTCACGCAGTAGATCAGCCGGCGGCCGAGGTCGGAGGCCGGATCGATGCCCACCTCGCGCGATCGGCCGACGAGCTTCGGCTCATGCGTGTAGCCTTCGACGTGCTTGGCCAACGCGTCGACCCGATCGAGCGACAGGCCGAGCGCTTTGCCGACGTCGCGGATGGCCGAACGGCTGCAATAGGTGATCACCGTGGCGGCCAGGCCGGCCCGGTCGCGGCCGTATTTATCGTACACGTATTGCAATACTTCCTCGCGGCGCTCGTGCTCGAAGTCGACGTCGATGTCGGGCGCTTCGTTCCGCTCGCGGCTGACGAACCGCTCGAACAACAGGTCGCTGGTGGCCGGGTCGACCGACGTGACGCCCAGGCAGTAGCAGACGGCCGAGTTGGCGGCCGAGCCGCGGCCCTGGCAGAGGATGTTGCGCGAGCGGGCGAAACGGACGAGGTCCCACACGGTGAGGAAATACGACTCGTAGCGCAGCTCGGCGATTAGCTCCAGCTCGTATGCGATTTGCTGGCGGACTTTTGCGGGGATGTCGGCCGGGTAGCGGTCGGCGGCGCCTTGCCAAGTGAGCTGCGTGAGGTAAGAAAAAGGGGTCAGAACTATTTTTTCCTCATTGAGTGTTGTCTTGTCGCTCGGCTCCGCAGAAAAAATAGTTCTGACCCCTTTTTCGGGGAGCTCGGTGGGGTATTCGTAACGCAGCTCGTCGAGCGAGAAGCGGCAGCGATCGGCGATTTCGGCGGTGCGGGCGATGGCGTCCGGCGCGGCGGCGAACAGCATGCGGATGTCGTCGAGCGGCCGCAGGTGGCGCTCGGCGTTGGGAAAGAGGAGCGTCCCTTCGGCGACGGCGACGGTGGTGCCGTGGCGGATGGCGGTCACTACGTCGTGCAGCACCATCCGCTCGCGGACGTGGTAGTGGACGTCGCCGGCGGCGACGAGCGGAATGCGCGCGTCGCGGGCCAGTTGTTGGAGCTGGGCGAGGCGGGCCGCGTCGTCCGCCCCGCGAGAGAGCTCGGCAAGCAGGTAGCAGCGGTCGGGGAAGATGTCGCGATAGGAAGATAGAGGGGGAGACAAGGAGACAAGGAGACAAGGAGAAGATGGTTGCTGAAGTGTCTCCTTGTCTCCCCCTCTCCTTGTCTCCTTGTCTTCACACACCACACCGGCGATGAGTCCTTCAGCAAATTCCGCCACATCTTTCTGCGTGAGCGCACATTCGCCTTTCGGCGCCTGGCGTCGGCCGCGGGTGATGAGGCGCGAGAGGCGGCCGTAGCTGGCGCGGTCGGTGGCCCAGAGGACGACCGGCGGGGCGTCGGTCGGCGTGATCTCGGCGCCGATCACTAGCGGCAGGCCGACGTCTTTGGCGGCGATGTGCGCCCGCACCACTCCGGCCAAGCTGTTACGGTCGGTCACCGCCAGCGCATGGTATTCGAGCGCGGCCGCCTGGCGCACCAATTCGTCCGGGTGCGATGCGCCTTCGAGGAAAGAGAAGTTCGATTTGGCGTGGAGCTCGGCGTAACGCATTTACGGGCATTCCAAACGATTTATTCACCACGGAGTACACGGAGGACACGGAGAAGATAAAGACAAAAGATTTTTGAACAGGAGGAAGCAGAGGAAGCAGAGATTGATATCGATCCCTTCCTCTGCTACCTCTGCTTCCTCCTGTTCAATATCCTTCCTTTTCTCTGTGTCCTCCGTGTCTCCGTGGTGAAATTTTCCGTGTTGTCAGGCGAAGAGGCCGTGGAGGAACCAGCGGGCGTCGGACAGGCGGCGGAAGAGCCAGAGCTGGTGGCCGGATTCGGTGGCGACGCGGTAGTAATCGCGGCGGACGGACGGGCCGCGCCACCACAGGGTTTCGATCCGTTCCGGGCCGGCGTGGTGGACGATTCGCTCGCGGCGGCGGTCGAGCCACACGAGTTGCGGCGGGCCGTCGGGGGCGACGCAGACGACTTCGATCGGGCGCGGTTGGGGATACAGAAGGAGGGGGAGACAAGGAGAGGGGGAGAGGGGGAGATTCGAGGACGAGCGCCGCCACTTCGTCTCCCCCTCTCCCCTTCTCCCCCTCTCCCTCTCTTTGCACAGCGGCACCCAGCGCACCGCGCGTTCCGGCACGGGGCTCGCGCGGAGCTCGGCGCGCGTCACCTGTTCGTAGCCCAGCCGGCTCGCAAGGCGGTTGATCAGCACTGCCAACTGGTGCGGGTCGCTGGGCCAGCGGTCGCTGAACAGTTTGCCTTGTCGCTCGCCAAGCCGGCCGACTGTGATGATGCGGACCTCGACGCGGATCACTTCGTCGGCGAGGGTCACAGTTTCCAGGTGCAGGCCGATCAGCTCCATGAGTTGCCGCCCCTTGGCCGAGGGCTGGACCAACCCGATTCGCAGCGGCGTCGCCTGGCCGCCGGTGTGGCCGAGCAGGCATACCAAGAGCACTGCGCCCTGATCGCGGGCTTTCAAGTGCTGGGCCAATTGCTCGACAAGCTGGGTGAGGATGTGAAGGATGGCGGCGCGGTCGCTTGTGGGCTCGTCGAGGGAGCAATCTGCTTCCAGGGCTGCCATGCCACGGTGGGAGATAATGACTTCAGGCGCGGCACCGGTCAATTGATCGAGTCGGCGCAAGAGCTCGCTGCCGAAACGCGGGGCGAGGCTTTCGCGCGGCAGGGCCATGAGCTGGCCGATCGTTTCGATGCCGAGTTGGCGGAGGAGGGAGGTGATTTCTGGAGAGATACGCAATGAGGCGATGGGTAAGGAAGAAAGACAAGGAGACAAGGAGAGGGGGAGACAAGGAGATTCGGTTAGAACGTGTGCCTCCTTGTCTCCTTGTCTCCCTGTCTCCTTGTCTGGTTGATTTCCTTCATTTCCAAAGTGGGCCAGCGCCCAGGCTTGGCCGACGGTGTCGGCGATAGCCATTTGGGCGCGGTAGCCGCGCTGGGTGAGGAGGGCTTCGGCTTGTTTTACCAAGTTGTCTTCGCTGCCCCAGAGGTGGGTCAGGTTGGAGATATCGAGGAGCAAACTTTCCGGCTCGTCGCCTTCTTCCAGCGCGACGCGCGGGCTGAAGCGTTCGCAAGCTTCGGCCAGTTTCGCCAATGCGCGACGGTCCAAGGCGGGTTTGTGCGGCGCAATGGCCAGGTGGCGCACCAGCGCTTGGGCCTCGGCCAGCGGTTGACCGGCGGACACGCCCTGGGCGGCGGCGGCGCTCGACGAGGCGACCACGAGCCCACCGCCGACCCGGCACCCGGCCGAGCCGCGACCCGGCACACGGCTGATCCGTGTGCCGTGTGCCCGCGGGTGCCCGCCACTTGTGACGAGCGCGACAGGCCGGTTTTTAAGCTCGGGCCGAGACCGCAGCAGCCGCTGGATCGGCCAGTTCGGTAACCACAGGCAGAGGATGCGCATCGTGAGGTGTC
>JBIOWO010000371.1:0-14398 GCA_044868555.1 Lacipirellulaceae bacterium | reverse complement strand
AGCTCGCGGGCGATGTCGCAGCCGGCCTCGATGATCACGCGGCGCACGGTCTGGCCGGCCGGGCCGGTTTGGATGGTGACGAGCTTTTTGCCCAACAGTCGCCCGGCCGCTGAAGCGGCCTCGCCGGGGCTTCGCACGAGTTGAACGCCGTGTTGTTGGGGGTCGTCGAGTATGGTGCCTTTGCCGCGGCCGCCGGCGTGGATTTGGGCCTTCACCACGCTGAGCGGGCCGCCCAATTGTTTGTGCGCCGCGTGGGCTTCCTCGGGCGTGCCGGCGACCGCGTGTTGCGGCACCGCGACGCCGGCCTCGCGCAACAGCTGCTTGGCCTGGTATTCGTGAATTTTCATGCCGGATACTCCCGCCACGGCGGGCGACGTAGAATCGAGCTTGGTTCTGTGATCGGAATGAAGCCTTGGAGTATAGCGCCGGGCCATCGTGCGGGGCAAGCCCCGCCGCTAAATGGTGTGGGCGTTTCGTTTGAGTTCTTGGCTATGCGAATTGCATGGTTGATACTGCTGCTGGTTGGCGGCGCGGCGCGGGCGGAATCGTTTGCGCTGAGCGGCGCGACGATGGGGACGACGTACCATATCAAGGTTGCCGACGCGCCGGCGGATGTACGGGCCGAAGGATTGAAGGCGGATGTCGAGAAGGTGCTGGCCGAGATTGACCGGCAGATGTCCACGTGGCGGCCCGACTCGGAGGTGAGCCGATTCAATCGGGCCCCGGCGGGTGAGTGGTTCGCGGTGTCGCCGGCCACGGCCGACGTTGTCGCGGCGGCGCAGGAGATCAGCCGGAAGACGGATGGTGCGATCGATGTCACGGTCGGTCCGCTGGTGCGGCTGTGGCATTTTGGTCCGGATGCGAAAGCGAAGAGCGGTGACCGCGCTAAGCCGCAAGCGTTCGTTCCGCCGGCGGATGAGGAGATTGCTGCGGCGCGGAATTTGATTGGCTATCCGAAACTTGACGTGCGCATGAATCCACCGGCGCTGCGCAAATCGGTGAGCGGATTGGAGATTGATTTGTCGTCGATCGCGTCGGGCTACGCGATCGACCAATTGGCGACGTTGCTCGCGGATCGCGGGCTCGCGAACTGGTTGGTGGAAATCGGCGGCGAGGTGCGAGCCGCGGGGCAACGAGACGATGGCAGACCGTGGCAGGTGGCGATTGAGCGGCCGATCCCCGGCAAGCCGCAAATGCAGTCGGTCGTGCCGCTGGTGGACGGGGCGATTGCCACGGCGGGCGACTATCAGAAGTATTTCGAGCACGCCGGGCGGCGGTACTCGCACATCATCGACCCGGCGGCCGGCCGGCCGATTGAACACGCGCTGGCGTCGGTGACGGTGGCGGCCGATACGTGCCTGGCTGCCGACGGTTGGGATACGCCGCTGTTGGTGCTCGGCCCGGAGCGGGGCTTTGCATGCGCGGAGAAGAACGGCATCGCCGCGCTGTTCATCATGCGTGGCAGTGATACGGGGCGCGCGACGACCGCCTGGAAGGCGCGATTCGGAAATCGCGCTCAAGAATAGCGATCAAACGCTGGTCGAGGTTACGAGCGCCGGTTGTGGTTTTGCATAAACGGCGGTGCCAATCGCGAGGACCAAGACCGCCAAAATGCAGACGCCGTTAATCATGGTCAGGGGCGTCAGAAGCGGGTCGGTGATGGAAAACCTGGTAATGACCAGGCGCGTGGAGATAAAATTGATCGCCGGTATGGTCAACAGCAGCCAGACGAGCGCACGAAGCTTGGGCGGCAATTGTTCGCGGAGCCGGCCCACGGCAACCGCCACCCACGGTCCGACCAACAGCAGCGCGCCGTAGTTGGCGTGATACACGCACGCCAACGTGGCCGCGCAGATGATGAGCGCCGAGAGGCTGTCGGCACCCTTGGCCAGGGGCGTATCGTCGATCTTCCACAGGGCGAAGCCGGCGGCCAACAGACAGGCGGCAAGAATCGTAATCTGGGTGATGTGTTGCGGCTCATGACCGGTGAGCTTTCCGACCAATGCCACGGTATCGACCCGTGTCCACGTGGTTTCGGTAGCCACCAGCTTGTCGATTTCCAGCCGGGCCTGTCCGCGCTGGATCGACTCGATCACGGGCCGCAGACCGTGGTTGGCGACGAGCGGCACAAACCCGATGAGGGCTGCAATTCCGCCGATCAGCACTCCGGCAAAGACCGTGCGGAAGTCGCGGCGGCAGCACATGAGCCAGATCATCGGAATGGCGAACGTCGGCTTGAGCGTTGTGAGCGCAAGGGCCAGCCCGCCGAGAACGGGCCGGCGACGCGATAGCTCGAGGGCCCACAACGCGCCCAGCACCGGCAGCAGCGTGATTTGTCCGCCGAGCATGTTGGCGTAGCCCGGGCGGCTGATCAGAATCAGCGTCGCCAGTCCAAACACGTTGACGATTGTGAGCGGCACGCGGCAAACTGCGAGCACCGACGCCGCCAGGGCGATCACCAGCGCGCAGGTCAAGCCGAAGTAAGCCACGTTGGCCACTTCGAGCGGCAGCAGCGAAAACGGCGCCCACAGCCAGAACATGGCCGGAGAATACGGCGCAAGCTGAGCGGCCGGAAAGTGCTCGGTGTATTCCCGACTGTAGGGATTGAATCCCTGGCGGAAAGCGAGGGCAGGAAAGTACACCGTGGAATGGAAATCGGTCAGTCCTGAAGTGAACTCGGGATCGGCCGGCGGAACGTGCAGCACGCTTCGAATCCGCAGGGCGGAGAGCCCGACGGCGATGACAAACAGGAGGACCACCGCCAAGCGCAGTGCGAAAGGTTGGGCCGCCGGGAGCAGCCAGGGCGGAACGTGGTGATTGGTGGAGTCGTTTGTCATGCGATGGAGGTGAGTAGGCGAGTAGGTTGATGACTAAACTGCATAGCCGGCTGGAGCGAGGGCTGGCGCCGTTCCGCGTGTGGGGAACTTCAGCCCGAATTGCCGGGCCACGTGCTCGGCATGGTCCCGCATGGGCACGACCTGGAACTGCGCCGCCAACGTTGTGCACACATCGTCGAGCAGGTCGCGCTTCTGGCTGCGTGGCAGGTTCATGCCGGGGAAGAAGCCCATTTCCGGCTCGTCCTCGACACCGAGAAAATCGAGCGGATGCAGCAGGACCGATGGGCCGACTCCCAACCACCGGCAGACGCGCAGGGCCAGCCGCACGTAGGATCGCGCCAAGCGCGGTGAGTATTGGTGCAGGTACCACAGGTATGTCATGTGGATCGGCATCCGCAGGAGCGGAAACGTCGTGACCGGGATTTCGACGAGCGGCCCGGCGTCGGTGGTCCACGCGTACGGCTTGATCGGGCGGAAGCACTCGCTGAAGGCGCCAAATAGCTCGCGGTCTTGGGCCATCTTGGCGGCGGATGCGGAAGCGGTGCGGGCGACGTACCAGCGCGCGAGCGGGCCGATCGGCGTCGGCAGCGTGGATGCGTCGTAGCGGTATCCGCGGGAGGCAAGGACTTCGAGCGTGACTTCGGAAAGGCTGTAGCCGGGGCCGCGGAAACCGATCGGCCGCTCTCCGGTTACGCGCTCGATATGTTCTTCGGCGTCGCCGATTTCCGTTTCGATCTGAGCGCGGGTGAGCGTGTGCAGCCAGGGAAAATGGTTGAGGGAATGGTTGCCGATTTCGTGGCCGGCGTCGGCCAGCGCGGCGAGCGCGTCGCGGGATTCGTGCCGCTGGGCATCGAGGCCGACGACGAAGCAGGTCATCCGCAGGTCGTGCGCGGCGGCCCAATCGAGCACGCGCGGCACGACCACGTCCAGGTAGCTGGGCAACTCGTCCCAGCCGGAGACGCCTTGGGTCCGCAGGTAGGCCCACTTGTTGTCAAGATCGAGCGACAAGCTCGCGATCGGTCTCGTCATCGGTGGTTCCGTTAAGGGATAGGGAGTCGGCGGTCGGGGAAACTACGCCAGCGGGTCGGGACGGTTTTGCGATGTTCGGGCTGATAGGAATTCCAGCGTCGGCAGCCGCGAAACACTCCCGTCCCCGTTCGATGGCCGGGGCCAACACCGTGCTGACCGCTTCTTCGGCGATTTGGATCGTTTCGTTGACGTTGAGGTTGCCCTTGAGGATGTGGGCCGAGTTGACCGCCCACACGCCGGGGATCGACGTTTGCATCGGCGGCAAGCGTTCGGAATAGCGGAGCGTGGGGATCGCCATGACCGTGCGAACGCGCGCCACGCGAAACGCCTCGACGTCGTCGCGGGAAAAATGCGGATACATTTTCTCGAGTGTCGCCAGGCACCGCTCGCGGACCGCATCATCGGAATCGGCGAAGGCCGGATCGTCGGCGACCATGTACTTCGGCAAATACACGAGCGAGCGGCCGCCCAGGTCTTTGGGATCGACGATGGTGGTCATTTCGATCACCGCGGTGATCGGCACCCAGGAATCGGTGATGTTCGTCACGTAATAAGGCGAGAGCGGCTTTTTCAAGAGCAGCGACGAGCAGGTGATGCCCAGGTAGCGGATGCCGTCGAAGCGATCGCGCTCGTCGGGTGTCAATTGCGGGCAGGCGCGGCCGATGATGCCCGAGGGCGTGGTGAACACGACCTGGTCGAACTCTGCTTCGGCGCCGTCGGCGAATTTGACGGCGACGCTCTGGCCTGGAGCGCCGGTCACGCGCTCGACGGCGGCCGCACAGCGGATCTCGACGCCTTCCTGCTCCAGGACTTCGGCGAAACGATCGAGAATGCGGGCATATCCGCCCGGCACATAGCCGAACATTTCCTTCTTGTGTCCGGAACGGCGGGCCTTGTACATGCGGGCGATGTGGGCCCAGATGAAGGCGGCCGACGTCTGGCGATAGGCTTCGCCCAATTTGGAGCGCAGCAGGGGGAGCCAGATCTTTTCGAACGCGCCGCGGCCGGACCAGCGGCGGAGCCAATCGGCGACGGAGATTCTTTCCAGGCGGCGCCAATTGCGAATCTTGGAGGCCAGGAAGATCGTGCCGCCCAGTCGCAAACGTTCCCACAGCCGCAGCGGCGGGAAGGTGAGGAACTCCCACGTGCTGGACATCGAGTAGAGTTTGCCGCCGGAGTAGAAACCAGTCTTCGTTTCGACCCAGCGCATTTCGCGTTCCAGGCCCAATTCCTCGAGCAGCGCCCGCAGGCGGGTATCGGAGAGCAGCGTCACGTGGTAATACCGGTCCCAGACGACGTCGCCCAACTTCCACGCGCTGACCAGGCCGCCGAGCTGCGGGGCCGCCTCGCACAGCGTGACCCGCTGACCTTGCTGCGCAAGACGATGGGCAAGCGTCATGCCGAGCATGCCGCCACCGATGATGGCCCAGTGTTGTCGCGACTTGTTAGCCATGTTCTTACCCGAAGGAGGAAAACAATTGCAAATTGCAAAATGAGAATTGCAGATTCTCAATTGCCGGAAGTTCTGTCTTCAATTTGCATTTTGCATTTTGCAATCTCTTCTCTGCTTGCTCTGCTTCCTCCTGTTCAATTCTTATTGTTGACTCGTCAGTTACATTTGTCCTAATCGGCGTCGCAGCATCAGCAGCAGCGTCTGGCGAATGGTTCTCAGGACGCGCATTTTGCTGCCTGCTCCGCGGCGGTCGTAACGTAGCTCCAGCGGCACTTCGCTCATCTCCAGGGGCAGGCGGCGGAGCTTGAGCAACAGGTCGGCCATGCAGGAAAAACCGGTTTCGCTAATCAAGGCGTCGCCGAATTTTTCGGTCGCTTGCCGCAGGGCCTCGGCCCGGTAGGCGCGAAAGCCGCACGTGTAGTCGCGGACGCCGCGGATGGGGAACATGATCTGGAACAGCCAGCGGGCGGCCTGGCTGTACAGGTTGCGCGAGGCGGGCACGCCGACGACGCGCGCGCCCGGCTGAAAGCGGGAGGCAATCACGACGTCGGAGCCGCTGCGGATTTTGATCAGCATCTCGGCGATCAAGCGGGGCGGATGGGTGTTGTCGGAGTCCATCGTCACGACGACGTCGTCGGGACCGCAGCGGGCGAGCGCCGCATTGAGCCCCGTGCGCAGGGCGGCCGCCAGTCCCTGATTGACCTCGTGCGTCACCAGCTCGACCGGCATGTGGAACGATGCCTGGCCGGCTGCGCGGCCGGTGCCGTCGCTACTGCCGTCGTCGACGACGATCACGCCATAGGGAATGCCGGCCGGCTCGAGCGCCGCCCGAATCGCGTCTAGCAGCGGCGGGAGCGAGTCGGCTTCGTTGAAGGCGGGCAACACGAGCCAAACCATCTGGTGCGAACAACGGCTCGAACCCGTGCTTTCCGCGTGCTGATGCGGTTGGGCCGCATCACCGGGAATACTGTGCGCTCTGTGCAGCGGGATCGTGTTTGCATTGACCATGGCGTGTTTCCAAGGGGGCCTCTGGACGCGAATCGGAGAGTCGGCCTCAGTCGAGCAGCGGGAATACCTTCAATCCGGTGAGTTGGAGGAAAAAATTCCACAGGAATAGAACGTTGTAATAGGTGTATCGTTTCCACAGGCGCTTGGGATCTTGCAGCAGCCGAAACAGCCATTCGAATCCGGACTTCTGAATCCAGGTGGGCGCTTGAGGAATTCTGTGGCTGAAGAAGTCGAAGGTGGCACCGCACGCGACCATGATGGTTCCGGGAATCGCGCTGAGATGCTCCTGGATCCAGATGTCCTGCTTGGGCGAACCCAAGCCGACAAAGACGAAGTCCGGCCGGGCGTCGTTGATCAGTCGGCAAACTTCGGCGTCCTCGTCGGGCGTGAGCGGCCGGAACGGCGGCGCGTAGGTTCCCACGACGTTGATTCCGGGAAACTCGCGCTCGAGATGCTGCTTCATTTTCCCGGCCGCGTCGTCGGCTCCGCCGTAGAGGAAGATGCGATAGTCTCGCTGGACCGCAATTTTGCTAACCTCGTTGACAATGTCTGGCGCGTAAAAACGATCGCACTTCTGTCCGGAGAAGAGTCGAATCCAGTACACGAAGGGCATTCCGTCCGGGCCGACGATATCGGCGGTGTTAAACAGGGCCTTGATTCTTGGATGCAGCAGTGCCTCGACGACGCAATTGACGTTCACGCAGGCGATATGCCGGGAGCGGGCCTGTTTTTCGCGAAGCCATTGGTCGCATTGATGCAGCATGTCCTCGTAAGTGAGAACATCCACGCCGATTCCGGTGAAATTGTATTTTCGCATTGTCCTGCTGCTCATGTTCAGTGCATGGTTATGAAGAGTGCATGGCGAACTGGTTATCGTGAGCAGCACCATGACAACTCACAGGTCCACAGGGAATGTCGTCGGCGTGCGGAGTTTCCGACGACTTCGAGGTGCAAATGCGAGCTAGCCGTTCGACGGTCAGCCGCGGCGCACAAAGCGCTGCCCAGGCCAGGCGGGCCCGACCCAACAGCGGGTGATCACCGTAAATTTCGGCTTGCGCGATGCGGTATTGATTTCGGGCGTGAATATTGACCGTCTCGGCGGCACGGCGCCACCAGGGGCGCGCATCGCGCTGGAGTTGAAACTCCTCGGCCGTGATCGGCGGAAGTCCGCTCTGACGTCGACGGGCCAACTCGCATGCCAGCGCAATGCGAAACCGCGACAGCCGCATCGCGCTGGCCGTGGAACTTTCGGGATGGACGCGGTAGTAATGAAGCACACGATCGAGATTGGCCAAGCGCGAAACCTCTCCCATCCGCAGCATCATGTCGTACTCTTCACCGAACGGCAATTTCCAGTACCCGCCCAGCTCTTTCAGCAGCGAGGTGCGGAGCATGACGGCGGGGTGGGCGATGGCATGGCGCCCCGCGATTAGCGCGCTCATAATGGCGTCATGTTCGAGCGGCAATTTGAGGCTGGACCCCAAACGACGCCGGCCCAGCGGCACGACCTGCGTGCCGACGAGGCCCACTTCCGGATGTCGATCGAGAAACTCGACCTGCTCCGCCAAGCGCGACCGCACGGCAACGTCATCGGCATCGAGGCGAGCGACGTACAGTGTGTCGCAATGCCGCAGGCCATTGTTCATCGCCGCGGAAATCCCGGTGTTTTCCTGATGCAGAATCAGGAACCGGCCGTCTCGAATCGAATCCAAGAACTCGCGCGTGTTATCTGTGGAGCCGTCGTTGACGATGACGCACCGCCAATCGCTCAACGACTGGTCCAACAGCGACTCGACGGCTTCCTGAACGTAGGGCAGGCCGTTGTAGACGGGCATCAATACGGTAACTTTACAAGACATATCTGATTTGCCACGCACTTAGGAACTTGACCAATTTCGACCCCGACCGGGCGAAAACTTCGAAACGTTGCGACGTCTGGGGATGAACGGAGACGCCGAACCGACCGTCCCGTTGTTGCTATTGAGCGCCGCTTTCGCAGCGGTTCGCTGCGCCGGCAACAGGACGAGGCCAAACGCCAGGGCGCCAGACACCAGGCCAATGTCCATAGGTTTCACAAATGCTGTTTCGGTGATTCCGTTGACAAACGCGGCGCCTAGGACGGCTGCCGCGGCATAGTACTCCGGCCGGCCGAAGCGGGTGGTGAGCGCCGCGGCTCTTGCCAGAGCCAGAACGCCGATCGACACGATGACCGCCAGTCCCACGATGCCGAGCGTGGCAAACGTTTCGAGATACGCGCTATGGGAGTGACGTGGGAACCACCCGAGAGTGTCGCTGGCGATGTCGGTCCGTTCCCGCAGCCAAAATGCGCTGTAACCGACGCCTTGCAGTCGGCGATCGGCCGTATCGCGCCAAATGAATTCCCACAGCGGCACGCGGCCGGTCAATGTGTTGTCGTTTTCATCATTGCGGCCGAGACGAACCAACTGTTCGAGTTTTTGCTCGACTGGAACGTCGAGAACGGTCGCGGCGATGAATCCGGCAGCCAGCAGTGACGCGGCGGACGTGGCATAAACCAGCCACTCGCGCGCCGGGCGGCCGACCAGGTGGATGACCACGATGCCGGCGACCACCGTGCCCACTGCGGTGCGGGTCTTGGTAAACAGGATAATCGTCACCGCAGCGACGAATACTGAGTACCAAAGCAACCTTCGGTCGTTGCCCCGCAGCGCGAAGGCATAAGCGATGATCGCCACAACGGACGACTCGATCGCCAGAGCATTACTATGGAGCGTGCCGGTAAGTCGATAGTCGGCTTGCCAAGGCCTGAAGCCGCCGGTCACCAATTCATAACCCACCGCCGCCAGCACGGAACCAACGAGCGCAATCACCAGCACGCCGCACAATCGGCGCAGGTCGAACCGAGCGGCGAGCATCGCCGTCACAGCGACAAACATGGACAGACGTACGAGCTCGCGGGCCGTTGCGCCTCGATTCACCGACCAGACCCAACTCGCGAATGCCCAGAATAGTGCCAGAACGATCAGCAGAGTGAAACTGTCGCAACGCAGGCGAGGCATGCCGGGTTGCGTCGCCAGGCAAACGACGCCCGCGCTGAGGAACAGGCCGACGCCGATCAGTCGAATGGGGGCCGCAGCGGCGACGCCGGACTCGTTGACGTTTTTGAACTCCAGTCCGCGGCCGGTCTCGGACAATTCCAAACCGCGTGCGGTGGCGTAATCGCGATCGTGGGTCAGCGCGATGATCGCGAGGGCCAACAGCGCACCAACGCACCAGGCCGTCGCGCCGAGTCGCGGCGATGAATCTGGCAGCGAGTTGTTATGATGTTGGCGAATCACGGTCGGAAGTGCACTCAGCGAAGTTGTTACTCGAGTCCCAGGAACGTACTGCCTTGCTCGACGTCGGTTGAATTGGCGCGGTCGCAGTGAAAGAACCAGTACCACTGAACGGCGGCGGCGGCGCCGTAGGCGAGGGCCATGGTGTAGCCGACGCCGTTAAGTCCGCAGCGAGCGATGAGCGGGACGCCCGCCAGGACGACGACGGCGAGCTGCAGCATCGTGGCCACGAACATCGCCCTGCCCTGGCGGAGCGCCGATAACGAGGCGTCGATCGGCACGCCGGCGACCCGGACGAACATGCCCAGGCACAACGTCGCCACGACGCCGCCCAGGCCGACGAATTGATCGCCGAAGATCAGCTTCACGAGCGGTCCTCCGACGATGGCCAGCCCGAGAAATGCCACGCCGGCCACGATCGTCACCAGCAGCGTGGCCTGGAACGTGATGCGGCGCAGGTCTCGCATACCGCCGGTGGCATAACGATTGGCAGACAGGGCGCGGCCGAGGTTGACGGCTGATACGAGGAGCGGATTGATGAACAGCACGACCGCCTGCGCACTGGCAAAGCGGCCCAGGCCGTCCAGGCCGTATTGCCAACCGACAATCCAGCGGTACAGCGCATCGCCCAACAGCCAGGCGATCGAAACGGCCAACAGCCAGCGGCCGAACTGCAGGTTATAACTCCAGTGGACGGCTGCGCGTCGCGGCCGATACTCGAACTCGTCCCGATGGCTGTACAGCCACAGCAGTGCGATCAGGCAGGCTGCCCCGACGGCCAAGAGCGCCGAGTTCGCCGTCAGCCAGCCCCAACGGGCGAGCCACATCAATAGCAGGAGCTGCGTCGCCGCGATCGGCGCGTCGAGCCTCAGCAAATCGTGAGCGGCAATTTGCGAGAGGCAGAGGCGGCGGACGTGCTCGCGCACGGTCATCAAGGCCGTGAAGGGAACGAGCGCGAGGCACATTGTCGCGAACCAGCGGCCCTGGCCGAACCATGTGGAAGGCAGCAACCCGGCCAGCAGGAAGACGCCGACAATTGCCGCGGTCAGGATCGCCATGTGGATGGTGACGCTGCCGCTGTAGCGGGCGCGGCGGCCGGACGACATGCGCGGCGCGCGCGACGTGTAGGGCGTCCAGGCCAGCGCGTTGGGGATTCCAGCCACGAGCCAGAAAGTCGTCGTGCCGAGGACGTAGATGCCGAGTTCCTCGCGTCCACAGATGCGGCCCACGATCACCGTCGTGAGGAAGCTGGCCAGGCTGACTACGACCTGGTCGCAGACGACCCACAACGACTGCACGAGTTCACGCGCACCGTCCCGCCGGCGCGGCCAGAGGAGCGTCGTGGACAGGCGAGATGACATTTTTTCAGAGGCGGGGGTCAAGGGTGTCGAATCTCTGGTAGCTGAATTTGCGGATTCTGAATTCTTGCGAATTCAGCTACGGTTTTCTTCACAGGCGCTGGTTGAGCCAATTCGGCAGGTAATGGCGATGGTCGGTGATGACGGCGCCCACCATGTTGACGCCGTCGGACGTAAGGCGATTGATCGTTTGTTGTGCCGCGTGGCGGCCGACGCGCTCCGAGCGGACCACGACGAGGGCCCCGTCGAGCGCGCCCGCCAGCAGCAACGCATGGCCCATGTCGCGCGCGTCGGGCAGATCGCAGATCACCAGCGAATACTGTTCGCGCATCTGGCTGACCACGCCTTCGAAAGGCAGCGGGTCGATGCGGGCCTGATCGAGGCGGCGGGCGTCGCCGAACGGCAACAGATCGAGGCCGGCAACCGACGTCGTTTGCAGGCAGGCCTCGAGCGTGGATTGGCCGGCCAGGATGTCGGCCAGTCCCGCGCTGGGTTTGAGCATCCATAAATGATGCAAGTGGGGATGCGCGACGTTGGCGTCGACGAGCAGCACGGGTCCGAGGCCGTGGTCGGCGGCGCGGATCGCAAGGTTGGTGGCCAAAGTGCTGACGCCCGCCTGCCGTCCGCAGCCGACGAGTCCCAGCAGGAAGCTGGCGTCGAGCGCGTCGGGCCGGCGCGCACACAATCGCCATAGCAGCGAGTCGTAGTATTCCGCGCCGAGGCGCGGAGGGATGCTGGCCGCAGCGCGGACGCGTGGCGGCTGGGCACCGGGCTGACCGGGGTGCAGCGAGCTGTCGGCAGCGACTTCCGACTCAGTAGGGTGTTCGAGAGTAGACATGGAAGTTGGCTCCGCGTGTTAGATCCACGAGTCGATGGTCGAGGATGCTTGCTGCCGTCCGTTGGCCTGCGTGGGGAGGACGCGGCGATGAACGCGGTCGCCCGGGATCGCCCCCAGCACCGGCAGGCCCAGCGCGTTTTCGACGTCCTCTTCGCTGTGCAACCGGTCGCTGAGTCGCTCGCTGCCCAGGACGAGCGCGGCGGTGCCGGCGGTGGCCAACACGAGCGTGGCCAGAGCGACCAATATCTTCGACGGGCTGACCGGCCGCTCGGCCAGCGTGGCCGGCAGGACCTGGCTCACGTTGTTGATTTGTTGGGTTTCCAATTCCGAGTCGATGAAGGACTCTTCCATGTTGCGGGAATATTGGAAGAACTTGTCGCGCGCCAGCTCGGCCTGGCGGTTGAGCTGATCGATCTTCAATTCCGAGGCATTGATGGCCCGCAAACCGGCGAGCACCGTTTCCTTCTGTTGCGCCAACTCTGCGGCGCGAGCTTTCAGGCCGGCGAGGACCCCCTGCTCCTGCTTCAACTCCAGGGACAGTTGCCGGTGAATCGGATTGACGTTATCGGTCGTCTCCAGGCGCTGGTCGGTCTGCTGGGCGAGCACCTGCTTCGCATCTTTCAGCTGCTGTTGGACAGTTTGGACCAGTGGATGAGATTCGCTGTAGCGGGCTTGAAGATCCATCGACTTCACTTCTAGCGCGTATAACTGATCGCGGAGCATGTCGGCTCCGGAATTCGGCACACTCTTTTGCGAGTCGACCAGGCGCTCCGGCACTTTGGCGAGCTGCGCGGCCAACTCGACGCTGCGGGCCGTGGCGGCGGCCAATTGCTGCTGTGTACTGAGCCGATCCAATTCGATCGCACTGAATTGAGACTCCAGCGTTGTGCGGCGGGCCTCGACGCTGGCCAGACCCATTTCGTTCTTGGCGGCTTGCACGATCTGGAGAGAATCGTCGAGCTCCGTTCGCAGCCGCCGCTGTTGCTCGGCGAAGAACAGTCGGGAACCTTCGTTGCGGTGGATTCGCATGTGCTCCTGCAGGTAGACGTCGACGAGTGCGTCGCACACGGTCTGCGCGAGCTGCGGCGTTTCGGCGTCGTACTCGACGACGATAAGCGTCGACTCCCGTTCGGCTTCGACGTTCAAATTCTTCTCTATCGTGATGATCGCTTCTTCCCGTTCGGAAATCGGGTCGATGCTTTTCACCAGCGCAATGAGCTTGCGGACCGGCACGGCCAGCGTGTCGGCGAGCGCGTTCGGCTTAGCGGCGCCGGCGCCTGTTTGGCCCAGGACTACGTCCGGCCCGAGCTGATCGACGGCCTTGGCGATAATGGCCCGGCTTTTCAGGACCTGGATCGATGATTTGATTTCGTCCTTGCGGTCGAACTGCTGCAGCGGGACCGTCTGGCCGGTGGTGGCGGTGGGGTCGATGCCGACGCTTTCGCGGCCGATGCGGAGGAACAGTTGGGCCTCGCTGCGGTAGGCGCGCGGACAGAAAAGGAACACGGCCGCGCCCAGCGCCACCGCGAGCAGCGGGCAGACGATGATCTTTTTCTTGTGCCGGAACAGCATCTCCCCGATATTCCGCGTGGTGAAATCAGCTTGTCGTTGGTCGGCCATGGTGGTGTTCCAGATGTGAAGTAGAAAAGGATGAGCTGCGGTCGCCGATCGGTCATCGGGGTCCGGGTTGGAATAGGAGCGCCGGGGCGGTGCGGAGCAACAGGTGCAAGTCGTAGAGGAACGACTGCCGGCGGATATAATGCAGGTCCATCCGCATCCATTCGTCAAAGGTGACGGTGTTGCGGCCCCAAATTTGCCAGATGCAGGTGAGACCTGGCAACACGGCCAGGCGCTGCCGCTGCCAGGGCGTACATTGGACCGATTCGTCGGTTGGCAGCGGCCGCGGCCCGACGAGCGACATCTCGCCGCGGAGCACGTTCCACAATTGGGGCAACTCGTCCATGCTGGTTTTCCTCAACCAGCGTCCGATCCAGGTGGTCCGCGGGTCGCGACTCATCTTGAACGCGGGCCCATCCTGCTCGCTGTACTGGCGCAGTTGCGACTGCAGGCGATCGGCGTCCAGCCGCATGGTGCGCAGCTTGTAGATGCGGAAGCGGCGGCCGCCGAGTCCTTCGCGTTCCTGCGAGTAAATCGCCGGTCCGCGCGACGTGAACTTGATGGTCGCCGAGATGGCCAGCAGCAGGGGGGCGGACACGATCAGTCCCAGGCCGGAGCCAAGGACGTCGATCACGCGCTTCGACACCGGCGTTCGGAGCGCGACCAGCCTGTCGAGCAGGGCTTCGCCCGATTCTCGCGCCGGCAGCTCCTGGCGATCGGAGCCGCTTGCCTGCCACCGCGAATGGTCGTCCGGGTAACTGAACACGTCGCAATTGGGGCGGTCGTGACCCGGCGGATAGACGTCGCAGATGTCGGTGGCAACCTTCCAGGCGCCGGACTTCTGGGTATCGGGCAGCAAGACGCCGAATTGCTTTTTGGACAGATGTCCGATCGTGTCGGTGATCCGGAGTCGACCCGCCAGGACGCGACCCAGAAACTCGACG
>JBIOWO010000370.1:0-4070 GCA_044868555.1 Lacipirellulaceae bacterium | reverse complement strand
CCAGACCGATCCACCACTGGAAAGAAGCCCTCAACCACTTCGCCATCCTTTACGAAGGCCGCGTACCCGAACTAACCAACAATTGACATTCGTGCTGGCTTGACACAAAAAGATTTACAGGCCCCCTTGGAGTTTACGCGCATCGACGTCACCATCACGAAGCGAGCATGGCGAAGATTTCTTTCTCCGCTTCGGTAGTGGTACAGTTTGGTGTACTCATCTCGCTCCGCGAGATGTTTTTCCTCTCGCGGAGCGAGAGGAGTACACTGTTTTTGAGCAGAACGGTACCACTACCTCCGCTTCTTCCGCGACGAAATTCTCGTGGCCCAAAAATTGAATATGGACAAATGTATACATATACGCTAAGCTTACTCCACGCCGCATTCCAGCCGTTCTTGTTCTTTGATAACGCGGAGGTTACGTGTGCCGCGGCCTCGCGGCCACGTCGGCAGTCCGCCCTTGGCACACCACTCTAGATTCCCCATTCTTCCCAACCTGCGCCCGCCGTAGATGCCCACAATTAGGGGTGGGAATTGTGGGCATCTTCGAACAATTCCCGAGAAATAGCGATTTCTCGGTATGCCGAATTTTGATCATCTTCGGCCGCGTGCCCGAGTCTCGTGCCTGAAGACGCCCAACCCCCGGGCTCCTCGCTGCCAGTCGTGCCACCCGCCGCGCAAAACCAGGTGCCGCTCGGACTTCGACGAGCCCAGTCGAGCGCTCGCGGCCGCTACGCCCGTTCCGCCGCGTCGAAGATGCGGTTGAAGCGGACGCGGTTCTCGGCGAACGTCCGCTCGGCCTCGGCGACAAGTGCCTGCGGCTTGGAATCGAGGAGGTAGGCCAGTTTGGCCAGGTCGCGTTCGGTGTCGGGCAGCTCGTGGCGGCCGCTGAAGTCCATCAGCCGGATGCGGGCCTCGATGCTGCGTTGGAAACGATAGCTCTGATGAAAATAATCGGCGTCGTCGGCGGACAAGTAGCCGCCCTGCTTCAGTGCTTCGAGTGCATCGACTGTGCCGGGGACGCGAATCGAAGGATCGCTGCCGCCGTGCTTGAGTTGCAGCATCTGCACGAGAAACTCGGTGTCGACCGTGCCGCCGGGTCCGCGCTTGAGGTTTCGCTTCGAGGCGGTTTCTTCCAGCCGGGAACGCATCTGGCGGATTTCGGTCGCGAACTCGGGCCGCCACGGCGTGCTGAACGCCGCCTGGGCGACCAGTTCCATCGCGGCCTGGCTGGCCTGTTCGCTGCCCAGCACGCGCCGCGCTTTGCAAAGCGATTGCCGCTCCCACAGTTGACCGCTGCCTTCGGCGAAGTAGCGGGCGAAGCCGTCGAACGAGACGGCCAGCGCCCCGCTGCGGCCGGTGGGGCGGAGCCGGGCGTCGACTTCGTACAGCCGGCCGTGCGGGCCAAGGTGATTCGCCACGCGGATCAGCCGCTGGCCGAACTCGCTGAAGAAATGACTGTTGTTGGTCAAGCCGCCGCTCGTCCCGTTTCCGTTGGGTCCACGGCTGCGGCCGATCGTTACGCCGCCCGATTCGTACAGGAAAATGAGGTCGAGATCGCTGTGATAGTTCGGCTCGCGGCCGCCCAGCTTGCCGAGTGCCAGGACGACGGGCTCGCAGGTGTCGCCTTCGCGACGGGCGTAGCGATCCCAATGTCGGCGGACGATGTCGTTGGCGAGCTCTTCGTCGCTCGGCCGGCCGATCGTCGGCACGCCGAATTTTTCGATCAGTCGGCCATACTCGCGGGTCGCGATTTGTTTGAGGCAGGCCTCGGCGACGTCGGCCAACGCGGCATGAGTTGCGCGGATGTCGTCCCGGCCCAATACGTCGCGGACGCCGACCCGCAGATGCTGGGCGTTTTTAAAGCTGTGCAGAATAGGGTCGATGTCCTCGGCCCCTTTGCACAATTCGGCTAACGCATCTTCAAGGATCGCGAGCGTCGGCAGATGCTCGACCAGGAGGCTGTCCATCAGCTCGTCGATCATGCCCGGATTGCTCGTGAGAATGCCGGCCAGGTAGGGGCAGGCGGCACAGAGCGTGACGTACAAATTGAGCGACGGCTTGTTGGTGCTCAATAGCTCCCACAAGGCCGCCTTGCCGCCGAGCGAGTCGCTGACGCGGCTCAGGTTGACCAGAGTCGTGTCAGGCTCGGGCGTGGCAGCGATGGCCGCGAGCAAACGGGGCGCGATCGCCGCCAGGAAATGCCGGCAGCGACGCGTGGAGAGGAAGCGGATCTTCTCGGTCGCCAGCGTCATCAGGTTTTCATACGCCACCGGAATGTCGCGGAACGGGTAGCGACCGAGCACTTGCTGAATCCGCTCGGGCGGCGGGGCCGGGTCGTTCACCAGGTCAACTTCCGGCTCGGCCGCCGCATCGTCCGGAAACGCGTCGTGCAGCAGGTGATTCAAGATATCGCGGTTGACGTCGGTGCGCTGCGCGTAATCGTTCTCGAAGGCCTGCAGCGCGGTGACCCGCGGCGTGGAAACGTAGCCCATCCGCACGGCCAGTTTGGCCAGCTCGCCGCGGTCCTTCGGCAGCAGATGGGTCTTCAAGTCGAACATGATCTGCAGGCGATGTTCGAGCTTGCGGAGGAAGTTGTAATTTTCTTCGAGCTTGGTTCGTTCGACCGGCGTGAGGCAGCCGGCCTGCTCGAGGCGGGCAATCGCGTCCAGCGTGTTGCCGGTGCGGATAGCGGGCAAGTTGCCGCCGTTCAACAGCTGCAGAAACTGGATGACGAATTCGATATCGCGGATGCCACCGCGGCCGGTTTTGACGTTTCGCCGGTCACCGCCTTCGCTTTCGGTGTGGTGCTCGATGCGGCGTTTGAGCGACTTGATGCCGGCGATATCCGTCAGGCTGAGATAGCGGCGATAAATCCAGGGCTCCAGCCGGTCGAGCAGTTCTTGTCCCAGGTCCAGGTCGCCGGCGACGGGACGGGCCTTCACGTACGCCTGCCGTTCCCACGTGCGACCTTTCACGTCGTAGTACGCGAGCGTGCTGTCGAAGCTCAGGCACAACGGGCCGCGCGACCCGTCCGGCCGCAAGCGCAGGTCCACGCGATAGGCGGCCCCGAGATCGGTCATTTCCGTCAGCAGGCGAATCACTTCTTTCGAGAGTCGCTCGAAATACTCCTGATTGCTCACCGTGCGGCGAGCGTCAGTGTGACCATCCTCGTCGAACATGAAAATAAGATCGATGTCGCTGGAGTAGTTCAATTCAACGCCGACCAACTTGCCGAGGCCGAATACCACGAAGCGGCAGCGCTCGCCGTCCCGACGGAGAGGTCGGCCGTACTGCTCGCCGAGATACCGGCCCGAGTAATCGAGCGCGGCCTCGGTGATCGCGTCGGCCAGGTACGAGATTTGGCGCGCCACCGTGGCGACCGGTTGGCCGCGGACGATGTCGCCGTATGCGATCCGCAATGTCTCCCGCCGCTTGAACCGCCGCAGCGAGGCCAGCACTTCGCCGTACGTGCCCACCGCGCGAACTTCGCCAATGATTTCTTCCACCAGCGCCGAGCGGGCCACGGCCAGGCCCTCGGTCATCCGCAGCAGGTCGTACGCCTCGTTGTCGACGATCAACAGGTCGCTAAGGTACTGGCTCGTGGAAAAAATCTGCAGCAGGCTGGGCAGGGCAGTGCGATCGCGCTCGAACAGGGCGGCCGTGGCCATCGGGTTGCGCGACGCGGCGATGAACCGTTCGAGGTTGTTGATCGCCATGTCCGGGTCGGCCAGGGTCGGCGCGGCGGCGGCGAGCTGGTCGCTGATTTGCGACAACAGATCGAGCGTCACGCCGCGGGTGGCCATCCGCGTGAAGTTGGCGTGGGCGGCTGGCGCATCGGCCACGTGAAGCGAACGCAGCCACGGCTCGGCCGTGCTTACGTCGTCGAGACAAGAGCGAAGGCGGTCAATGTCGATCATGGCAGGGCGAATGCCGAACGACCGGTCGAGCACGTGGCGTAGTCACCGGAGTCGACGTCGCAGATCTCGCTTCATGGTCATCGGGGACAGGGCTTGGATGACCGCCTGGACTAGTTTCTTATTGTAGCCGTTGTATTGCGAAATGCCACGG
>JBIOWO010000369.1:0-14649 GCA_044868555.1 Lacipirellulaceae bacterium | reverse complement strand
TCCGACGGCGAGCGGCGCCACTCGGTCGACGGGCGACTCGGACAGTGATGGCGACGTGGATGACAACGACTATGCTAATTGGAAGGCCACCTTTGGCAACGCCGCTCCGCCGGGAAGCGGTGCGGTGCTAGGTGCGGCGGCCGCGGTTCCAGAGCCGGCGACCATCCTCCTGTTGCTGGCCGCCACCGGGCTGTTCGCTGCTGGCCGTCGTCGCTAGTGCCCACTTGCAATTGGCATCGGTCCCACCGTTCCTGGAGGAAATTGCCCTAGCGCACCGATTGCGCTAATGCGCGAAAGACCTGCGCTAGATTTTCTTTGTGCGCAGCCCGCTTGCCCGTAAAATAAAGGGTATCGAAACCACCGCCAGCGACGGACTTTTCCAGGGGCTTAGGGAATCGGGCGCTCCAAAAGCAGAGGCACGGTCATGAGTTGCATTGCACGACCTGGTTCGGTCCGAATTCGATTGTCGCGTAATGTCGTCGATAGAAACGCACTGCAAGCCAGTCGCTCCGGCTTCGCGCAGGTCGAGGTGCCTGTAGTGAGCAAGAATAAAAGCGCAGCCTTTACGCTGGTCGAACTGTTGGTCGTCATCGCGATCATCGGCATCCTTGTGGCCCTCTTGCTGCCGGCCGTTCAGGCCGCGCGCGAGGCGGCGCGGCGCACCAAGTGCATCAATAATCTCAAGAACATCGGCCTGGCATGTCTCAACTACGAGTCGGCCAAGAAATGCTATCCGCCAAGCTCCACGATTGCCAGCGATATCTCCATTAACGGCCTGAGCTGGCAAGTGCTGATTATGCCATACGTCGAGGAGTCTGCGATCAGCAGTTCAGTCAAAACATTCGTCGATGATTACCGGAAGGCCAACGCCGGCAAGGATCCCGATGTATACAACGCAGGATTCAGCCAAGCGAATCTCTCGCGCCTGGACTTGTTTCAATGTCCCACCGATACCGCCGTCGAAATCTTCGATAAGTTCAATCAGACGTTGAAATCGACCAGTTATGCAGGTGTGACCGGTTCCTACAAGTCACGGCCTGGCGCACAGCCTTGTCCTTCGGACTATTCGAACGCAAATTATCTCAAAACTCCCTGCGTCACGGATCTCAATATCGACGGGTTGTTGTTTCCCGGTGGCGATGTGGAAGTAAGTGTCAAGAAAGTCACCGACGGCACGTCCAAAACCTTGATGGTCGGCGAACGTTGGTATCAACTCCGCGTTTGGACCGCCGGAAACTACTACTCCGTGAAACAAGGTGCTGGTTTGAGTGCCAAAGCGCCCACCACCGTACCCTGCGGCTCTTATTCCAGCGCCGCGAAGAACATTTCTTGGAATATCCCGCCGAATCCAAACCTGAATACCGTTGGTTACTACACGAACCACGTTAACGACTCCGATCGGCCGAACATGCCGGCCGGCGCCCCGAAGACCGTCAGCTTCAATGACCTGCCGTTCGGCAGCTTTCACCCGGGCCTCACGAACTTCGTCAAGGGCGATGGCAGTATCGTGGTCATAACGGACGACATCGATCCCGCCATCTACACGGCCTACGCCTCGCGCAACGGTGGCGAAGTGGTGGATCTCCCGTGAAGTGTTGCACACTCGATGTTGCGAATGGGTGTCACGTGCCCAGTTATTCTCGCGTCGCACTAGGGCATCTGTTACTGTCGTTGGCAGTCTTCGTCGGTTGCGGCGGCCGCGAGAATACTACCACGGTTAACGGCACGATCAGCTTCAACCGCAAGCCGGTTACCAGTGGAATCATCAACTTTCTTCCTCGCGGCGGACGGCCGCTCGGCGGCGGAATCAATTCCGACGGCACATTCTCCTTCGAACTGCCGCCCGGCGAATATCAGGTTCGCATCGACACGCCCTCACCACTTCCCGACGGTTGGAAAGAGGGGCAGCCACTGCCCACGCTGCCGCCTCGACAAGTGCCGGAGAAATATGCCAGTTTCAACAGCTCAGGCCTGACGGCCAACATCACCGGCGCCGAAGACCCACAATCGGTCGATTTCATCCTGCCGTAGCGTGGGTCGACGTTTCTGCAGAATTACGAGAAAGCTATGCGCGTCCGTTGGTAGCCGCTTTTGTGACAGCGAGTAGGTTAAAGATAGTGAGCGGGCCGAGTTACCCGGTTGTTTGGTCCATTATCGTTGGTATCAGCTGCGATGTTCCTGTTGGTGAATCGCTAATGAAGAGATTTCACTTTGTACTAGCCATGTTGTCTTGGTGAGCGGTGGGAATTCGTTGCACTGCGTCCCGAACCCGCGACTTCGACCCTGGCTGCCCTGAGCCAGCTCGGCATCGCCGCCGGTCGGCGCCGACTTTCTATTGACCGGAGGCGGTCCGATTTAATAATGAACTGAATACAGCACCTGCAGGGCCCTCATCATGCTTGTTACTCGCTCCGCGAGGCGTGGCTGCATAACGCCCGGCTTTACGCTGGTTGAATTATTGGTCGTCATCGCCATCATCGGCATCCTGGTCGCACTCTTGCTGCCGGCAATTCAGTCGGCTCGCGAAGCGGCGCGACGTACCAGTTGCGCGAACAACTTGCACAACATTGGGCTTGCAATCCTGAGCTACGAGTCGTCGAAAAAAGAGTTGCCCCCCGGGAGCTTGGTTTTCAATCATGATCCTTTGGCAACGCCCAGTGGTCTCGCCTGGACGGTACAGATCTTGCCGTACGTCGAAGAGAGCCAGGTCAGTGAAGAGGCTCTCGCGAAGTACAAGGCGAACGCCGATGCCTACGGCTCCTCGATGAACGAATTGAACAGGCTCTTGCTTCCAATGTATCTCTGTCCGAGTGACCCCGATCTCAGAACGCAGCTCGAGAAATTTGGCGACGCCACTCGCAAGGGCATGAGCTACGCCGGCGTGGCTGGCTCCTACTACGCCCGTACCGGCATCTGCCCGGCGACAAAAAAGGCAGGCCAGTATTGCGTAACCGCAGGTGCCGCCGGTCTGTTTGGCCCCAACAACTATGATGGTTTATTAATCATGGGTTGGCCGGTTTCCATCAAACAGGCCACCGACGGCGTGAGCAAGACGCTCATGGTCGGCGAGCGGTATTACCAAATTCGAGCCTGGATGATTGGGGCGTATTGGCGTGACACTTCCGACCCGAACGGCAATCCGGATGGCCCGCAGCCCTCCACCGCCTTCTTCGCCTGCAAAAACGTGACGGATAAATATCCCATCAACCACAGCCCGTACACCTCTGCCTACCAAAACCATGATAACACTGCGGGAGATCGGCCCGATCTCCCTGCCAGCGTCCCCAAGGTGATTAGCGTTAACGACCTGCCCTGGGCGAGCCGACACAAGGGTGGCTCGAATTTTTGCTATGGCGACGGCGCTGTGAAGTTCCTGCCAGAAGACCTCGATAGCAAGGTCTGGCTTGCCATTGCTTCGCGGAATGGCGAAGAGACGCTGAGCGACAACTAGCGGCGGGTGCCCACTACGCATGAGCATTTCCACGTCGATGTCCCGATGCGCGTGCGTCCTCCTCATCGCTCTCGGCCTTGTTGGTTGTGGCAGCTCGGGTGGCAACGAAACGGTTCGTGGAAATGTCAGCTTTCGCGGCCAGCCAATTACCAACGGCGGACTGACGTTCTTTCCTGGAAAGGGACGTCCCGTCTCGGCCGCGATCCAGTCAGACGGCCAGTACTCCGTCGAATTGCCGCCAGGCGACTATGACGTGGTTGTCAGCCTCGGCTTTGAAAAACCGCCCGGCTGGAAAGAGGGCGACCCGCTTCCGCCGCAGAAAATAGTTCTGCCCGTTCAATACACGGTTCGCGCCAAGACCACGCTCAAAGCGACGGTCGCTCCCGGACAAGCGGAGCCCATCAATTTCGAGCTCAAATAAGCGTAAAACGCCTTTTCGCGCGGTGGCCAAATATAGTTGCGGAATCGCCTGGTCCCTTCTGCTAGGCTGGCCCTCGCATGAATCGTTCGATCCGCCGCGAGTAGCCGGCTGGTCGGTCGTTGCGGTGGGCGCCCGCCTTCGGTGAAGGAGGAACAACTCGAGAGCCCCAACGAACCTGGCCGAAACAACATAGCCCGGCCATCCTGGCCGAGTGGAGACGAAAAAGCAGCGAATCAGCTTCGAAAAAAAGAATTCCAGCCAAACAGCCTACCGACCCAAGATGGGTCGGCTATGTGACGATTTCGCGCGGCGCATAAAGAGTGCGCCGGCCACAATTCCGACGATAACAATCGTCGCCGGTTCCGGCACGGCCGCGCCTTGCAGGGCCGAGGCCGACGCCGAGCCTGCACTCATCTGGATCCGCCACATCACGTAGTCGGCCGTGTCAACCACGCCGTCGCCGTTGCCATCGGCGCCGCTGCCGGGCGTGACGCTATTGCCGTACGCCGCCCGCCACGTGTTGTAGTCGGCTTCGTCAACCACGCCGTCGGCATTGTAATCGCCCGGAATGGGCGCCGCGGCCAGTAGGCCATCAGGGTTGTGCGACACAGTGTCCAGATAGATCTGGGCGCTGCTGCTGCCGTTGAAAAAGATCGAGTCGATCGTCACGGTGGCGCCGAGGATGGAACCGTCACCGGTAACCCAGCCGTCCCACTGGCCATCGTCTTCGAGATTCCATTGATAGAGGTGCCACTCGTTATCGGCGATCACGCTCTTCGGCGAGCCGCGATCGGCCGAGCCGGGGTCGTCGAGCGCGATCCGCACCGTCACGCCCGGGTCGTCGGTCTTCAACCAGAAGCCGATATAACCAGTCGATTCCAACGGCACATTGCTGGCCGGCGCGGCCGACGTGGTCGTTCCGGAATTGTGCCGAATTTGCCAGTTCGCGCTGCCATCGGAAACCAGGCTTAATAGTTGCGAGGCGTCGCTGGTCCCTTCGTGTTCGGTCGTAACCCGGTCAATCGTCGTGCTCGCGGCCAGCCCGAATGTTTGCGACGGCGGCGATTGGTTGTAGGCCCAATGGAAGTGGCCCTCGTCGACTTCGAAGTCGTCCAGCACGTTACCAGGGTCGCCCACCGGTGGCACAAACGTGCCAACATTCAACAGGCCGGTGCCGGTAATCAGCGGGCTCGTATGCTGCGCCGCCGAACCCATCGCACCCCACGTTCCCGCGGCCTGCGATACGCCGTCCAAAAACAACGTGTCGACCGTGTCCGGCGTGCCGGAATATGTCAAATTGAGCGAGGCACCGGTAGTTAATCGAACATTGGAGACGTCGGTGAAGGACGGATTGGAAATGCTCAACGTGCCGGCCAAATTGATCGTGTCCAGCGTGAGCGATCCGCCGCTGACAGCGAAGGTTTGTCCCGCGTCGACTTGCAAAGTGTGCGCACTGAAGCTGCCACCACTCAACGAAACCGGCGCCGAGAACTGGGCCCCGATCGGCGTCGAATCGGCGGACGGCACGTAGTTCACCGTCAGCGATCCGCCCGTGATATTGAGCGCCTCGCGGGCGTACAGCTTGCGAATGTTGTGCGTGCCGGAGCCGAGCGTAACCGTGACATTGGCATTCGGGCGATCAAGGATGACGGTATCGAATTGTCCGGAAGTGACGCCGCTTCCCGCCGCGCCCGGCAGGCGCGGCGTGGGCAGCGTCTGCGTTCCCACCGGCGCCACCTGCCCCGGTCCCGTCACCGGTGCGACCGGCGCTTGTCCGCTGTTCCAGTTCGCGAGCGTCGTCCACTGCCCGCTGTTGTCGTTCGTCCAAATGGCCGGCACGAGGTGGTCCCGAAGGTACTCGACCCCGCCCTTGGCGACGTCAAAGTCCAGATTGCTGTTGCCGTTGTTGAAACTGGTGAGTCGGCCCGTGCTCGCATACTGCCAAAAGTGCCACGGATCGGCTCCGTTCGGCGGATTGTCCCAAGGACCGTAGACGGTCGATGTGTAGTCGCCGGGATCCGCCGTTTGCACGGGAATCGTGTCGGGAAACTCTTGGTTGGGCCAGCGCGCGTTCCAAAGTGTCGGGTACGCCGCGGCGACGGTCGCCGATTCCGGAATGTTGTTCATCGGGCTGGAATAATTGTTACCGATGTAGACGGCCGGGCGAATGCCCATGTCGTTGTAGATCTTGTTGGAAAAGTCGATCGAGAATTGAGCCAACTCGGAGGCAGTCCGAATCCCGAGCCCGGCCTCGAAATCGAACACCGGCAGCAGGTAGCCGGGCCGCATCCAGGCACCGGCCATTTGGATGAAATGGGCTGCCTCATCGGTGCCATTGTTGGCGATGCCGTTGGCGTTCAGCGTGCTCGCGATGATGTCCATCCGTCCGAAGTGATACGAACCGGCATACATGCCGGCCGTGGTCGCGCGATTGATATTCTGCACGAAGTACGGGTCATCGTACCGCTGAGAAAGCGTATTCGTCGGTGGATCGTTGTCAGAATTACTTTGGTCGTAGTAGCCGGTTGTGCCGCCGCGGCTGGAGCGCAAGAACACGAACTCGCGGTTCTCGACGTTGCGGATGTTGTTCCACGTCGTCTGCGAAATGTTGCCCTGCCACGCCGAAATGTCGAGCCCCAGTGCACGCTGCGCGTGGGCCGTGGCGCAAGTGCTCGACCACGCAGCCGCAGCCGTGATGGCCAGGATTGGCAACCTCCACTTGCGGACAGTCGTCATGCTCGTCCTCGTGCTCATCGTCCTCTGCTCGCTCGCTCGTGCACCAACTGAGTTCCCTTACTTCAAGAGTACGCATCGTTTACAGATGCGCCAATCGCATGGCGCAAACCCGTGCGCAATAACGCGAGGATGCTGCGCAGGGATGTTGAAAGCCGCCTGGAAGCCGGGCTAAGGTCGCCGGCGATGGGCGAAACCAAGAGCCATGGTCATGAGCGCCACGAGCGCGATGGACGACGGTTCGGGGACGGCGCCACCCTGAGTTTGTCGAAGGGTCCCCAAGCCGCTGGCGCTGCCCGCTGCGTTGCCGAAATTCGACCTCCACAGATTGTATTGAGCGTCGCCGATCGGAGCACCCGTATTGTCATTCGGCAGCGAGCCCGCTGGTTGACCCACGTTTTCTCGCCACACGGCGTAGTCGGCCGCGTCGACAAAACCATCGTCATTATAGTCGCCCGCGAAGATCAGAGCGCCGACAGACAGAATCCCGCTGCCGGCGAAATACTCGTCCATGACGTGCGTGGCGCCGCTTCCCGTAGCGCCGTACGTGCCGTTGGGTTGCATGACGCCGTTGAGGAACAGGGAACCAATTACCTCACTGATGCCGGCGCCGAGATCGACGTAGCCCTGGTCCGCAACACCGGCCGTACCGCCTCCGAACAGGTTCATCGTGGCGATGTCGTCGATGGCGTTCGCCACGCCGCTCTGAATCAAGAGCGCCGTGCCAGGCGTCGTGCCTTGCACCGTCACGTTGCCGTTGCCGAGCGTGGCAGACGCGCCCGAGATGACTAACGTGCCGTCGGCCACGGTCGTTCCGCCCGCGTAGGTATTGGCGCCATTGAGCACGAGAGAGCCGGCGCCGGACTTGTTGAGCGGGCCGCTCCCCGAGGAGTTGATGGGACCGCCGATAGTGAAGGTCGTGCCGGCAGTTTGCTGCAGCGTGCCGCCATTTGCGGTGAGCACGACGCCCCGGTTGCTGTTGAGTGTCAGGCTGGGGGCGGAGGTGGCCGACGCGGTCGCCCCGCTTCCGCCGCCGCCCGTGAGGCTGATCGTCGGCGTGTTGTAGTCAAATCCGCCGTCGTTGAGCGCGACGCTTTGCAGGGTGATACCGCTGACATTGGCTGTGGCGCCGCTACCGGCGAGGTTGCCGCCGCTGATGGTTGACGAAATATGGATGGTCGGCATGGAGGTGTAGCCGCTGCCCGCGTTGGTGATCGTGATCCCGGTGACGACGCCGCCGGCGACAGTGGCGAACGCCGTGGCACCGCTGCCTCCACCGCCGACGATGTCGACGAACGTGCCGGCGCTACTGGGCGACGGCGCGGAGACTTGATTGACGTAATTGCTGCCGCCGGCCGAGACGGCGATGGAGTTGATTCCGGCCAAGACGTTGGCGGAGGCGGGAAGCACATTCGCGCCGGCGCCCCCGATCGTTAGCGTCGGGAAACTAGTGTATCCACTGCCAGCGTTGGTGAGGCTGACGGAATTGATCTGCGCTCCGGTGCGCAGCGTGCCGCCGTCGAGAATGATATTGTCTGATTGCACGCTGCCGGGCGCGGCGCCGAGCCGGCTATCGGCGGCGACCTGGAGGACGCCACTCGCAATCGTCGTGCCGCCGCTATAGGTATTGGTCATCGAGAGCTGCATGGTTCCCGCGCCGCTCTTGACGAGCCTGCCGGCGCCCGTAATGCCGGCGCGCACGTTGAGGTCGGTACCGGCAGAGCCGTTGTTGACTGAGAACGTGCGGTTGCCGGCGGAGAGGGAGATACTGCCGGCCTGCGCGAGTGATCCGGTGGAGCGGATGACGGATGTTCCGGCGCCGCCGGTCTGGGCGAAGGTGGCGTCGCCGCCCATGACGATCTTGCCCGAATTCGAGGCGTGGGAGGCGAGCTGGATTTCACTGAAAGTGACGGTCCCGCCGTTGATATTGAACTGTCCGCCCCCGCCATCGACTTGCGTGGTGTGCGCGGAGTACGCGGCGGTATTGGCGATGGTGACGCTGCTGGCGAATTCCACGGGAATGTTATCTCGCCCGCCGCTGCCCGGGGTGTAAGCGACGCTTAGCGAGCCGCCCGTCAAGCTCAGCGGCTGTTGGGTGGTGAGCTTGCGGATCGTGTGGGTGCCGCTGCTAAGCGTGATCGTTCCGCCGCCGGTGTTGCGCAACTGGACCCAGTCCAGGCTGTTCGGCAGGCGGCTGGCTGGACCGAAGCTGGGATCCATTGGGTTGTACAGCAGGTTGTTCGAGTTCCAGTTCGTCATCGTGGACCATTCACCGCTGCCGCTGTTGGTCCACAGCGCGGGCACGAGGAAATCCTTGACGAACTCGATGTTGCCGTTGGCGGCATCTGCATCGGCTGAGCCGTTACCGCCGCCGAAAATCGTGAACGTGCCGTTTTGCCAGAATGCCCAGGGGTTGATCGCGGGGTCGCGGCTGTTGGTCCGCGTGTTGAAATTGGCGTCCCAGACCCCGTACGGATTTGGATAAGAGACCGCGGCACCGGGATTGCCGTTGACGATGTCGCCCGCCGGCCGAGCGAGCCATTGATATGTTTTCGGACCGGTATGAGGCCCGGGGCCGGTATCGACGTTGAACCACGCGACCGACGCCGCAACCTCGTCGTTGTTGTACGAGCTGTTGGTATAGACGATGGGATAGAACCCCTTGGCGTTGTAGATCGTGGTGATGAACTCATTGGCCCAATTGGTCAGCGCGGCTTGGCTTAGGCCGTTGCCCGCTTCCAGGTCGAGCACCGGCAGCAGGTAGCCCGGCCGCATGAAGTTGCCGGCAAATTGAGGGCTCAGCCCGGCCGGTTGTTGCGTGCCGGTCTCCATGAAATGATTCGCTTCGTCTGCGCCGGTGTTGCCGCTGATGTCCGCGCGATTGAAATGATACATGCCCATGAGTAGGCCGGCAGCGGTTCCACGAGTGATGTTGTTTACAAATTGAACATCGTCGAAGCGATTGTAGTCAGCACCGCTGTTCTCACCCGCGGGAACGACAGGACCAAAAGTCGCGCCGCGGCTGGCACGGACGAAACCAAACTGTTTGCCCTGCGAGTTCTTGATATTGTTCCAAGTGGTTTGGCTGACGTTCCCCTGCCAGCTCGAAAGATCCAGACCTTGTAAATTCGCCGCCGCGCACGTGGAAACCACGATGATCGCCGGCCACGCCGCCAGCAACGCAGCCAACGCGGGGAGTTTACGCCGGTTTGTCGCGCAAATCAGCTTCATGAATCTCTTCTCTGCTTATCCTGAGCCGCAATTTAGTGCCGTAGGCGCTTCGCGGCTTGCTTTCGCCGACGCTAGAGTATTGGCCAGACCGGCGCTCGCGGCCAACACGGAAGAGCCCCTATCTCTAAGAGTAGGCATGAGTTTCAAATGCGACAATCGCATGGCGCGAGCCCGTGCGCAATAACGTGATGGTGCTGCGCACTGTTGGCTGAAATTGCGATGTTCGCCGAGCTATTCTGAGCTATCCTGAAGGCTGGCCCACGGCGTGGCCGTCTCCTTCGATTTGCGCAGGGCAATGGCGATGCATCGAGCGATCGGCTTGTTGGCAGTGTTGGCGTTCGCGGCTGGTTCAGCGACGAGCGTGCGGGCCGACGATCCGCCTCCCGTGCCGCGCGAGTTTCGCGGCGTGTGGGTGGCTACGGTGCAGAACATCGATTGGCCCTCCAAGCGCGGTCTGTCCACGCGGCGACAGAAGCGCGAGTTGGTTCGCATCATGGACACCGCCGTCGAGCGCAAGCTCAACGCCGTGATCTTTCAAGTCAGGCCCTCCGCCGATGCCCTGTACGCGTCGAAGCTCGAGCCGTGGTCGGAGTTTCTCACCGGACGGATGGGGCAACCGCCCGAGCCGGCCTACGACCCACTCAAGTTCGCCGTCGAACAGGCGCATCGGCGCGGCCTGCAGTTGCACGTGTGGTTCAATCCGTACCGCGTGCGCGTGCCAAAGGCCCGCGAGCCCGCCTCGCCCGATCACGTCAGCGTGACGCACCCCGAGCTGGTCCGCGAGTACGGCGGCTACCAGTGGTTCGATCCGGGCGAGCCGGCCGCGGTCGACCACTTCATCGCCGTGCTCAACGACATCGTGAAGCGCTACGACATCGACGGCGTCCACATCGACGATTATTTCTATCCCTATCCGGTCCGCGAAAAAGCCACGAAGGACGAAAAGACCGGCAAGGAAATCCCGGGCGAGCTCGTGCCGTTTCCCGACGACGACAGTTATCAACGGGCCGTGGCGGCGGGCGAAAAACTCGGCCGCGACGATTGGCGCCGGCAGAACGTCGATCGCCTTATTCAGCGGATGTACGAAGAGGTGAAGCGAGAGAAGCCGTGGGTGCTGGTCGGCATCAGTCCGTTCGGCATCTGGCGGCCCGGGCACCCGAAGGGCACCGTCGGCTTCGATCAATACGCCAGCCTGTACGCCGACGCTCGCAAATGGCAGCAGGAGGGTTGGCTCGACTACCTCACGCCGCAAATCTATTGGCAGGTGGACAGCAAGGGGCAGAGCTATCCGAAGCTGTTGGCCTGGTGGCACGAGCAGAACGTGAAAGGCCGGCACCTTTGGCCGGGCAACTTCACGTCCAAGGTCCGTCGCGACGCAGGCGTCGAGGAAACCAAGGAGCAGTGGTCCGCCGAGGAATTGATCCGACAAATCGAAGCCACGCGGGCCCAGCCGGGCGCCACCGGCAACGTCCACTTCAGCATGAAGGCATTCTTCAACAACCGCGACGGCCTGAACGACAAGCTCGACGCAGGCGTCTACGCCGAACCGGCGCTTGTGCCCGATTCGCCCTGGCTGGGCAGCGAAACACCGGCTGAGCCAAAAGTTTCCGCCACGCGCCAAGACGGCCGGGTTGTGGTAGAAATGAAGCTGCCCGGCGAGGCGCCCTGGCTGTGGGTCGTGCGCGTGAAAGCCGGCGATCGTTGGAAGACTGCGATCGTGCCGGGCCGCGAGGAACGACATGCGGTCGACATCGATGCCGACGACACACCGACCGAGGCGGTCGTCTCCGCGGTGACGCGGCTGGGCCGCGAAGGACCTTTGGGCCGGGCGAATGTATCAGGCACGCTCCGCGTGCCGTAGCAGAAGTGCCAACGAGGATGGTCGAGCAAATTCGCGATGTCGACCGATAACCGCATCCGTTACGGCACACGGAGTGTGCCTACTACGATGTCTTCTGACTCGACCTCCCCTGCAAAGCGCGGCCCGTGGCGGTGGGTGCCGAGTCTCTACTTCGCGCAGGCTTTGCCGTACGTTCTCGTGATGACGGTCTCGACCTACGCCTACAAGCGCCTGGGTATCTCGGTCGTGCTGATCGGTTACACGGCGTGGCTCGGGCTACCGTGGACGTTCAAGCCGCTATGGAGTCCACTCGTCGAGGTCATCGGCACCGAGCGGCGGTGGATATGGATCACCGAATACGTGGCCAGCGTTGGGTTCGCGATTGTGGCCATCGGTTACACGACGCAGCATTTCTTTCTGTGGACGGCGATCGGTTACGGATTGTTGGCGCTGGCGGCGGCGACGCATGACATTGCGGCCGACGGATTTTACATGCGCGTGCTGGAGCCGCACGATCAGACTTGGTTTTCCGGCATTCGCAGCGTCGCGTTTCGTGGGGGCTGGATCTTCGGCGAAGGGCTGCTCGTAATGCTAGTCGGGCTATTGATCAAGCGCGACTTCGATCCAGCCGCCGCCTGGTCGGCGACACATTACGTGGCTGCTGCCACGTTCTTCATCCTGGCGACGTATCATTCGTGGGCATTGCCGATTGCGCCGGCCAAGCCGCCGACCGAGATCGACTCAGCGGGCAAAGTCGTGCGCGAAGTAGTCCGCATCTTCCGGTTGTTTTTCGCTTCGATTCCGTTGGCGACCGCGCTGCCGTTCCTGCTGCTGTATCGTTTTGCTGAGGCTCAGGTAGTGAAGTTGTTCGGCGCGTTCTTGCTCGATTCAAGGGAGGTCGGCGGTCTAGGATTGAACGAAGGGCAAATTGGCACGATCAACGGCACGCTCGGTGTTGCCGCGCTCCTCTGCGGCGGCGTGTTGGCCGGCATGTTGGCGGCACGCGACGGAGTGCGGAAATGGCTGCTCCCAATGGCGGCGATGATGAATCTGACCAATGTTGCGTTCCTAGCTCTGGCGTATTACCAGCCAACGAGCCTGGTCTACATCAGTCTGGCGGTCGTGCTCGAAAAATTTGGCTACGGGCTTGGATTTACTGGTTTCATGCTATACATGCTTTATCTGGCACAGGGCAAGCATCAAACTTCGTTCTACGCGATCTGTACCGGCTTCATGACCCTCGGCTTGATCCTGCCAGGGAGCTTCGCCGGCTACCCGCTGGAGTGGTTTGGATACACGGGATTTTTCATCTGGATACTCGTATGCACGATTCCTAGTTTCGTCGTTACGTGGACTGTGTACCGGCAAATGGACCCGCAGTTTGGTCGACGTGTGGAACCTGTTTCATGATGGAAACGAACACCTGGCCACCGCCGAATGAGTGGTCCTTGCGAGACCGGCTCGCGCAGCTGATTTACGTGCGGATCGGCTCGAACCTGCCGCCGGTTCGGACGGTGGAGGAAGATCGGGAGCGAATTTCTGCACTTCTCGAATCGTGCCCGATTGGCGGACTATTGTTGTTCAACGGTGGGCCGCAGACCAAGGAAGCTCTGCGGCAATTGCAGGCGGCTTCGAAGTGGCCGCTGCTGATTGCGGCCGACATGGAGCGGGGCGTCGGGCAGCAGATTCGCGGCTACACGATTTTTCCGCACGCGATGGCATTCCACCGGCAAAAAGCGGCCGTGGAACAGTTTGTCGACATTGTGGCCCGCGAGGCGCGGGACGCCGGTGTGCATGTCACTTTCGGCCCCGTGGCCGACGTGAACACGAATCCGCGCAATCCGATTATCTCGATCCGCGCATTCAGCGAAGATCCGGAAACGGCCGCCCAATTCACTGCGGCCTACGTGGCCGCCGCCGAAAGCCGCGGACTATTAGCGACGGCCAAGCACTTCCCCGGCCACGGCGACACGCACCAGGATTCGCACGACTCGCTGCCCGTGGTAGACCGTACGCTGGACGAATTGCGCGAGTGCGAATTGCGGCCGTTCCAAGCGGCGATCGACGCAGGTTGCTCATTGGTGATGACGGCCCACGTGGCCTTCCCCGGAATTGACCCCAGCGGCGCGCCGGCCACATTGTCGCCGATTTTGCTGAAGGACGTGCTGCGCGACGAAATGGGTTTCCAAGGCGTGGTATGTTCCGACAGTCTTTTGATGGCAGGTGTGCGTGACCGGTTTGACAGCGAGGGAGTCATGGCACTGGCGACGCTCAACGCCGGCGTCGATATGCTGCTCGACATCAAGGATCCTGTCAGCGTCGTCGACTACCTTTTGAAATGTGTTGACGATGGAACGCTCGACATAGCACGCGTCGACCAGGCGTTCGAGCGAGTCTGGCGATTGAAGCAAATGGCTTTGGCGCAAATGGCAGAAGAGATTCCGTGGCCACCGTGGATTCCGGCGACTTGCCCACTTGGTCGCTTCGCCGATTTGACTTCCTATTCCGCGGCTCGTGGGGCGATCGAGTTCGTCGACAACGCCGGCATCGAGCACCTGCCGTTCGACCACGAGAAACCGCTCGCGGCGATCCTGCTCAAGCCATTCGAATTGCCCAGCGATCCGCCCGAGCAGCCGCTGGCCGATGCGCTTCGCGAACGATTCCGCGACGTGCAATACGTCCAGCTTGGTCCACGGGCCGATGCGGCCCAGTTCGCCGCCGCCCAAGAATTGGCCCGCGAGCGCCCGCAAGTGCTGGTGGCCATGATCGTCAAGCCTGCCGCCTGGCACGCGTTCGGCTTGCTGCCGGCTCAACGGGAATTTGTCGAACGGCTGACACGGGAGAAGGAAGTGGTGCTTGCCTCCCTCGGCGTGCCTTACGCGCTGGACGATTATCCAGACGCCAGGGTCCGCATTTGCACGTACAGCGACGTGCCGGTCTCGCAGCGGGCGCTGGCCGATTTTGTGGCCACGT
>JBIOWO010000368.1:0-2812 GCA_044868555.1 Lacipirellulaceae bacterium | reverse complement strand
TTCTTGCGAATTCAGCTACTCCCTCGTGCTAGCTTCGCGGAGCAGAGTGAGGCAGGCATCGACTTGTTCGTCGGTGCCGACGCTGATCCGCAGGCCGTCGCCCCAACCGGCGTAATTCATGTAGCGGACCAGCACGCCGCTGGCCTTGAGTTGCTGGTAGACCGGCTCGACCGGCAGACTGGCGTGGGGGGCCCATACGAAGTTCGACTGCGAGGGAACCGCCGCGAAGCCGAGGTCGGTGAGCGCGGCGGTCATCCGCTCGCGCGTGGCGATGATCTTCGCGCGGGTCTCGGCGAGCCAGGCCTGGTCGTCAATAGCCGCGGTTGCGCCGGCGATGGAGATCGCGTCGCAGTTGTACGAATCCTTCACCTTGCGGAGCTCGCGGATGACTTGCGGCTGCGCGATGAGGTAGCCGAATCTCAGGCCGGCGAGGGCGTACGACTTGCTTAGCGTACGGGCGACCATCACCTTATCGTTCTCGGCGACGAGAGCGAGGCAGTTCGTGTCGGCGAATTCGACGTAGGCCTCGTCCACGAGCAGCGGGCAGGGCAGGGCGGCGGCGATCTCCGCCACCTTTGCCGGCGGCACCAGCGTGCCGGACGGGCTATTCGGGTTCGCCAGATACGCCAGTCGCAGCCAGTCGCTGGCCTTGGCGAACTCGGCGGGCAACGACCAATCGGCGTTGTAGTTGACGATGTCGCACGCGGCCCCTTGAATCTCGGCCAGCGTGCGATAGAGCAAATAGCTTGGGTTGGCGAAGCGGACCATGTCGCTCGAGCCGACGAACGTACGCGTCACGATCGTCAGGAGATCGTCGCTGCCGTTGCCGCACAGGATCCAATCGGGATCGACTCCCAACAGCTCGCCGGCCCGAATGCGAAACGCGGTCGCCAGCGGGTCGGGATACTTCTGCAGCCCGGCCTGCACGACCCGGCCGATCGCCGCCTTCACCTTGGGCGAGCACTGGTAGGGATTCTCATTGGTGTTGAGCTTGATGAATTTGTCACCCTGCGGCTGCTCGCCGGGGACGTAGCCTTTCATCTCAGCAATGTTGGGGCGGGCGTTAGGAGGCATGGGAGCGGGCAAGTGTCGGGTGTCGGGTGTCAGTTAATTGGGCGTGGAGGCAGACGCAGGGCGGACTTGGTACTGATTACTCAGTACGGAGTACAGGGAATGCAGTGACGTTGCTGACAACTATCGGCTCAGCTTACCTCATTGCGTCGCAACTGCACACTTGCGCCGTGGGCGGCCAGACCTTCTCGCTCGGCCATGCGGATCGCGTCGTCGGCCACGGCGTTCAGGCCTTCGCGCGTGAAATGGATCACGCTGCTGGAGCGCATGAACGTGTTGGCCGACAGGCCGCTGGCGAAACGGGCTGTGGCGCCGGTGGGCAGCACGTGCGACGGGCCGGCCACGTAGTCGCCCAGTGCCACTGGGCTGTACGGGCCGATAAATACGGCGCCGGCGCAGCGAATCTTTTCCAGCATCGCCTCCGGCTCGGCGCAAACAATTTCCAAGTGTTCGGTGGCCAGCGTGTTAGCCAGCGTGGCCGCTTCGTCGCGGTCGGCAACCAGGATCAATGCGCCGAACGCTTCGAGCGACTCGCGGGCCATCGCGCCACGCCGGGCCGTGTTGAGCTGGTTGTCTAAGGCGGCGGCGACGGCGTGAATGGTCGGTTCGTGCCATGTGATGAGGACACTCGAGCCGGGCGCATGTTCGGCCTGGGCGATCATGTCGGCCGCCGCAAACTCGGGCGGCGTGGTTTCGTCGGCGATGACGATGATCTCGCTCGGTCCGGCCAGGGCGTCGATGTCGACGTCGCCGAAGACGAATTTTTTCGCGAGCGCGACGAACAGGTTGCCCGGACCGACGATCTTGTCGACTTTCACGAGCGGTCCATTGGCGAGGCCTTCCAGACCGTAAGCGAGCGCGGCGATTGCCTGGGCGCCGCCCATGCGGTACACCTCGCGGATACCCAGCTCGTGGCAAGTGGCGAGCACTTCTTGGTTGTTTGCGCCGAACGGCGTGGGCGGGGCGACGATCGCGATTTCGGCGACGCCGGCCGCCTGCGCCGGGACGGCCGTCATCAGCACCGTGGACGGATACGCGGCCGCGCCGCCCGGCACGCAGATGCCGACTCGCGCGAGCGGCAGATAGCGCTGCCGCAAGTAACCGCCGTGCGGCGTGTCGACCTGTACGTCGCGATGCAGAATCGCCGTCTGGAAGCGGAGGATGTTGTCGCGAATGCAGCGAACCGTTTCCAAGAATTCCCGTGATACGGCGGCGTGTGCGGCCGCCAATTCGGCCGACGGCACCTGCAGGTTCGCAGCGGAGAGCTGCACGCCGTCGAGCTGGGCCGTGTAGCGGAGCACGGCGTCGAGTCCGCCCTGGCGGACATCGGAGCAAATTCGCTCGACGACGGCGGCGGGCGACATCGGGGCGCCGAACACGGCCAGAGTCTTCTGCCGGCCCGCCTCGCTCACCACGTTGCCCGCCGGCGAGAGCTTTTCGCGCAGTTGAGCGATCGCCGCGCGGGCGTCGGGCTGCCGGGTGTCGATGCGTGGGATGTCGAGGGGCATGGAGTCTTCACAACGCGACGGAAGCGTCGCCACATGTAGGACGGACAATCGTGTCCGTCGATTGGTTCCATTCAATGTAACAGGCCTGGATTTTTCGGTGTGGCACGTCCCTGAGTCTCCGACGAAGGGCGTGGTCGAGCCAGATCAGATGCACCACGCCCATCGCCTGGAGCTCTGGACGTGCCACCCAATGACTTCATGGATTCGACGGACAGGATTGTCCGTCCTACGGG